>NZ_DATKQC010000251.1:0-6889 GCF_035532915.1 Edaphobacter sp.
GCCAGATAGAAACAAGTATCCCGTTGCGCCAAAGAATGCCGGCAAACATACTCTAATTACCGTTGGAGATGTGCCCATGGCGTCCTCATGACCTAGTGTACTGCGTCAAGCAGAATACCGAGTATCAAGGGACTTGCTGGCGCGTTTGACCTTTTCGAGGATATCGGCTGCTTTCGCAGTCCATATGAATGGCTTGGGCCGGTCGTTGTGTTTGTCGATGTAGGCGCCGATGGCGGTGATTAGTTCCTCGACGTCGCGGAAAACTCCGCGTCGCAACCCGTTTTGAGTAAGATCACGGAAGAAACGTTCCACCATGTTCAACCACGAACTACTGGTCGGCGTAAAGTGGGCGTGGAAGCGGGGATGACGAGCCAGCCATTTCCGTACCTTCGGGTGTTTGTGAGTGGCATAGTTATCCTGTATCAGATGTATGGCTTTGTCCGACGGCGTAACATCGTCGAGGACGCGCAAGAACCGAATCCATTCCTGATGCCGGTGCCGGTCGTCGCACATGGAGATCACCGTGCCATCCAGAGTGTTCAGCGCCGCAAACAAGGTCGCTGTTCCATTCCGCTTGTAGTCATGGGTCATGGTGCCGCAGCGGCCCTTCTTCAGGGGCAGGCCGGGTTGAGTGCGGTTCAAGGCCTGAATCTGGCTCTTTTCATCGACGCACAGGACGATCGCCTTGTCCGGAGGATTCAAGTAGAGACCGACCACGTCGGTGAGTTTTTCCAGAAATCTGGGATCGCGCGAGAGCTTGAAGGTCTTGGTGAGATGAGGCTTGAGGTTATGGCTCCGCCAGATATTATTGACCGTCGACTTACTCATTCCCTGGTTGGCCGCCAAGGTTCGACAACTCCAATGCGTGCTCCCTTTCGGTTTCGATTGCAGGGTAGCATCGATGATCGCCTTGACCCGGTTCGGGCTGTAGGTTGGCTTGCGGCCGCGCCCCGGCGCAATCTCCCACAGCGCCTGCAACCCTTGCGTGGTGAAACGGTCCCGCCAGAGTCGAACCGTCTTGCGATTGATCTGCAATGCTGAAGCGATCGCCGTCTCGGTCTCGCCGGACCCGGCAGCCAGAATGATACGGCACCGCAACGCCACCTGCTGTGGCGTTCCAAGTGCTGCCAACCAGCGCTCGATTTGCTCCTGCTGAACTTTTGAAATGGCAAGCGACCGAGTAGTGCGGGGCATGACTCAGTATGTAGCTGCCCTCACTTATATGTCCAGCTATTTATTGGACACTACACTAGGTCTCTGACCGTGTGATGTTGTTTCTTTCGTAGCCGAACTTCTGGCGTGCCTTCTTGCGGGTGAACTGCCAGTTGATGGTGACGTGGTGGCGGTTCATCTTTCGGTCCCAGGCTTTGGCTTCCCGTCGTAGATCGCTCAGCGAAGGAATGCGGTGTTGGCCGAGGCATTGGCGGCTGAACAGGCTGATCTCGATCTCCGCCTGGTTCAGCCAGCTGCTGTGTTTCGGGGTGTAATGCACTGTGAAACGCTCCCACAACAGGCCGCCGATCTTTTCACCGAACCGGTCCACCAGCGCCTTGCGGTTATGTGAACTCAGATTATCTATCACCAGATGGATGGTTTCGGCCTCCGGATAGCTGGCAACGATCTCCACCAGATAGTCGGCGAATTGCGGCGAGGAGCGGTTCGCGGTTGGTTTGGTAAAGTGCCGCCCGGCCTTTGGCTGGACACCGCAGAAGACGTTGGCCGTACCGCGCCGCTCGTACTCGCAATCACGCCGAGCAATCCGTCCCGGCCGCATCGGCCGCGGCGGGCGGACATCGGCGTGCAGCACCACAGGCTTCTCATCCACACAGACCACTGGCTCCCTTTCCGATAGCGGCTTTTCGTAAATCTTGAGTACGTCCTCCATGCGGGCGATGTACTCTTCATTCAGTTCCGCCACGCACCACATTTTTTTCGCCACGGCTTCAGTTCGTGGCTCTGAAGCAGGATGCGGATCGTCTCCCGGCCAACCTGCGGCGCCAGCTTCCGCTTCACTGCTTCGGTGGCGATCAGGCGCACACTCCACCGCGCTATGCCCTGTGGCGGCGGCGAGCACACCATGGGGATAATCCGCTGACTCTGTCCTACGTCCAGTGCTCGCTGTTTGCCGGGCCGCGGCTTTTCGTACAGTGCCGACTCCGGCCCTTCCTCCTCATAGCGCCGGGCAATAGCTCGCACCGTTTTCGCAGCTACGCCCAGACTAGCAGCCACCTGCGCCGCCTTCTGCCCACGGTCAAGCTGGCGCAGAACCAATGCACGCCGCAACACTCGCGACGATCCCCGCCCCTTCGTCAGCATCCCGGAAAGCGCTGACGGTCCTTACTCTTCAACTGAACATGCACCCGATGGTAGCTTTGCATGTCCCCACTATGCAGCCATTCCAATCGCGATAAAAGTGACTGCAAAGATACATCTTTAAACGGCCAGAGACCTAGTTCATCGCATCGAGAAACTGCTCCCGCTTGCTCTTGCGGCCATACTTCTCAAAACTCCCCTGCCCCGCCAACGTTCGCTGAAAATGCGCCTTCCGCTTCATTCCTCAATTTTATTCAAACTGGATGCGGATCGCCGACTTGTGCAGAGTCTCCCCAGCATAATCCGTCCGTTGAAGTTCTGGAACACTTTGATGGGCCACAGCCTGATGCTGCGGCTCAGCTTTCCGACAGCAGGTCACGCAGAACGCTCTATTGAGGCATTCCGACGATGCTCACCTAATCTTCTCTTGACATTTGGCGTGATGGATAACTAGTCTGATTTCGTCGAATTTGAAACGTTTCATTTAGCGGCGCATGGAAATGTCGGACTTTCCAGTTAGCGTGGGTTTAGATGCAGTCGTTGTAGTTTCATGCTATGAGGAACGCCGGTAGGCTTTGGCACCGGAACGAGTTTGATTGGAGGATCCAGAGAAATGTTTTGGAAGAACCGGACGAAATTTCTTGTTGGGTTAACGCTTGCTGCCGCAGCATTTGCCTCTGCAGCGATTGGCCAGAAGAGCATCAAGGCAGTGGGCGAGCAGATACCTCCGCCGCCGTGCCTCATCCATCGCGGAGCATGGGAGGGTGGGTCAAGCGCTCTTTGTACTGCGGAAGATTATGAAAACTGGCTGAAGGCAGCCAAGCATTGGCGTTTCGAGCAGCGTATTCGCCAAGGTTTGTCGCCGGATGATTTGTCTCCCTTACCGGATTTCTATAAGCTGCCGGCCCTCCAGTGGATCCATAAGGAATTTATCCAGCCCCAGATGATGGTCGAAGACAGGTACTTTTACGACCCGAAGACTCACAAGTACACCGTGGATAAGTATCTTGCAGATCTTGATGAGCGGTACGGCGGAATCGACGCCGTGCTGATATGGCCGACGTATACAAATATGGGCATCGACGCGCGGAATCAGCTCGATATGGTGCGGTCCATGCCGGGCGGACTGGCGGGCGTTCGCAAGATGGTGGAAGACTTTCATCGTCACGGCGTCAGGGTACTCTTTCCGATGATGATGTGGGACCAAGGTACCCGACGGCCGAGTATGTCGTGGCCTGAAGCCATTGCCCAGGAGATGAAAGAAGTTGACGCTGACGGCGTCAATGGCGATACGCAGAGAGGCGTGCCGCTTTCGTTTGAGATGGCTTCGGTGAGGGCGGGTCATCCCCTGGCGTTCCAACCTGAGGGAGGGCCCAATTACGAGGCGGTGCGCTGGGACGTGTTGGGCTGGGCCTACTACCACTTCCAATTTGTCCCGACTGTGGACGTGTACCGCTGGCTGAATCCTCAGCACGAGGTCAACATCTCTGACCGCTGGGCGCGTGACAAAACCAACGACCTACAATATGCGTTTTTCAACGGAGAGGGATGGGAGAGTTGGGAAAACATCTGGGGAATTTGGAACGGCATAACACCACGGGATGCTGAAGCGACGCGGCGCGTGGCAGCCATCGAGCGTGACGTGGCGCCGTTTTTTGAAAGCAACGGATGGCAGCCCTTTTACCCGATGCACTTGTACGGCGTATTTGCGAGCCGCTGGCCATTGGGTGACCGCACGTTGTGGACGATCATCAATCGCAACCAATATGCCGTCGCAGGCGCAGAGATGACCGCTCCTGTGGAAGCGGGAGTGCGCTATTTCGATCTGTATCATGGCGAGGAGTTGACACCCCGGCGGGAAGGCAGAAGCGATGTGCTGTCATTCCCGATCGAAGCGCACGGTTTTGACGCAGTTCTGGCGATTCAAGGTGCACATGATGCGAACCTGGAAAGCTTCCTGTCGCGCATGAAGGCGATGACGGTGCGTCCGCTGTCCTCGTACTCGAATGAGTGGAAGCCCCTGCTGCAGACGATGGTCAAGATCGCGAAGACTGAGCCCGCAGCCACCACACCGCCGGGTATGGTAAAGATTCCGGGTGGATCGTACGACTTTACAGTTCACGGCACGGAGATCGAGGGCTCTAACGACATCGGCGTTGATGTGCAGTATCCGTGGGAGAATTCACCACGGAGGTACCACGAGCGTCGGATGTACATCCATACCTTCTATATGGATAAGTACCCGGTGACGAACGCGGAGTTTAAGAAGTTTCTTGATGCGACACACTACCACCCGGTCGATGACTACGACTTCCTGAAGGATTGGAAGAATGGTACCTATCCGTCGGGATGGGGGAACAAGCCTGTTACCTGGGTCTCGTTGAACGACGCGCGCGCGTATGCGAAGTGGGCCGGGAAGCGTTTGCCGAATGAGTGGGAGTGGCAGTATGCAGCTCAGGGTGGCAAGGCGCACCTTCTATATCCGTGGGGAAACACGTGGAATCCTGCGGATGTTCCAACGCCAGACAAAGGGCATGCGCTGACGAGCCCTGCGGATGTGAACGCGAACCCCGGAGGAGCCAGTCCGTTCGGAGTGATGGATATGGTTGGCAATGTGTGGCAGTGGACAAACGAGTTCGAAGATGCGCATACGCGCGCTGCTATTTTGCGCGGCGGAAGCTACTACCAACCGCAAGGCTCGGTGTGGTACTTCCCGCAGGCATACCGAAACGATGAGCACAGTAAGTATCTGCTGATGTCGCCGAGCTATGATCGCTCCGGCACGCTTGGCTTCCGATGCGTGAAGGATGCAGTGCAGAGTTCCAAACCGTCGAATCAGGCCGGACATTGATGCCCTCCTAAAAAGGCGCGATGAGCCTCGATGCTCATCGCGCCCATTTTTGTGCGCAGACGCAAAGTGATCTGCGTTTGTACTTGCGCGTGTTTGCCCCCCCCGGGGGGGGTCAAACATCCGGTGACTTGTTTTTACCTGGCTCCAGCAGGCCAAGCGCCTCTGCGACTTGTAGGACTGCTTTGCCCATGCACGTAAACAAGAAAAATCTGCACTCGTGCGTCTTTCAAGTAGGCAACAGCGCCAGAGCCCAGACGTAGTCTGCGGGAAAATACCTTATTAGAAGGAATGTCGCTGAATTGAAGATCCTCATCGTCCGCAGTTTGAGTTGAGAAGAAGATAAGGTTCACATTTTCTGCAGTCACTTGGCTTCCATGCGAGACTTCAAGTTCAAAGATTTTTAGACGATTCAGTTTCGCTGTAGTGTGTTCGAGGTGAAACTCCGAGTTCAACGTCTCGAAGCCATCCACATCGAGCTGCCCTTCGATCCACCACATCGGATGTGCGGATCCAATAGGCTCCATGGATGAATTGCGGATCAGGATAGTGACGCGGCCCAGGCACCGTAGGCCGCTTGTCCCGTTCGGAGCGTTGGGTTCATCGCTAACCCTCAGACGAACACGGTCGAGTTCAAGATGTGCACCCGGAGCAATTAGAATCGGCCCGCGAATATCGAGTTCAAGATTGCGCAGAGTGACTGAGCCTCCAATGCGCAATGTCCCATCGTGGTGGAATATGCCAGGGCCCGTTACCGTACCACCATCGCGCAGTGTCGGAAGGGAATTTTCGGACGAAAGCGCCCCCGCTTCCGGTGTGCAAACCGCTAGACAGAGTAGCGCTGCATAGATGATCCGCCGGCCGACGCTCTGTGAAATCATGCATCTCAGTTTAGCCGAAAATTAGTCGTCAAACGTGTGATTATAGAATCGTCCTTTCGGAATTCCAGCAGCGACGCGTACCCCGGCCAGGGCCGACGCATATAAAAGGACCTAGATTGTTATATGCAGACTGGCATTTATCAGTGAGAAGGGGATATGAACAATCCCCTGAAGTATTTTGCCGAGTTGCGCGATCCGCGTGTGGAGCGGAACCGGGAGCATTTACTGGAAGATATTCTGCTTATCGCGATAGCAGCGGTGTTGAGCGGGGCCGAGAGTTGGAACGACATTGCCGAATATGGCGAAGACAAGTTGGAGTGATTGAAGACGTTCTTGACGCTTTCATCGGGCATTCCATCGCACGATACGTTTAACCGGGTGTTCGTGGGCACTGGACCCGGAAGAGATGGAAAAGGGCTTCGTAGCCTGGGTTTCGTCGATTGCCAGGCTGACGGCGGGCGAAGTGGTAGCTATCGACGGCAAGGCTTTGTGCGGCACGCGCGAGAGCGGTAAAAAGACCCTTGTCCATATGGTTTCAGCCTGGGCCGAGGGCAACGGCTTGGTGCTGGCGCAGCGTAAAGTCGATGAAAAATCCAACGAAATCACAGCCATTCCCAAGTTGCTCAACGCACTGGAGTTGACTGGCACGGTGGTGACCATTGACGCCATGGGCTGCCAACGCGGGATCGCCCGCCAGATCATCGAAAAGAAGGCCGACTATGTATTGGCAGTCAAGAAGAATCAGGGTCTTTTGGCCGAACAGGTAAAAGACTCGTTTCTACTGTTGGACTCCGGTGCAGTGGCCGAGGAAATCGACTGTGGCCACGGACGGGTCGAGCGGCGCAGG
>NZ_DATKQC010000252.1:0-5803 GCF_035532915.1 Edaphobacter sp.
GCCGAATGTGAACCCGCTCGAACCAATGAATCATGCGGTCCGTGAAGAGGAAAAAGTTGCGCCAGCTGATCGGACGCTTCTTGTCCCAGCGCAGGTGCAGGTTCGAGTTTTCCCGTCCACCCACGAACAGCTCATCAATTCCCTGTTCCGGTGGAATCTTCTTGAACGGCTTCTTTGAATAAATGATCGACAGCGGCACCAGAATGCCACGCGACCAGGACGAAATCTCATAGAGGTTGAAGTAAAACCAGTTGGGGAAAAGAACAATCTCCGGCGGAATCGCGGGTACCGCATCGTAGTCGTACTGACCCAGCGCGCACAGGTAAATCTTGGTGAAGGTATTGCACTCCACCACGCCGCCATTGGCGAGAACCCACTCCCGAGCCTTCACCAGTACCGGATGGTCCTTCGACCAGCCCATCAGCTTCAACGCCAGATAGGCCTTTACGCCATAGCTTATATTCGAAGGCCCGCCGGGATAGAGGCTCCATCCACCGTCTTTATTTTGATGGCGAAGAATCTCATTGAGCGCCCGTTCCATCTTGCCCGGATCGCCCGTCCCCAGCAGCGTATGCATAAAGATGTAGTCGGACTCGAGCATGCTGTCCGCTTCCAGCTCGCCGCACCAGAATCCCTCAGGGTCCTGCTGGCCCAGCAGCCATTCCTTGGCGCGGGCGACTCCATTCGCCACATGCTCCAATCCGAGATCCATCCGGCCAAAGCGCGGCTGCGCCGGCTGATTCGCGGTCTTCGGATTACTTGAAGATGTACTCATGAATACCGAACTCTCTGGTTGAAACTTACTGCTCAGCGTGAGACCTGCGGAGCGGACGCAATCGCCTGGACGATCTCAGGGGGCAAACCGAAGCGAACATTCTCCGGCATCACCTCCACCTCATCGACGGAACCGTAGCCCTTGGTCTGCAGATACTCGACGACATCCTTCACCAGAACCTCGGGAGCGGAAGCCCCAGCAGTCACGGCTACCGTATCGACGCCGTCAAGCCACTCCAGCTTGATATCTTCTGCCTTGTCGATCAGGTAGGAGTTTGTCCCCAGATTCTGCGAGACCTCCACCAGACGGTTCGAGTTCGAGCTGTTGCGCGAGCCAACCACCAGCACAACGTCCGCCCCGTGGGCAACATTCTTCACCGCGGTCTGGCGGTTCTCCGTCGCATAGCAGATATCCTGCGCGTGCGGCCCAACAATATTGGGGAACTTTTTCTTGAGCGCCTCGATCATGTAGCGCGCCTCGTCCAGCGAGAGCGTTGTCTGCGTCAGGTAAGCCACCTTGTTCGGGTCAGGAACCACCAGCGCCTCAACCTCTTCGACCGTCGAGACCACCTGGGTCACGCTGGGAGCTTCGCCCTGCGTTCCTTCGACCTCTTCGTGGTCGCGATGCCCAACCAACACAAGCGAATAGCCCTGCTTGGCGAATTTGATCGCCTCCACATGCACCTTGGTCACCAGCGGGCACGTAGCATCGACCACCTTCAGGCCGCGTTCCTTGGCGCGCTCCCGAACAGCAGGCGAAACGCCATGCGCCGAATAGATCACACGAGCGCCCTCAGGGACCTCGTCCAGCTCATTGACGAAGATGGCGCCCTTCTTGGCCAGGTCGGTCACGACATAGCTGTTGTGCACGATCTCTTTGCGGACATAGATCGGCGCGCCAAAAGTCTCCAGCGCAATCTGCACAACATCAATGGCGCGAACCACGCCAGCGCAGAAGCCGCGCGGCTTGAGAAGGAGAACTCGTTTTGTTTTGAGAGAGCTGCCCTGATCGGTCGCAGCATGGTCAAGAGTGGTTGTAGTCACGCCTACCAGTATACCGCGTTCGGTGGCAGCTTGGGGCGAATTTGAACCATCCTTGGTGCACGAGAGCCACGACGGCGAAATCAAGGAAACGCCTCCCGTCCGCTTTCAGAAAGGTTCTCTAACCTGTTCCAGTTCAAGAGATTACTGCTCAATCAAGCTACATCTTTTCACCCTTGCAACCAGGATGCCCGCACTCGCACTTCAACGTCGTCACGCCTTTGGCATCTTCACAGTAGGTTGAGCAGTATTTTTTGCCGTCAGCCGGCACACAGGTACAACCGTCCATCGCGCATTTCTTTGATTCGGTAGTCATCGATGATCCCTCCCTGTACTTCCTGCTCTGTGGGATGCCATGGCCCTCCCAGGAGATGTGCGCCTTACCGGCTGCTCTCCAAAAGGTGCTCGGCGTGTTTCAGGCTGGTCTCGGTCAGCTTTGCGCCACTCAGCATCCGCGCGATCTCCTGCGTGCGCTCCGCATCCTCCATACGCCGAACATCGGTCTGCGTCCGCCCCCGCTTTTCGGTCTTCTCGATCAGGAAATGCTGATCGCCAAACGCCGCAATCTGCGGAAGATGCGTGATACACAAGACCTGCTGTCCCTTCGACAGCGTCTTCAACTTCTTTCCCACCGCTTCCGCAGCCCGCCCGCCGATCCCAATATCAATCTCGTCGAAGACCAGCGTGCGCGGCAGAGGAGCCTTTTTCTTCCGCGCACCCGCAGTTCCCTCTTCCACCGTCACCTTCAGCGCCAGCATCACCCGCGACATCTCGCCGCCCGAAGCAATCTCATGCAGCGGCTTCAACGGCTCACCCGCGTTAGTGGCAATCAGGCAATCCACCTGGTCCCATCCATGCGAAGTCCATGCACTCGCAGCCTCCGCCATCGTCACCTGAATCTTGAACTTCGTGCTCATCGCCAGATCATTGATCTGGGCCTCGGCCAGCTTCTCCAGCTTCTTCGCCGCCTCTGTCCTGCTGGCGGAGAGCTGCTTCGCCGCTGCCTGATAAGCCGCGGCATCCTGCACCTCTTTCGCCTTCAGTTCCAGCAGCAGAGCGTCCCTGTTCTCCACCTCGCTCAACTGCCGCGCCGCCTCCGCACCAAAAGCAATGACCTCCGCCAAGGTCTGCCCGTACTTCCGCTTCAAACGATCAAGAGCCGCGAGCCGGTCTTCAATCTCCTCCAGCCGTCCCGGCGCGGCGTGAACGTTGTCGGCAAAATCGCGCACCTCGGCATCTACATCTTCAACCGCCGCCTTCGCCGCCGCCAACTGCTGCGCAGGCTCCTGAAAGCGCGCATCGTACCGCGCCAGCTCCTCCAGATGCTTCAACGCCGCGCCCAGCGCCGCCTCAGCCGAATTCTCCGACTCATAAAGCAACTCATGCGCACCCATCGCCGCTGCATAAAGCTTTTCGGCATTCCCCAGCACCCGTTTCTCAGCCTCAAGTTGAACGTCCTCATCCTCTGTCGCCAGCCCTGCCTGGTCGATCTCCTTACTCTGAAATCTCCACAGATCAGCCATTCGCAAGCGGTCCTGTTCAGCCGATTGCAGCTCCTCGAGCTTGTCCGTCGTCGCTCGCCACACCGCAAACGCCAGAGCAACAGCATCGGTCGAGATCGCGCCGAACCGATCCAACAAAATCCTCTGCTGTGTCTGGTCGAACGACCCCAGCGTCTCTCCCTGCGAATGTACCAGTGCAAGCTCCGGCGCAAGCTGCCGCAGCACCCCGACCGTGGCTGGCTGATTATTGACGAACACCCGCCCCTTACCATTCGCCGCAATCTCTCGCCGAAGCAGGATATGGTCGGCCTCAGCATCGATCCCGTTCGCCTCAAGAATTGCCATCGCGCCGGGAGTCATCTCGAACACGCATCCCACCACGGCCTTATCGGCCCCATGCCGCACCACATCGGAAGACGCCTTGCCGCCCAGCAGCAGCGCCAGTGCGTCGATCAGGATGGATTTACCCGCACCGGTCTCACCCGTCAGCAGGTTCAGTCCCAGCCCGAAGTTAGCGACCGCACGGTCGATCACAGCATAGTTTTCCGCGCGCAGTTCCAGCAGCATGTAAGCCTCAGTCGGATGACGTACCGCGAGGATAGCAAACCTCATGCCGAAGCATCTATCGGTCCCACCCCGGCATCACAGCAGATGCCCCCACCTGCACTTCGCCCGAACCTCGATTTACACTAACGACTGGTGAACAAATAACTATGCTCTGGACCTTTGCCCTTGCTCTCCTCCAGGAAGATGCCTCGAACCCTGCTCCCATAGCCTCCAACGGCAGCGCGCTGGTAGAGATGGTTCACAACAGCGGCCCCGTTGCCTTTACGGTGCTGGTCATCCTGCTCATCGCCAGCGTCTTCTCCTGGGCCATCATGCTCTCCAAGTGGTCGAGCTTTCGCCGCGCCCAGATGCAGGGCCAGCGCTTCGTCCGCGCCTTTCGCAAATCCAGCCGCCTGAGCGAGATCGCCTCGGTCGCCGAGCAGTTCAAGCCCAGCCCGCTCGTCCCCGTCTTCGTCGAGATCCACGACGAGTACCAGCGCCAGAATGGCGGACGCGGCATGCCACGTAACCCGGTCGCCCTCGAACGCGCCGCGCAGACCGCCTCCAGCGAAGCCCTCACCTCGATGGAGAGCCGCATGACCTGGCTCGCCACAATCGCCGCCATCGCTCCCTTCATCGGACTCTTCGGCACCGTCATGGGCATCATCGAAGCCTTCCACGGCCTTGGAATCGCTGGCACTGCCACCCTCCGTGCGGTCGCCCCCGGTATCTCGGAGGCCCTCATAACGACAGCAGCCGGTCTCGTCGTCGCCATTCCCGCCGTTGTCGGCTACAACCAGCTCACCGCTCGCCTGCGCGAGTTCGCCTCACGCATGGACGACTTCGGCCGCGAGCTTCTCAACGCCATCGAAAACTCCGCTCTGCTCACACCTCCCGCACAACCGCCGCAACAGCAACCCGAAGAGCCGCGCCGGAGGGCCTTCTAGCAATGGCCTTCTCCGCCAAAGGTCGCACGCAGACGGCGCTCGCCGAGATCAACATCACGCCGTTGGTCGACGTCGTGCTCGTTCTGCTCCTCATCTTCATGTTGACTGCGCCCGTGCTCCAGTCCGGCGTCATCGTGGCCATTCCCAAGACGCGCTCGGTCAATCAACTCACCGAAGAGCGCATGGTCGTGACCATCGACAAGGACCAGAACGTCTTTCTGCAGGACAAGCCCGTCAACGTCAATGATCTGCCCACCCTGTTGAAGAGCGTAGGCTCTGGCCCCGCCACCAAGCGCATCATCTATCTCCGCGCTGACGAGCGTGTGCCCTTCGGCGCCTTCGCCTCCGTGATGGATGCGGTCAAGCAGGCCGGCATCACCGACATCAGCATCGTCACCCGGCCAATCGAAGCCAAGTAACGCCAAGTGAGGACCGGGTCATAGCCACTCAGCTCCAATACAGCCGCGACACCCGCACCGACGACAAGCTCGGCGGCAACCTCGTCGGCTCGATCGTCCTGCACGCGCTGGTCGTCGCCCTCATCCTTGGCTGGGCGTACATCTTTCGGTCGCACACGCCGCCATGGGGTGGAGATGCCTCCAATGCAGGGGCCATCCAGGCCACCATGGTCGCCTCCCTTCCGCTTCCCCCCAAGCAACGCGAACTCGACACCGGCGTGCTCACCTCGGAGACGCCAAGCCCCGCTCCGGTCGTCGCCAAGGAAAAGACCGAGCCGCCGCCCAGCCCCAAGGACATCCCTATCCTGAAAAAGGAAGTGAAGCCGCCGAAAGTCGCGCCCAAAGAGACGCCTCAGCCGCCGAAGCATGTTCAGCCAGTGCAGCCTCAACCCAAGAAGGCCACCACTGGTGACACCGGCGGCATCCGTATTCCCGAAGCCACCATGCAGCTCAAAAACGGCTCCGCCAGTGCGAGCGTGCAGGACCGTAACTTCGGTGCCCGCTTCGCCTACTACGTCAACATCGTCAATCGCAC
>NZ_DATKQC010000253.1:0-4334 GCF_035532915.1 Edaphobacter sp.
CGAAAACGTGCTGTAACCGCCGACAAAGCCGACAGGCACCAGGAACCTCCACGCAGGATTCAGGTCCGTTCGCTTAGCCAGAAACGTCAGCGAGAAGCCGATAATCGCACAGGCCGTGATATTGATGACAAAGGTCCCGTAAGGGAACTTTGTTCCCAGACGGCTGGCGACCGCGGAACCAACCCAGAATCTAGCAATGGAACCCAGCGCCCCGCCCACCGCAATATACATATATTTCGACAAACTCATGCCTCCCTATCCATGTGTTCGCATTTCATTTGAAATCTCATCAACTCCCCAGTTCTTCAGGCGAGCCAAGTCGTCTTCCAGTTGCGGCGCATCGATCGCGTCTTTCGAAGTCCCCGCGATCCTGTGCAACTGGACACGATAGGCGTCGGCGTAGGAACTTACCAGGAACTCCATCTTGCTAGCGAACTGCTGGTTCCACTGCGACAGCGCGCGACCGTACAGGTGAAGTTCCTGTTGCAGCAATTCGCCGATACTTTGCCGCAGGCTGTTTCTGATTTTGGCGCGGACCACGCTATCTCCCAGAAACATCCAATGGCTTGTGTTGATGTCCTTCGGTAGCGCCGCCATCTCAAAGCGAGGCATATCGCGCAAGAGAACCTCCAGGTCATCCTGGGCAGGCACGTCGGTTCGCCCCATCTCCTGCGCCACGCTCAGCAATGTGTCGATGGCGCGCCGGCTTACCCAGCTGACACTTCCGATGGATCGCTCCAGGTCTTGCCGAACAGCATCATGGATCCATTCTGAGAGTTGGAAGGAAGTGACACGAGCCTTGGAATGAGTTCGCATCCATCGCAGCGCGGTATCCGCTACCTGGCTCAGGACCGCCTCCGGCGACTCCGCGAGTTTGAGAAAGGCATAGTTGAGAGTGGTGCGCTGCTCCCCAATCATGCCGGTCACATGGCGCAATCTCTCCTCCAGACCCTGCGCATCGGTTGGAAGATTGTGCCCTCCGCGTTTTTTGCGGTCGAGATTCGTCTCCAGCGCCGCAATCACCGAGTCGCGCAAGGTCCCGATCTTTCTTGCGACGGAGCCGTTCCGGAGACTTCGTGCCTGGTCGAATCGGGGAAGCAACTCTCGCTCAAAGAAATAATCGAGCAGGATGGAATGGCTCGAAAGCGAGCTGACAGGATGAACGTTCATTTCCAGACCCAACTCGTGTTGCAGCTGTTTCTGAATGTAGCCGACAACCTGGTGCAGATCTCCTTCCGCGAGCAGGTCTGCCTTGCTGAGTAGAACGATGGCGGGGATTCCCGCTTCATACAGCAGGCGCAGAGTTCCGATGTCTTCGTCGTTTAACGTAGCCCCTGCATCGATCAAGAGCAGCGCAAGGTCGCACGTAGGAAGATAGGCCAGAGTTTCCGCTCCTCCCCGCCTCGCCAGGGAGCCGAGTCCCGGCGTATCCACCAGCACGATGCCGTGCCGGAGGCGTGGCGATGGGACCTCAACCACCACTCTCACGACATTTCTCAGGTTGCCGGGGTTCTCTTGTTCCGTGACCAGGCCGGGTAGGTCCTCGACCTTGACGATCTCATTTCTTCCGTCGCCATAGGTCACCGTCGCTCGCAAGGATGTCCCGTAGCGCAATTTGGTGGGCACCGCCGTGATGGGGTTGATGCCGACGGGAAGAACATCCGTGCCGAGCAGCGCATTCAGCAGAGAAGATTTGCCGCTGCTGACTCGACCGAATAGGGCCACTTCCAAATCGTTGTCCTCCAGGCGTGACGCAAGCGAATCGATGCGCGATCGGAATTCCACTAGGCCTTGACGGGTGACGATCTGCTCCATGAGCCGCAACAGGTCCACATCGCACCCGGTTTCCTCCAGTTTCCGGAGGCGCGCCTCCAGGTTGGTCCCCAATTCCTGGCGGACATAGCGTTCCATGCCCGCGACCAGGGAGCGAAGCTCGTAGACCACTCCATTGAGTTCGCTTACCGCATCCTCCGGGACAGCGCCATAGCCACGCATGTAACCGGGTTTTAGTTCCTCGACCGCGATGTCGACAAAAGCCAGGTCTGTCATCACCGCGCGTGTCGCTGGAATTTCCGGCGAGTTTGGTCTCATGTGCTGCCAGGCCAGCGTACGCAGCAGTTGCGAGCGCAGGCGGCGGATGTGGTCCTCAATCGCACGGGTCTGCGCGGGTGTGATGTCCACGACGTAGCGGGGGAACGGAGATGGAGACGTCGCCGCATGAAGAACGTGTTCAACGTCGCTCAGAAGCTTGTCGATATATTGGCAAGTGACTCTGAGATGTCTCTGCTGGGGATCGTTTAACTCCCCGGGGTGTCGGTTCAAGGTGAGATCGGGTACGGGTTCGGGCATGACTCCTCCAAGTATTTGAAGCTTCGAGGAGTCATCTGCCCAGTTGAGCGGTTTGCGGTGGACTCCAACACCTACTGCGATTTGCTATGCCTTCACCGACGTCTGCCAGCGGTCGTAGATGGCGGTGCCTGCGTAGCGGGCCTTGGTTCCGAGTTCGCGTTCGATCTCCAGAAAGCGGTTGTACTTTGCGATACGTTCGCCGCGACTGGTCGAGCCGGTCTTGATTTGCCCCATGCCCGCCGCCACTGCCAGGTCCGCGATGCTGGTGTCATCGGTCTCGCCCGAGCGGTGAGAGATGACCGCGCCGTAGCCGTTCGCGCGAGCAATCTCAATACATTCGAGCGTCTCCGTCAACGTGCCAATCTGGTTCAATTTGATCAGGATGGCATTGGCAATGCCGTCCTTGATTCCCTGACGAAAGAGGTTGGGATTGGTGACAAAGTTATCGTCGCCGATCAATTGGATTCGGTCTCCCAGCGTCCTGGTCAGTTGCTGCCAGCCGGCGCGATCGTCTTCCGCAACCCCATCTTCAAGCGCCCAGATTTCCGGATACCGATCAAGCAGGATTTTCCAGAAATCGACCATCTGGGCCGGCGATTTCCTGCTCTTGTCTGACTTCTCGAAGACATACGTGCCATCTTCAAAAAACTCGCTGGTGGCCGGGTCTAGGACGATGACCAGGTCTTTGCCCGGCTTATACCCGGCCTTCTGAATTGCTTCGAGAATCAGTTCGATGGGCTCTTCGTTGGACTTCAACTGCGGCGCGAATCCGCCTTCGTCTCCGACCCCTGTGCTGTAGCCTTTCTTGTGCAGCACGGCTTTGAGAGCATGGAAGGTCTCGGCGGCTGCGCGCAGTCCCTCGCTGTAGCGAGGGGCGCCGACTGGTGAAATCATGAACTCCTGAAAATCCACGTTGCTATCAGCGTGACTGCCGCCGTTCAGCACATTGAACCAAGGCGCCGGAATTAGATTGGCTCCCTCGTTGCCAAGACTGGCATAGAAGGGCAGGCCCCGATCTTTCGCCGACGCCCTTGCAACCGCCAGTGACACTCCAAGAATCGCGTTGGCTCCCAGTCGCGCTTTGTTCGAGGTCCCATCCAGTTCGCAAAGCTTTTTATCCAGTGCCCTTTGATCGTTAGCATCGAATCCGCGAACGACATTGTGAATTTCGCCTTCAACGTGGCTCTTCGCCTTCAGCACACCTTTGCCGCCAAAGCGGGCTTTATCTCCGTCCCGCAGTTCCACCGCTTCGCGCTTGCCGGTCGATGCTCCAGAGGGAACTTTCGCCGTTGCCTTCACTCCGTTTGCCAATGTTGCCGTGACTGCGAGGGTTGGATTGCCTCGGGAATCGAGGATTTCAAGAGCTTCAAGTTTTGCAATCTCAGACATGATGAGTACGCTTTCCCGACACAAGGTCGTTGGTTGTGAGAATTCCTAAGATCTGGGATGGGGCGGAATACGAACGCCACGGCGCGATGCCGTTTGCCCCGTTCCGATAGATGGGATTTTCGATCATGATCCGCGCGCGAGGGATGACACGCGCGATTGCGCCAAGCACCAGACCGGCGTAAAAATTCTGTAGAACCCATGTGTAATTCATGGATCCAAAAACTCCAATTCACTTGTATTCAGGGAAAACGCCGGGACACAACTCCGCGACAGGATTCCCTGTCAGGAGTCATCATCTGTCCGGCCTATTGGAAGGGACAGCGGTTAAAGGTGAACTCCCTCACCTAACCAACCCTTACTTTTATTCCATTGCTGCCGCCGCTGTCAACACTCACTACTGAAAGGCATGGCATCACGAGTTCCCTGCGATCGCAATGGTCGAATGTCAATTCAGCCAACTCTTGCGATCTTGACAAACCCGCAGCGAGGATCGAAGATTCATTTACAAACAGTTTGTACCTGGTGATGAAGTCCACCGTTAACCGCCTTCATGGCTGATGACTCCTACCCTAACGGGGAACTATGCCATGAAGAAA
>NZ_DATKQC010000254.1:0-21515 GCF_035532915.1 Edaphobacter sp.
CGCGTCCAGCGATAACCCCACCACCGCCAGCCCCTTCGGCCCGTCCTCATTAAAGAGCCGCACCAGCCCCGGAGTCTCCTCCCGGCAAGGCCCGCACCACGTCGCCCAGAGATTGATGAGCACGACCTGCCCGCGATGCTCCCGCAGCCGCCACGTTCCTCCATCCATCTGCTCGAATTCCATATTCGGAGCGAGCTGGCGCATCGCAACCGGCGTCAGGCCGCCAGCCTTCACCGGCCCATGCCGCAGCGTCATAAAAACTCCCAGCGCAGCCGCGGCTAAAAGAAACGCCGCCAGCCAGCCTCTCCGTCCCTCATCCATCTTTGAGCTCACTCCGCTCATCATAGTTCTCTGTGCCAGATACCAGCACGATCGCTTCCGGTTATCCTCAGCGTATGCCCAGCCAGCACGTGAACCCGGCCTCTTACAACAAAGCTCTTCTACTTATCCTCATCCTGCTCGCTTTTTCCCCGCTTGGCCGTGCCTACTCCGTCCAGACCCACGAGCAGCTCATCGACCTCACCTGGAAGCTGTCCATCCGTCCTCTTCTGCTCCAGCGCTTCCCCAATCTCACCGAGGCACAAATCAAGGAAGCGCACGCCTATGCCTACGGCGGCAGTGCCATCCAGGACCTCGGCTATTATCCTTTCGGCAATCCATTACTCAGCGACCTTACCCATTACGTCCGCCCCGGAGACTTCGTCCTCAGCCTCATCCACAATGCACACGACGCCGACGAACTGGCCTTCGCTATCGGCGCCCTCTCGCACTACGTTGGCGATACCATCGGCCACGCCCAGGCCATCAACGAAGCCGTCCCCATCGAATTCCCCAAGCTCGGCAAAAAATACGGCTCGGCCGTCACCTACGAACAGGGTGAACACGCCCACGTCCGCACAGAATTCGCCTTCGACGTTAACGAGATCGGCAAGCACCACTTCGCCCCCTCGGCCTATTTCAAGCACGTCGGGCTCGCCGTTCCCATTCCTCTGCTTCGCCGCGCCCTCTTTCAGACCTACGGCATCGATCTTTATCAGATCATCGGCCATCGAAGGCCGGTCCTGCGCGGCTACCAATTCGCCGTCCGCAACTTCCTGCCCCGCATCGCCTACGCCGAAGACATTCTGCACAGAAACAGCTTCCCACCCGACGACACCGGACCCGAGTCCGTTACGCTCAACAAGGATCTCGCCCAGTCCGACTTTGAAAACGGCTGGGACCAATATCGCAAGAAGGCCGGTATCGGGACCCATCTCCTCGCCGGCATCATCTTCATCCTGCCCCGCATCGGCCCGCTGTCAGACGCCGCGATTCGCGGCCCCAACGCCCACACCCAGGAGCTCTACGTCAAAAGTCTGAATCGCTCTACCGCTGTCCTGCGGCATATTCTGGCAAACTTCAATTATGTGACCTCCTACGTCCCCAACCGCGACCTCGACACCGGCGCCAAGGTAATGCCGGGAGTCTACCAGCTCACCGACGAAACCTACGCCCGGTTGCTGTCCACGCTCACGCGCAATCCCACTCACCCCGTCCCATCGGGTTTGAAGCAGAACATAGCCAACTACTACTCCAACCCCGCTGCTCCTATTTACACTAAAAAGAAACCTGAGAAATGGGCACAGGTACAAGCCGAACTGAAGCTACTCCAGACCATGCCAACAACTCAGGAGCCGCCATCCGTCCCCAACCCCGAAGCTCCTCCCATTCCCGGCGATGGCACCCCCAGTCCCGCCCAGGCCGACTAAACGACAGACCGATGGCACGACCCAGCACCTCCAGTCCCAATTCTCGGACAGGTCCTCCTGGCCGCAAGCCGAATCCGTGTCGTTTCCCAACAGCTCTCTGCCACAATCCATTCTTGAAATCAGCTTCCGAACTACCCCATCTACCACAAAACAAGCATCCAACCCAAATGTAACCAGAGACGACCAAATGAAACCATCGACTATTCTGAAATCCGCCCTGGCCTGTACTTTGCTTCTTCCCTTTATCGGCTGCCACTCCAAGTCCGCGCCCACGTCGGAGAACTTCCTTCAGGGACTCAACAAGCACTACGTCGACCACCCCGACTGCCTGCTTGCCAACACCCGCTTCCCCTACGAGACCGGCGACCCCAAAGAGACCGCGCAGATGGACACGCTGGTCAAATCGCAGCTTCTCGACAAGACCGTCGAGATGTCCATTCGCGTCAGCCGCTACACCGTCACCACCGTCGGAGCGCGTTACGCGCCCAGCTTCTGCTACGGCCACCGAGTCGCCAACACCATCGACAGCTTTACGCCTCCCGCCGTGGCCAACGGCTTCAACGAGACCCGGGTGACCTATCACTACACCATGGCGGACGTCCCCGTATGGGCTAAATCCGCGAATGTCCTCAAAGCCTTCCCGGCCATGGCCGAGATCATCAGCGGCCACGCCACCGGCGTAGCGACGCTCGCACAGACCCCGGTAGGCTGGCAGGTCCCCGACTAGCCTGAGACTTTTTAGCGCAGAAACAGAAAAGGAGCCACATGGGCTCCTTTTCAAACATCCGCAATCGCACCTAGCAGGCGACACGACGGCGCATCATGCCCGCGAAACCTATCAGGCCAGTACCCAACAGCGCCAGCGTCGAAGGCTCCGGAACTGCCGCAGGAGCAATCTGTGCGGTTGCAAATTTCACGGTCCCACGCTGTAAAGCTGACTGGAAGGCCTCATCTCCCCTGACCGCTGCCGATATATCTGAGCTGCCTTGAAGATCACAGTCGCCAAACGGATTGTTGAAGCAGACATAATTCGTGCCCGAACCGATATAAGGTGCCTGGAACAAGAGAATGGAGTTCCAATCGCTAAAGTTATACGAAAGTGCACTCGAGGTCGCCGTCAAGCCGTTGCCCCCCACTAAAACCTGCGAGTTGCTGCCCAGCAAATCCATCGTTTCGCGGCCGTCATTGATGAGCAGGTTGTAATCGAGAATGTCCGAGGCACTGAGAACGCCTGACTTCGCGTCGGTTGTGATCGTTCCGCTCACACTTCCACCACTGAGAACCGTATTGAAGTTGTAGGTAATACTGCTGGCCTGGGCGAACATGGGCAAAAGAACGAGGGCCGCGGCTGCAAGGATGGTTCTGAATCGCATGTAAATCTCCGTTGAAAGGGGATGTCTTAAAATTTCGGCTACACCATCCCTATGAGCAACCAGCGTTCCAAACCTGAAAAATCCAGCAAAAATGAATAAATTCCTTTCAACTGTGCTTGCAATCTAAAAACGAGAAAGGCTTTGCGCACAAAAAAGAGAAAAATAGTTCCTACAAATATCCCTTTCTCAAATTTGCTTCACCTCGCTTCCTGGAGTTCTATTCCGCCGCGTTTCACCCGTGACGGAAGAGCAAGGCTCCAGTTACACAGGCATCCGTCAAATCTGGTTCGAGCCAACCCGGTCCCCTCTCAATGAAGTCGAGGAAAAATAAATCCTCCCTTGAAACATTCTCCCAAATGAACTACCTTGGCTCCGTTGCCTGAAATCCCTATGACCGTGAAACGAAACCTTCTCGCCGCCCTCCTCATCCTCTGCACGATGTCCGTCCACGCCCAGCCAAAGCACACCTTCACCCCTCAGGGCGACCACTTCGCCCTCGATGGCCAGCCCTTCAAAGTCCTCTCCGGCGAGCTGCACTACGAGCGCATCCCCCGCGCCTACTGGCACGCCCGTCTCAAGATGGCCAAGGCCATGGGCCTCAACACCATCGCCACTTACGTCTTCTGGAACATGCACGAGCCGACTCCCGGCCACTTCGACTTCACCGGCAATAACGACGTAGCCGCCTTCATCCGCGCCGCACAGGAAGAGGGCCTCTACGTCATCCTCCGCACCGGCCCGTACTCCTGCGCTGAGTGGGACCTCGGCGGCATCCCCGCCTGGCTGCTCAAAGACCCCGCCTCCGCCGCTGCTCTCCGTTCCAACGATCCCGCCTTTATGATCCCCGCCGAGCGCTGGATCGACCGCCTCGCCAAAGAACTCACGCCCCTCCAGATCGGACGCGGCGGCCCCATCCTCATGACCCAAGTCGAAAACGAGTACGGCAACTTCGGCTCCGACCACGTCTACATGGAGCACCTCCACCAGATCTTCCTCCACGCCGGATTCACCGACTCGCTGCTCTACACCGCCGACAACTGGCGCAACATCCCCAAAGGCTCCATCCCCGGCCTCTTCGCCGCCACCAACTTCGGCATCGGCAACCATCAGGGCGGCATGGACGAGCTGGCAAAGCTCCGCCCCGACGCTCCTCTGTTCGTCTCGGAGTACTGGCCCGGCTGGTTCGATAGCTGGGGCCATCCGCACCAGACCCGCCCCATCGGCCCGCAGATCGAAGACCTCGACTACATTCTCAAGCGCGGAGCCGGGATCAACATCTACATGTTCCACGGAGGCACCAGCTTCGGCTTCATGTCCGGCTCCAGCCTCATCAAGGGCCACTTCCTCCCCGACGTTACCAGCTACGACTACGACGCCCCGCTCGACGAAGCCGGACACACCACGCCCAAGTTCTTCGCCTATCGCAAAGTCCTCGCGCAATACTCCCCCTGCGGCAACGAGTCCTGCCTGCCGCCCATCCCCGCCGCACCGCCCGTTATCACCATCCCGCAGATCGACCTCACCCAGTCCACACCTCTCTGGGCCAACCTCCCCGCTCCCATCGCCAGCGATCTTCCTCAGCCGATGGAGCGCTTCAACCAGGCCTACGGCTACATCCTCTACCGCAAGCACCTCCCCGCTGCCGTCTCGGGCGATCTTGTCATCGATCAAGTCCACGACTACGCCCAAATCTATATAGACGGCAAACTCACCGCCACCCTCGACCGCCGCTCTGCCGATCCCAAGGGCAATCTTCCCGCCGTCTCGATCGAGACCACCGGGCCCGCTCGCCTGGACATCCTCGTAGCCGACGACGGCCGCATCAACTCCACCCGCAACATGCGCGGCGAAAACAAGGGAATCACCCATGCGGTCACCCTCGCTGGCCAGCCACTCACCCACTGGCAGGTCTACCCCCTGCCCATGACCATCCTGCCCAACTTCTCAAAATCCATAGATCAGAACATCGCCCCTCCGAACTCCCCCCACATCGCCCCTCCAGCCTCTAGGTACGCCAAGGCTTCAGCCTTGGCCCTCTCAGACAAGCAAAAGAGCGGGGCTTTAGCCCCTGGGGTATGCCCTCTTTCCAGCTGCCAGCCAACCTTCCTCCGTGCCACCTTCACCCTCCCCCAGACCGGGGACACCTTTCTGGACATCCGCGACCTCGGCAAGGGAGCCCTCTGGATCAACGGCCACGCCATCGGCCGTTTCTGGAACACCGGCCCTCAGCAGACCCTCTACGTCCCCGGCCCTTGGCTCCGCAAAGGCCGCAACCAGATCGTCGTCTTCGATCTCGCCCCACAATCTCAGCGCCCACACGTCGCCGGATTAGCCCAACCCATTCTCGACGGCCCCGTAGCCGACCAAAGCATGAGCAAACAGGAGTAGCCCCAATGCCAGTTCGACCAAGCAAACCACGTCATATCGCCACATCTTCGCTGCTGGCTGCGGCCTTTGCATTCACCTGCATAACCCCTGCTACTGCAAAGACATCCATCCAATCTCTCCACCAAAACTTCCACAACCCGCCAGCCCAGGCAAAACCCATGGTGCGCTGGTGGTGGTTCGGCCTCGCCGTCCAAAAGTCCGAGATCCTGCGCGAGCTTCAGCAGATGAAAGCCGACGGCATAGGAGGAGCGGAACTGGCGTTCGAGTACCCGCAGGTCCTCGACGACCCTGCAAAAGGGTTGAAGAACCTCCCCTTCCTCTCCCCCGAGTTTCTCGACGACGTGAACTACGCCCAAACCGAAGGCCGCAAGCTGGGCCTCCGCATCGACGTCACCCTCGGCAGCGGCTGGCCCTATGGCGGTCCCGCCACCACATTAGCCGAAGCCTCCGGACGCCTCCGCATCGCCCAGATTCCCGTCCCTGCCAATGCAACCTCTCTGCCCAAACTCAAGCTGGCCGAAGGCGAGTCCATCATCTCCGTCTCACTCGTCAACGGAGAGCCCCAACATTGGGACGCCGCCACCGCCACCACTTTGGGTGCCCCAGGTTCGGATTCTCGGACCTGGGATAACCTGCCACCCAAACCCACCCCCCGCACCGCCCTCTTCTTCATCTCCAGCCACACCAAGCAACAGGTTAAACGTGCCGCCGCAGGAGCCGAAGGCTATGTCCTCGATCCCTTGAGCCATCAAGCCGTTGCCAACCACCTCAAATCAGTCGGCGAGCCGCTGCTCAAAGCTTTCGGTCCCACCCCGCCCTATGCCATCTTCTCCGACTCCCTCGAGGCCTACGGCTCCGACTGGACCCCCGATCTCCCCACCGAATTTAAGAAGCGCCGAGGCTATGATCTCCTGCCCCACCTGCCCGAACTGGTAGCTGGTGGAACCCCCGAAGCCGAAACCGTTCGCCACGACTGGGGCAAGACACTTACAGAACTGGTGAACGAAAACTACCTGACTCAAATCAATAACTGGGCCATCGAGCATCACACCAAGTTTCGCTCTCAAACCTATGGTAACCCAGCAGTTTCCTTCTCCAGCCAACGCCTCGCCGCCCTTCCCGAAGGCGAAGGTCCACAGTGGCGGCAATTCTCGACCCTGCGCTGGGCCACCTCAGCCAATCACGTCTTCGGCAACAACGTAACCTCCGGCGAGACCTTCACCTGGCTCCACTCCCCGGTCTTCCGCGCGACCCCGCTCGACATGAAGGCCGAAGCCGACATCGACTTCCTGACCGGCGAAAACCAGATCATCTGCCACGGCTGGTCCTACTCCGCGCCACAGGTTGGCGAGCCCGGCTGGTCGCTCTACGCCGCCGCCGTCTTCAACGATCACAACCCCTGGCATCCGGTCATGCCCGACGTCACCCGCTACATCGGCGGCGTCAGCTACCTCCTCCGCCAGGGCCAGCCCGCCAATCAGGTAGCCATTCTGCTGCCCACCGACGACGCCTGGGCGTCCTTCACCCCCACGCAGGACAGCATCACCGCGCTGATGACCCGCGTCGTCACCCCGGAGTTGATGTCCACCATCCTCTCGGCAGGCTATAACGTCGACTTCATCGACGCCGACGCCATCAACTCCGTCGGCCTCGGCACCCACAAGATTCTCGTCCTTCCGCCCACCGACCGTATCCCGGCAAATACCCTTCGCAAGATCGAGCAGTTCGTCGCCGCGGGAGGCAAAGTCGTCTCCATCGGCCGCGCGCCCTCCATCTCGCCTGAAGGCAAGACTCTGCCCGAGATCACCAGCCTCTCGCAAAAGCTCTTCACCGCCGTCAAAGGCAGCCTTGTCCCCGACGACTCCGCCCTTGCCGCCGCCCTCCACAACGCCGCCACCCCTGACTTCACCCTCACCTCGGGCAACGACGAGATCGGCTTCATCCGCCGCAAGCTGCCCACGACCGACATCTACTTCATAGCCAACACCAGCAACCACCCCGTCGAGACCACCGCAACCTTCAGCACCCCCCACAAGTTCGGCGAGCAGTGGAACCCGGCCAGCGGCGAAGCCACCAGCTCCCCTACCGCCAATGTCGAGCTGCACCTCGCGCCCTACGAGTCCCGCATCTTCGTCTTCAGCAGCGTCAACCCCAAAGCTCCAGCGCCGCGCACCGCGCCGACCAAACAGCTGGCTGACCTCAGCGGCAACTGGCAGGTACGCTTCGCCGCGACTGACAAAACCAAGTCCGAAGCGAAGCTGACCGACTGGATCGCCAGCCCCGACACCATCCACTACTCCGGCGAGGCCGTCTACACCCGCGACTTCAACCTCGGCTCCGTCTCCACCACCCCCACCTACCTCCAGATCGACGGCGGCTCCCCGGTCACTCCGCCAGCCGGAGTCCTCAATCGCCCCGCGCCGTTGCACAACGGCATCCCTGATCCGCGCGTTACCCGCACAGGCCCCGGTATGCGCGCATGGTTCGAACCGCCCGTCCGCGAAGCCGCCATCGTCTTCATCAACGGTAGGCAGGCAGGCTATCTCTGGCACCCACCCTATCGCCTCGACGTATCGCCGTTCCTCAAATCCGGCCAGAACCACATCGAGATCCACGTCTATAACACCGCGCTCAATGCCTGGTCGGCACAGCCGCCGCACGACTACAAGCCCCTCATCGCCAAGTACGGCGACCGCTTCCAGATGCAGGACCTCAACAAGGTCGTTCCCACCTCGTCCGGCATCCTCGGCACCATCAAACTTGTCACCAATGAATCCCAGGAGCAGAAATAGATGTCCCGCGCTTTAATTCTCACCTGTGCTCTTGCACTCACCGCCTCAGCCTCCGCAGCCACTCCAAAGACCTTCGTCGCCAACGACTACGGAGCCAAAGGCGACGGCACCACGCTCGACACGGTGGCCATCCAGAAGGCCATTGACGCTGCTGCGAAGGTCCACGGCACCATCACTCTCAAGCCCGGAACTTATCTCTCCGGCTCACTCTTCCTCAAATCCGGCACCACGCTCGACGTTCCCGAGGGAGCCACCATCATCGGCTCTGAAAAGCTGGCCGATTATCCCGAACTGCCCACCCGCATCGCGGGCATCGAGATGACTTGGCCCGCCGCGCTCATCAATGCCCGCAACCAGAACGACGTCACCATCACCGGCCACGGCACCATCGACGGCGATGGCCCCATCTGGTGGAAGTCCTACTGGGACCTGCGCAAGATCTACGAGCCCAAGGGCCTGCGCTGGGCCTCCGACTACGACGCCAAACGTCCTCGCCTCGTCCTTCTGCAAAACTCCTATAACGTTCACCTCGGCGGCGGCATCCTGCTTCGGCGCTCCGGCTTCTGGACGGTGCAGGTCCTCTACTCGCACGACATCACCATCGACGGCGTCACCATCCGCAACAACGAGGGCGGCAAAGGCCCCTCCACCGACGGCATCGACATCGACTCCTCACGCAAGGTCCTCGTCCAGCACGCCGACATCGAGGTCAACGACGACGCCCTCTGCCTCAAGTCGGGCCGCGACTCCGACGGCCTACGCGTGAATCGGCCCACAGAAGATATCGTGATACGCGACTCCATCATTCGCCACGGCGCAGCCGCCATCACCATCGGCTCCGAGACCTCCGGCGGCTTCCACAACATCGAGGTCTACAACCTCACCGCGCTCAGTGGCGTTCCCTCGGGCGTTCTCTTCAAATCCGCGCACACCCGCGGCGGCACCGCCACCGACATCCGCATCCACGACCTCAACCTGCAGGGCGTAGCCATTCCCATCCACATGACCATGAACTGGAACCCCAGCTACAGCTACGCCACACTGCCGCCGGACGTAAAAAATCCACCGCACTACTGGGTCGTCCTCACCACCAAAGTTCCCGAGGCACAGGGCCTGCCGCACTTCTCTGACGTTCACATCTGGAACATCAAAGCCGTCGGCGCCAAGCAAGCCTTCAACGTAAGCGCCTACCCCGACGCCCCGCTGACGAACTTCCGCCTCGATCATCTCGACATCGAAGCCAAAACCGCAGGCACCATCGCCGACGCCAAAAATTGGACCATGACCGACAACAACATCAAAACCGTCGACGGTTCCAAGGTCGAATTCACCGACACTCCCATCGCCCTCGGCAAAAAGGATGTTCCGTACGGTGAACCGAAATAGCCACTCTCTGATAGCATGATCGCGTGAACAAGAGGTCATACCTCTCGTTCACGCACTGCGTCTCCATTTCAATCAGTCACGTTTCATCTTTCCGCTTTGATTTCCTTCAATTTCAGCCAGTGTGGAGTGTCATGACCAGTTTTTCGCAGAGCTTCCCAGCAAAAGGAATCGGCCGCCGCAATGCACTGCTCGCATTGGCTTGCTGTGCCATCACGCTTCCGGCAGTGGCCCAGCAGCCGCTGAAGACGTTGCTCGTCGATGTAGACCACCGCAACGTCACCTCTCTCGATGGAAACTGGCATTATCTCGTCGATCAGCCCCCGGCAAGAGCACTCTACTCCCCAGACGGCAAGGTCAACGACAAGACCTACGCGCTCAATACTCATCCCAATATCGATAGCGGCCCGCACAACGCGGAGTACGACTTCGCCACCGCGCCGACCCTTAAAGTTCCCGGCGACTGGAACACGCAGGAGCCCACGCTCTTCCGCTACGAAGGCGTCATCTGGTACCAGCGCGACTTCGGCTTTGAGCCCAAACCCAACACGCGCACCTTCCTCCACATCGGCGCGGCCAACTATAAGTCCTTCGTCTGGGTCAACCAGAAGCGCATCTGCGACCACGAAGGCGGCTTCACTCCCTTCGACTGCGAGGTCACCGCCGCGCTCAAGCCCGGTAACAACTTCGTCGTCATTGCGGTGGACTCCACCCGCGAGGTCGACGGCATCCCCTCGGTCGGCATCGACTGGTTCAACTACGGTGGCCTCACTCGCGATGTCTCCCTCGTCACCGTTCCCATGCAGTTCATCGACGACTACGACGTTCACCTGAAGCACGGCAGCACCTTCTCCGCCGCCGATGCCAAAACCCTCACGGGCTACGTCCACGTCGAAGGCGCAACCGCCGGAACTCCAGTCACCCTCCGCATCCCCGAGGCAGGCGTCAGCACCACCGTCAAGACCGATGCCGATGGCCGCGCACCCTTCGAGGTGAAGGCAAGCAAACTCGAGCTGTGGTCGCACGAGACGCCAAAACTCTACAAGGTCGAGCTCGCAACAGGCTCCGGCGATCAGCAGGACAAGCTCACCGACGACATCGGCTTCCGCGACATCCGCGTCGACGGCACCCGCATCCTGCTCAACGGCAAAGCCATCTTCCTGCAAGGCGTCAACGAGCACGCCGAGGCTCCCTACCGCACCGGCCGCGTCTGCACCGATGAGGACGTCAAGAACATCTTCGGCTTCCTCAAGGACATGAACGCCAACTTCGTCCGCCTCGCCCACTACCCGCACGACGAGCGCATGGAGCGCGAGGCCGACCGAGACGGCATCATGATCTGGTCGGAGATTCCGCTATGGCAGCACATCTCCTTCGACAAGCCCGAGGTCTACGCCAAGGCGACCTTCATGCTCAACGAGATGATCCGCCGCGACCGCGACAAGGCCTCGGTCATCCTCTGGTCCGTCTCCAACGAGACGCCAAATAATCCCACCCGCACCCAGTTCCTCACCAACCTCGCCAACGAAGCCCGCAGGCTCGATCCGACGCGGCCCATCACCTCCGCGATCATTGGGCCTCACCTCAAAGACAACAAGATGGTGGAGAACGACCCTCTCACCAATGCTCTCGATGTGGTCGGCCAGAACGAGTACGTTGGCTGGTACGATGGCCGTCCCGAAGACGCCGACAACATCCAATGGACGCTTCCGCAGAAGCCCATCCTGATCTCTGAGTTTGGCGCCGAAGCCAAGCAGGGCAACCACGGCGGCAAAGACCAGCGCTGGACCGAAGAGCAGCAGGTCAACGTCTACCAGCACCAGTTCATCATGATCAACAAGATCCCCCAGGTGCGCGGCCTCATTCCGTGGATCCTGATGGACTTCCGCTCACCCACTCGCAACATTCCCAAGTTGCAGGACGGCTTCAACCGCAAGGGTCTTATCTCCGAGGATGGAAAGAAGAAGGAAGCCTTCTATCTCTTCCAGAAGACCTACAAGGAGCACTCTGTAGGCAAGGCAGAATAACCTCGAAAAAATATGTGGCTGTCGCCGTCAGGTCGGAGGCGACAGCCACAACCTTTTAGGAGCCAGCCTGAGGAGCCTCTGATTAAGCCGTCGTTTTGTTTAAGGGCACGGCTTCAGCCGTGCCGCAAGTCCAATAAAATGAATGGGGCTTTAGCCCCTGAGGTAAGTCTCTGGGAGTAAATCAGAGCACCCCTAACCATTCTCTCTATATGCCGAGAACTAAATTTTGCAGATTGCGTTCAAACTGAAGCAGAACCTGCTCCTTGCCCAGATGCTCTATGGCGTATTCCCGTGCAGCAGCACCGAGCCGCTGACGCAGAGGCTCATCGTCGATCAATTGCTGAACGGCAGCGTGCAGCGCTGGAGCATCTTCGGCTGGAACGACGAGGCCGCAGCCTTCGACCACCTGCTCGACCTGCGTACCGTGGTCGGCCGTAGCGATAACAGGACGGCCGCTGGAGAGCATTCCGGTGAGCTTCGACGGCATCACCAGGTCAGCCGCTCCGGCGCGCTGCGGCAACAGGTGAATATCAGCCGCATTCAGCAAGTCGTTGAGCCGCGAGAAAGGTTGCAGCGGCAGCAGGGTCACGTTGGGCAGATGCGCAACCAGCGTCTCAAGCTGCGGACGGAAGGCTCCATCGCCACAGAAGAGAAAATGAACGCGAGCGTTGTTCTCGAATGCTCGAGCAAGCGGCGCCAGCAACTCCAGCCCCTGCTTCGCCCCCATGTTGCCGGAGTAGAGAAGAATGATCTTGTCTTCAAGCCCAAGCTCGCGCCGAAAGCTATTGGCCGTATCTCGTGCCTGTGGATGGATAGCATCTACATCGACCCAGTTGGGAAACAGAATCGTGCGCGCGACAGGAACACCTTTGGCCAGCGCTCGCTCGACCATCTTGTGCGAGATGCTGGAGACGCGGGTAAAAGCCTGGGTAAAGAACTCTTCAAGGCCCAGCGCGAAGTCATGGATCAGTCCTTCAGCAGGCAGCAGGCCGAGGTCGAAGGCGGCATCCACTTCAAAGTCCTGCACGTGCAGCCACGAGGCTGCGCCTGCGGTCTGAGCCACTAGCAGCGCAAGCGGCGCACCAAAAAAAGTCGGCTCTACCGTGAAGACGATCTGAGGTTGCCAGAAGATCTCGCGAAGCATCACCGGCAGGCTCCCCAGCATGAACGAGAAGAGGTGCACCATGCGCTTCACCCCGGTCGGTTTGGCGGGAACGTAGAGCGGAGTGCGATAGACAATCGGCTCGCCTGGAACTTTCTCCGTGCGGTAGAGCTTGCCGCGATAGTCTTCGCGGATGCTCCACGCCGGATAGTACGGCGGCGCGGTCACCACATGGACATCATGCCCCCGCGCAGCCAGCCACGAGGACATCTCTCCGGTGTACTTTCCGATGCCGGTCAGTTCAGGAGCATAGTTCAGTCCATAGATCAAAATTCGCAAACTGGTCCCTCTCGATTCCATGATACCGAGCAACGTAAGGCGCGACCGCCGGTGGCGCGGATATTCGAGGATTTAAAACGAAACAGAAGAAAGATTAGTTTCTGAATCATCGGCGTGCCCGGATAAAGTGTTCAATCCGTTTTTATCCGTGCCATCCGCGGTCGATTGGTCTTGCGTTCTATTGCCCAATGGCCGCATCCTGTGAATGGATGACCGCTGACGCAACCATGGCGAGAACAAGCTTGCTGCACCGCTCGAAGCAGCAGCCCCTGGCTGCGCTCGGAATCGTATTGCTGGTGATCTTTCTGGTCTGCGCGCTGTTTGCTCCCTGGCTGGCACCGTACGATCCCGCACGCCTCGACCTGACCGGACGCCTCATGGGGCCAAGCGCAGCGCACTGGTTCGGCACCGACGAACTTGGGCGCGACATCCTTTCGCGCACGATCTACGGCGCTCGAATCTCGATGATCGTCGCCGTCAGCGTCGTCGGCTTATCGCTCGCAGTGGGCATCGTAGCCGGATGCCTGTCCGGCTTCTACGGCGGAGTCACCGACACCATCCTGAACATCTATGTCACCAACGCCTTCATGTCGCTGCCGGGAATCCTGCTGGCAATTGCCTTCGTGGCCTTCATGGGGCCGGGACTGTTCAATGTAATTCTGGCGCTGGCCATCTCCGGCTGGGTAGGCTACGCGCGGCTGGTGCGCGGACAAGTCATGGCAGTCAAGGAGCGCGAGTTTGTCGAGGCAGCGCGTGCCCTGGGAGCCTCCGACCTGCGCGTCCTCTGCCGCCACATCCTGCCCAACATCGTGCAGCCGCTGATTGTGCAGGGAGCCATCGGCATGGCGGGCGCCGTACTCGCCGAGGCCACGCTTAGTTTTCTCGGACTGGGCGTTCCACCCCCGGCGGCCAGTTGGGGATCGATGCTCAACGACGCCCGCTCGCACCTCTTCGACTCGCCGCACCTGGTCTTCTTCCCGGCAATGGCGGTGATGCTTTGCGTACTCTCATTCAACTTTATCGGCGACGCGCTGCGCGACTACCTCGATCCAAGAACGAAGATGGAGACCGGAATTTAGAGATAGCCCGGCAAGTGCACCATCCTTAGCGAGCGATATCAGATATGCTTGGGGCTGAGGTCCGTAGGCATTTATGCGTAAGAGCATCGTTACACCATCGCCTGTAGCCGCAACGCCGATTCCCGATCTCTGGCGCAACCTTGAGCGGATCGCACGTGTAGAGATCACCTCGGAAGACGAAGCCTTTCCGATCGAACACGCGCTGGGCAAGACCGAATCCACCGGCTGGCGCGCAGCAGGCACCGGGCCTCAGGTGATTCGGATGCACTTCGACGAGCCACTAACGATTCACCGCATTCACCTGCACTTCGTCGAGAAGGCAACGGAGCGCTCGCAGGAGTTTGCCATCTTTGCCGGGTCAGGCACCGAGCTGCGCGAGGTCGTTCGCCAGCAGTTCAGCTTCAGCCCCGGCGGCTCGACCGAGGAGACCGAGGACTACACTGTCTCGCTCGATCGCGTCACGGTGATGGAGCTGAAGATCGATCCCGACCGCAGCCACGATCCCAGCCAGAGCAAGAGCTATGCCTCGCTGCAAAGCCTGCGGCTCGCCTGAAGCTCAATGCTGCTCGGAGTCATCTCGGACACGCACGGCCTGCTGCGGCCAGAGGCGCTGACGGCGCTGGCTGGCGTAGAGCACATCCTTCATGCCGGCGACGTCGGCGACGCCCGAATTTTAGACGCCCTGCGCGAGATCGCCCCAGTCACGGCGATTCGCGGCAACATCGACCAGTGGGGCGAGTGCGCGCAGCTGCCAGCTACCGATGTCGTCGAACTCGACGAGCGACTGTTCTACCTCGTCCACTCGCTGGCCGACCTCGATATCAATCCGGTAGTGGCAGGAGTAGCAGCGGTCATCAGCGGCCACTCGCACAAGCCCTCGATTGAGTCACGTGGCGGCGTGCTGTACCTGAACCCAGGCAGCGCCGGGCCACGGCGGTTTAGCTTGCCGGTAACGGTGGCTTTGATGACTATCGATGCAGATAGTATTTCGGCACGGATAGTGGAGCTGCTGTAGGGGCTACTCATTAAGTCCAGGTCTTGAAAGTCCGTGGCAGTGGACCCCAAAAACTCCATGTTTTGAAAGGGCGTGGCTTCAGCCCCTGAGGGAATGTTCTGGAACTTATTGGCCGCGCATTCGCGGATTCGCGATGGTGTAAGCAACATCCGTGAGCAGATTGATAGCGACGTAAGTAAGGCCAACCGCAAGGATGCATCCCTGCACCAGCGCATAGTCGCGGTTCGAGATCGCCGACAGCGTAAGCCGCCCAATGCCCGGCCAACTGAAGATCGTCTCGGTAACAATTGCCCCGGAGAGCAGCGACCCAAACTGCAGCCCGATCACCGTCAGCACAGGAATCAGCGCATTGCGCAGAGCGTGGCGATATACGATCCTGTTCTCGCTCAGCCCCTTCGCGCGCGCCGTGCGGATGTAGTCCTGCCCCAGCTCTTCGAGCATCGCCGTGCGCACCATGCGCGTAAGGATGGCAGCAAGGCCAAGGCCAAGCGTGATCGCCGGAAGGATCAGGTGCAGCAGAAAATCGCCGACGCCCCCGGTCCCCGCCGTCGATACCGGGAGCCAGCCAAAGTAGATGGAAAAAATAATGATGAGAATCGGCCCCAGCGCAAAGTTCGGGAACGAGAGCCCCACCAGCGAGACCACGCCGAGCGTACGGTCCTGCCAGCGGTTGCGATGCAGCGCCGAGAGGATGCCCGACGGGACCGATACCGCGATCCCAATCAAAAGCGCGGCCAGCGTCAACGCAAGCGTGTACGGGTAGCGCTGCAGCACAAGATGCGTCACCGAGTCATGCAGCCGCAGCGACTGGCCAAGATCGCCGTGAAAGATTCCTTGCCAATAATGAATGTACTGGTGGCTCAGCGGAGCGTCGAAGCCGTAAGCGTGGCGCAGCGCGGCGATATCGGCGGTGTTCGCGCCCTCGCCCAGCATCTGCACAATAGGATCACCGGGAACAAGGTGAATCAGCAGGAAGACGACAGAGACGACCACCCAGATGACCGGCAGCGTAAGCAGGATGCGGCGAACAGGGTTCCACAGAGCTGGCCTCATGCCGTCGTTTCCCTGCCCATCTTTTCAACGACCTTTGCGGGCGTCAGGACCTGCACGGCGACGCGGCTGATGCGGCGGCCATCCATCTCTGCAACGGAGTAGCGGCGTCCGCCCTCTTCGATGCTTTCGCCGACCTCGGGGAGATGACCGAGATGCGCGAGCACAAACCCGGCCAGCGTCTCAACTCCGGCTTCGCGGGGAAAGCTCCAGTGCAGTTGCGTTCCCAGATCGCGCAGCGTTGTGCTTCCGTCCAGCGACATGGCTCCTGTCGAGCTGAGCAGAGGGCTGCGAGGCACAATATCGAACTCGTCATCCAGTTCGCCGACAATCTGCTCCAGCGCATCTTCGGCAGTCACAAGGCCAACGGTCGAGCCGAACTCGTCCACCACAATCGCCATCTGGCGACGCCGTTCCTGAAACTCCTGCAACAGCTCAACCGCCAGCTTGGTCTCCGGAACCACCGTCAACCCATGCATCACCTGCCGCAGCGTAAGGCCGGAGCCGCCCTTGCCGCCGAGCCCAAGCGCCACCCCGCGAAAGTGCATCAGGCGCGAGATGTCCTTGGAGTAGACGATGCCAATAATGTTCTCCGGCCCATTCGCGGGATCGTACACAGGGATGCGCGAGTGCTGCTCCTCGACGATGCGGGCGCTCGCCTGCTCGACCAGAAGGTCCGCGGGCAGCGAAAAGATCTTGCCACGCGGAGTCATGATCTCGCGCACAGTAACGTGGTTCAGCTCGATGGCGCGATGGATGATCTCCTCCTGAAAGGGAGGCAGCAGCCCCATGCGCCGGGTCGCCGTGGCGATGAGCTTAATCTCTTCAGGAGAGTGGACAGCGCCTTCCCCATGCAGCGGCGCGCGAAAGAGCTTCAGCACAAGGGTGGCGGAGCCGTTCATCAGGTTCACCGCGGGCCGCGTGATGCGGATGAAGACGTCCATCGGTCCTGCCACGGCCAGCGCGATGCGCTCGGCACGCTGCAGCGCCAGCGATTTAGGAACAAGCTCGCCCAGCAGGACTTCGAAATAAGTAATCAGCGCAAATGCGATGAGGACCGCAAGCGTATGGGCATAGATAACAGCATGAGCAGGCAAAACATTCAGCCAGCCATGCACGATCTGAAGAATCATCTGCGCAACCGCAGGCTCACCCACCCAGCCCAGCGCAAGCGCGGCCAGCGTCACCCCGAACTGCACGGCGGGAAGGAACTCGTCGATGTTGTGCTTGAGCTGAAGAACGGTACGCGCACCCGGTCGGCCAAGCGCGATCAACTGCTGGATGCGCGTCTCGCGCACGCTGACGAGCGCGAACTCAGCAGCGACGAAGAAGCTGTTGGCCAGAATGAAGAAGGCCACCATGATCGTGCGGAAGAGCATCCATTCGAGCATTTACAAAGTGTAACGGCTCCACCCGTTTCAGCAGCCCGGGGAGAACAGCTAACGGCAACAGCGACAAAGAAATGGCCCGGCTGGTTTGCCGGGCCGCTTGCGAAGCTGGGTAAAAACTTATGCGAGAACCTTGAGCACAGACTTGTCGATGGTGTCCTTGGGGACATAGCCGACGATCTGTTCGGCAACCTGGCCGCCCTTGAAGATCAGCAGTGCGGGAATGCCGCGAATTCCATAACGCGCCGGGGTTGCGGTGTTGGCATCAACGTCCATCTTCATGACCTTAAGCTTGCCCTGATACGAGTTGGCAATCTCATCGACGATCGGCGCAAGTGCGCGACATGGACCACACCAGGCGGCCCAGAAATCGACCAATACGGGTTGATCCGACTGAAGAACCTCTTTTTCAAAGGATGCGTCGTTGATGTTGGTTACGAACTGACCTGCCATTTACTTCCCTCCAGGATGTTCTGCCATTACTGAGCAGTCCTCACAATAATAGATGCTGAAGGGTAGGAAGAGTTTCAAGACGGTATATCTTGCTGAAAAAGCAAACGCCCGGACCTCTGTAAAAGAGGTCAACGGGCGGCGTAGCAGCCCTCCCCAGAACTGCCCACAGGAGCTAAGGTACGAAGGAAGTGGAGAAAGGTAAAGAAATCTTAGGTAACTTTGAGGTAACTTATTGAAACATTACCCTGCTGGCTAACCTTTTTGGCTACTTCTGCACCAGGGTTCCCGCGGCAATCGTGGTCTGAATAATCTCCAGATCGGGGTCATTCGCAGCCTTCCGGATCGCGGCTGGCAGTTCCTTCGCCGTCTCATCCGCAATAAGAAGCACCGAAGGCCCTGCCCCGCTAAGCGCAACACCAAGAACGCCGGGCGCACCATTCAGCGGCAGCAGCAGTGGCAGCAGCGGACACGCCTCCATGCGGTAGGGCTGGTGGATGCGGTCCTGCATGGCAGTCCGCAGCAGATCGCCCCGATTCAGCGCAAAGGCCGAGACCAGCAGAGCGGTGTTCTGCACGTTCGCCACAGCATCCGCACGGGAGTAGGTCGCCGGCAGAAGCGCCCGTGCCTTCTCGGTGGCAAGGCTCGTCGAAGGCAGCGCAACAAACAAGTTCCAGTTTAGATTTTGTCCACATGTAGCTGTAACAATGGCACTTCCATTATCAGCCGACGCCGTCATTCCACCCAGAAAACAGGCGGCAACATTATCAGGATGCCCCTCGCGCTGGCACGCCTCTTCAAGAATCTGCTGGCTCGTCCAGTTGAGTTCTCCAAAATGATTGGCCAGCAGTACCCCGGCCAGCAGCGCGGCAGCGCTCGAGCCGCAACCCATTCCCAGCGGTATCTCATTGTCGAGTTCAAGATGCAGCGGCGTCACCTGCTTGCCGTTGGCGGCGAGAACGCTGCTATAAGTGCTGAAAATAAGGCTATGAGCTGCATCGCCGCAAAGATCGGCATTCCGTCCGGTGGCGCGAATGCCAAAAGCCGCCGCCTCCACCGCATCGATGGTCAAATACAGCGCCATCGCGAGGCCCAGGGCATCGAAGCCCGGGCCAAGGTTGGCAGAGGTCGCTGGTAAGCGTAAGTGTAGAGGCGTCATACGGTCTGGGCGAGCTTCATGTGGGACTCCAGCGCGTGCAGCACGACATCCGAGTCCGGTTCAAGGACGATAGGAGGCTTGCGCAGCGCCGTGTGCAGAGCCTGATCCGATGCCGAAATCTGCGCATTTTCCGCTTCGGTCAGCAGCTCGCCCCGGTGATAGTCGATGGTGTACTGCGAGTCCTTAAGCGTATGCCCTGTAAGAATCAGCACCACGCGCTCCTCGGGAGCGACCTTACCCAGCGCGACCAGCTTTTTGAGCCCGGCAAAGGTAACGGCAGAGGCCGGCTCACAGCCCACGCCCTCCGCGCCGATCTGCGCCTTGGCCAGCGCAATCTCCTGCTCCGAAACCTGTTCGCACCAGCCGCCAAGCCTGTCGATAATATTGGCCGCCTTGCGCCATGACGCCGGGTTGCCGATGCGGATCGCAGTCGCGCGCGTATCCGCCGTCACCGGCCGCATGATGCGGTTGGAGTCCATAAACCAGCGGTAGAGCGGATTCGCTCCCTCCGCCTGAATGATGCTGATCTTCGGCAGCCTCTGAATCAGTCCGAGGCGCTGCATCTCGATAAAGCCCTTACCCAACGCCGAGGAGTTGGCGAGGTTGCCGCCGGGAACGATGATGTGGTCCGGCACCTGCCAGTCGAGCTGTTCCAGAATCTCGAACGCAGGCGTCTTCTGCCCTTCCAGCCGGTAAGGATTGACCGAGTTCAGCAGATAGATCGGAAAGCGCGTGACCAGATCCGTCAAAATACGTACGCAGCCATCGAAATCCGTCTTCAACTGAATTGTCAGCGCACCATAGTCCATCGACTGCGACAGCTTGCCCCAGGCGATCTTGCCTTCGGGGATGAAGACGATGCTGCGCAGACCGGCGCGAGCGGCATAGGCAGCCATCGCGGCGGAAGTATTGCCCGTAGAAGCGCAGGCGACCCACTCGAAGCCACGGTCGGCAGCGACCGAGAGCGCAGCCGTCATGCCGGTGTCCTTGAACGAGCCGGTGGGATTCATCCCCTGATGCTTGGCAGTCAGCCAGTTCAGCCCAATCGCCTTGGCGCAGCGCGGCAGATCGTAAAGCGGCGTATTGCCCTCGCGCAGGGTAACGGCATTGTCGAGGTTTTCCAGAATGGGAAAGAGATCGCGGAAGCGCCAGACGCCGCTCTGGTCAAGCGGAAGGGTCGAGGTGCGGCGCTCCTGCCATAGCCAGCGAAGCGCGCTCGCATTGGGCAGATTGCTGTTATTCGCGTCAGACGAACCCGTACCGGGCGACCAGGGGTAGATGACGTCATAGAGCCCGTTGCAGTCCGGGCAGCGAAATATACTGTTGACGGCGCTGCCGGTGATGACGGCTCCGCATTCTGTGCATCTAAGATGATGGGTCGCGACTTTCATTGTTCTATCTAGGGTACCGTAAAGAGCGGAGTGGACCAAAGATGAGAGCTGTTCTTCTTTGCCTGGTGATGTTGAGCGGGTTTTTCGGGACAGGCGCGGCGTGGGGACAGGACACTCAAAAGGAGCTGCACGTCGCTGCAGCCGCCGACTTGCAGCCCGTCATGCCGGTGCTGGCCGCGGCCTACGAGCACGCCACGGGAATCAAGCTGGTAGTCAGCTACGGTTCTTCCGCCACCCTCACGACGCAGATCCTGAACGGCGCACCGATGGACATCTTTTTAGCCGCAGACTTTGTCTTCCCCGAAAAAGTAGTAGCCGCCGGTCTCTCGGATATGAAGCAGCCAACCGCCTACGCCAAGGGCGCTCTGGTCCTGTGGGCGCGCAAAGACTCGCCCCTACAGCCCATCAGCATGGACAAGCTGACCGACCCGCGCGTAACGCGCATCGCCATCGCCAATGAAGAGCACGCCCCCTACGGCCGTGCAGCCGTAGCCGCGCTGAAGAAACTGAACCTCTACGACAAGGTGTCTTCGCATCTGGTGGTTGCCGAAAACATCGCCCAGACAGCGCAGTTTGTAGAGTCGGGCAACGCTCAACTAGGGCTCATCTCATTGACCACGGCGAACACGCCACACTTCAGTCAGATTGGCACCTATGTACGCGTGCCGACCGTATATCCGGAGTTGCGGCAGTGCGCCGTGGTGATGGCGAAGTCAGAGCATCGCGCCGAAGCGCACGCCTTTCTCGACTGGCTGCTCACCCCAGCCGTGCAGGGAAATATGAGCAAGCTCGGGCTGGCCGCAGTGCAATAGCGTCAAATTGCTAAATGAG
>NZ_DATKQC010000255.1:0-14074 GCF_035532915.1 Edaphobacter sp.
CAGGGGGTCTTACAGTTTCTTGCGCAGAGCCGATTTATTGAGGGACTGCGTAAGGGGCTGAGTCAGTCCATTTTTTTGCACGGCTACCAATTGGATAGCTCTATCCGTCAACAGAACACGCACTATTGATCGGCCTCGTTATTCTTGTACCAGGTAAAATGTTAGTCTTCGACCAAATCTAACCTGAGTAAGGGGAGGCTTTGGATGAAGAAGAAGCGTTTTTCTGTAGAGCAGATCGTTGGAGTGTTGAAGCAGGCGCAGGTGGGTGTTCCAGTTGCTGAGGTGATCCGGAAGGCTGGGATCAGCGAGCAGACGTTCTACCGATGGAAGGCGAAGTACGCTGGCCTGGAAGTGGACGAGGTTTGGAGGATGGCGCAGTTGCAAGAAGAGAACATGCGCCTGAAGCAACTGGTGGCGGAGCTAACGCTGGATAAAGCGATGCTGCAGGACGTGCTCTCAAAAAAATGGTGAAGCCTTCACGGCGTGGACCGACGGTGGAGGCACTGGTGGGGTCGTATGGCGTAGCAGAACGGCGAGCGTGTCGAGTTCTGCGTGTTCCAAGGGCGACCTACCGTTACCGCAGCTGCCTCGATCCACGAACTGAGCTGCGGATGAGGATCCGCGAGATCGCTCAGGCAAGAGTGCGTTATGGATACCGCAAGATCCGCGTGCTGTTGAACCGTGAAGGCTGGGATGTGGGCAAGTACCTGGTGTATCGGCTGTACAAGGAAGAAGGCTTGACGCTGAAGAGGATGAAGCCTGCCGGCAAGCGTAAGGCATCGCGGCAACGCGAAGAAAAGCTGAAGGCCACGGCACCCGATCAGGCCTGGAGTATGGACTTCGTATCGGACCAACTCCAGGACGGGACACGCTTCCGATCCTTGACCATCGTCGATGTGTTTACCCGGGAAGCAGTCGCAATCGACGCTGGGCAGAGCTTGAAGGGAGATGACGTTGTACGAGTGCTGAATGGTCTGAAGTCCAGCCGTGGGATACCGAAGGCTCTGTACTGCGATAACGGCAGCGAGTTCACCAGTCAGGTGATGGATCTGTGGGCCTATCAGAATGGAGTGAAGATCGACTTCTCCAGGCCGGGTAAGCCAACCGACAATGCGTTCGTCGAAAGCTTCAATGGCACATTCCGATCGGAGTGTCTGAACATCCACTGGTTCATGGATCTGAAGGAGGCAAGGCAGCTGATCGAAGCCTGGAGACAGGAATACAATGAGAGTCGTCCTCACGCATCTCTCGATGACAGGACCCCAAGCGAGTTCGCCAGCCAGGTCGCGGCTCGCCGCGACCTGGCTGCAACCTAAACCGGTTGAGGACTAACTCTAAGCTTGGTACAAGAAAACTAGGCCCTTCAGGCCGTAGCTGGCGACGAAGCCGCCGCGGATTGTAGGGCCCGGCAATGAATAGCCACTAAACTTGAGATCTTTCGAGTGAATATAATCGCCAAGCTGCTTCATGTCGCCGAACTTTGCAGGGTTCGGCTGAAGCACGCCATCGGCGTCGCGCTGCCCTTCCCAGCTTCGGTCCAAGTTGACATAAACTTAGCCGAGTTTATCGAGGCCGAGCTTTACCAGCATATCGCCATTCTCTTTAACGTCAGCCTCAGTAACTCTTTTTCCATAGTGATTCCAGCTCCCCCAACCCATGGGAGGAGTGGCTGCGAGCGGCAGTTCTTTCCCTGTCTGACTGAAGAGCGGTAACGAGAGAACCGAGGCCATGGCAAAGGCCGCCAGCAGTTGTGTGACTCGATGCATGTCTTTCTCTTGCTTGATCTAGTGTCCTGTCTCTAAAGTTCGCGTACAAAAGCGAGCTACGGAGTCGAGGATTTGGTCTGCGGTTTTGTGCCAGATGAGGGGCTTTGGTGCGTGGTTGTTGTAGTCGATGTAACTGCGAATGGCCTGTTCCAACTCGAGGGTGGAGCGATGGACGCCGCGCCGCAGTTGTTTTTCTGTCAGCGTGGCGAACCAGCGCTCGACCAGGTTGAGCCAACTGGCTGAAGTCGGGGTGAAGTGCAGATGGAAGCGGGGCCGCTTAGCCAGCCAGTTGCGAATCAGGTCGGTCTTGTGGGTGCCGTAGTTGTCCAGAATCAAATGCACCTCCAACTCTGCCGGCACGTTCTTCTCGATGGTATCGAGGAAGGTGCGAAACTCGGTGGATCGGTGGCGGCGGTGGGTCTGACCAATGATCTTGCCGGTCCTAGCATCGAGCGCGGCGAACAGGCTTGTGGTGCCGTGGCGCTTGTAGTCGTGGGTGCGGCGTTCGATCTGGCCGGGGCGCATGGGCAGCAATGGCGCGGTTCGATCGAGCGCTTGAATCTGACTCTTCTCGTCCACGCATAGCACCAGAGCGCAGTCCGGCGGATCGAGATACAAGCCTACGATGTCGCGCACCTTATCGATGAACAGCGGATCGCGTGACAGCTTGAAGGTCTCCGCACGGTGCGGAGCCAGAGCGAAGGCCCGCCAGATGCGGTGAATGCTGGCCCGGCTGAACCCGGTCCGCTGGGCCAGCGAGCGCGTGGACCAGTGGGTGGCATCGGCAGGCTTGGACTCCAGCGTCAGCGTGAGCACGCGCTCCACATCCTCATCGCTCAACTTGCGCGAGGTGCCGGGCCGCTGCTCGTCGAGCAGGCCGTCGATACCGCTTTCCAGAAAGCGCTGTCTCCACTTCCCAACCGTGTGCAGCGTCGTGGAGAGCTGCGCGGCGACGGCGGTGTTGCTGAGTCCGTCGGCGGCCAACAAAACGATCCGCGCCCGCATCGCCAAGGCTTGCGCGTAGTCCGCCGCCGGTTCCAGGAAATCAACTGCTTACGTTCCCCTGCGGCAATCGACAGCGGCGCTAATGGACGACCCTTCGGCATCGGACTTCCCCCACTCTATCCGATGCACCTTACTTCTTTACTTATGACAATTATTTTAGAGACAGGACACTAGTGTTAAACTATTGCTGTCTGAGCTACCGGATCATGAGCGAAATGGGAGCCACACGCTCATTGAGGCAATGCCGCGATTTGACCACGCGTAGTAAGGGATCATGCGCAGGGAGATTCGTTGGTCAGAATTTGATGGATAGCGCTGAAAGAGGGCGCCCGATACGCTGGGTGGCGAGATTCGTTTGGCGCTGACCTGGATGGCAACCACTCCGTTCAATAGATCTCTCTCAAAATGTTCCGACACGATTGAGTCCGGCGCTAGCGCAATATCGTCAATTTTGAGATTGGAGGGGAGATCCGGAGACTCGATGCAATAGACGACCGGGCCGCGCATCACGGCTACCTGTCCCCATGTCTCATCCACCTGGGGGATCCCGGCCATGGTTCGTATCTTCATGGGCAGATCAAGTTGCAGGTGGTCTCCCGGTCGCCAACTGCGGGCAATGGCTGCGTAGGTCCCCGGATGCGCCGCGACATCAGAAGAGGCTCCGTTGACCGAAATGTCTGCGCCCTCCGCCCATTCGGGTATGCGGAGATGGATGGTGAACTCACCCGAGGTTTGGGGTCCGAGAACCATGTCAATCTTTCCATCCCAAGGGTAGTCCGTAGTCTGGTTGAGTTCGATCGGCCTGCCATCGGGCAAAATCGTCTTAAGTTCGTTGGAGCCATAGAGGTTCACCCACACCGCCTTGTCCGAAAAGGAATACGCATACTCGTGTATGCTGGCCATGGTTCGCATTGCATTAGGGGGACAGCAAAAAGATGCCGACATCTTCGATTGGCCAATGGGAACTTTTCGATCGGTTGTATTGGGCCACCGATCTGGAGTGTCATTCCACATCAAGGGAAGCGTAGTATCGCGCCGAAGAACATTAGTGTAGAAATATTTTGTGCCTGACAGGCTCACTCCTGACAACATGCTGTTGTAAAACACCCGCTCCATGACATCCGCATATTTTGCGTCGCCGGTGAGGGATAGCATCCGCCAATTCCACATCGCGTTCGCGATGTTTGCGCATGTTTCGTTGTACGCAGTGCGGTTTGGCAACTGGTAATCGAGTCCAAAGCACTCGCGAACTGGATCTCCATGGCCGGGCAGGTCCGAAGAAAGTCCAGAATGCAGAGAGCCTATGGCACCGGTAATATACGTCTTGCGCAATGCCACATTTTCCCAGAGCCTATCAAGTGCGGTGTGAAGCTCTGGATCACGACTCTCCGCCATAAGATCCGCCGTTCCGGCCCAAAGGTACGCGCCGGTTACGGCATGCCCTACCGCCTTCTCTGACGTCCGTACCGAAACAACATCCTGATTTTGATCCGTTCCACCGGGTTGCGAACCGCGGTTCTCCACGAAGATGGCAGCCAGTTTCAGATAATTCTCATCGCCCGTCGTACGACTCAATTCCACCAGGCCCATAACTTGAGATGGGTTAAAGCCAAAATGCGCCAAATGAGGCGGTCGGGGGAAGAAAGTGACGCACAGATAATCGGCACACTTAGTAGCCACCTTCAACAAGGAATCCTTTCCGGTAGCCCGATGATGGATGCAGGCTGCTGTCATCAGATGCCCCATGTTGTACAATTCATGGTTGCCTATTCGCTCCCATCGTTTGCCGTTTTTGATTTGTACTGGAGTAGAAATATATCCATCCGGTTCCTGCGCCTTGGCAATCACCGCAATAACGCTATCCATCCGGCGGTCTAACTCTGGCTCATGCGTAACGCTGTAGACGTGGGCCACAGCTTCAAGCCACTTGTAGAAGTCCCCATCGCTATAGGGAGTAACACTATGTGCAGTGTCATAGTTCGCATCTGGAGGAGCGCCAGCGGCTATGCGAAAAGTAGCAAATGTACAGCCATTGTTGGGCATGTTGACGACCTTCCACATGCTCTCGATCATTGTCCCACGCACCAGTTGAAACCGATCGGCCCAGAATCCGGCGCTCCAGCGCACAGCATCCATGTCCACACTTCTCAATTTCACATTGGGGCTTTTAGAGGTGTCCGTTATGCCAGCCATTCGCCCTCCGCTGGAAGACTTTGGCTGCAAAACTGCCCGGGAAGAAGAAGCGAATAGCTTGGGAGCGATCATTGCTGTCCCGAGTCCTTGAATCATTTGTCTGCGTGACAGTTCAACCATGACCCACTCCTATATGTCCGCGGAGGATGCTTCGCGGCCGCAATTGGATTTACCAATTGCCAAGAAGCAGCATACTTCCTCTCTGTGACTATTGTCAAGAAGAGTTCGTGCGTCCTCAGGAACAGTTGCTCTCCAGGCGAGTTGCGAGTTTTGGCGGCCAGAAGCATTCCAAGCCTAGCCCAGCGCACGCTAGGAGCCCGCTTCCCCCCCTTTCATCTCAGACGTCGGCGCAGATATTCCGCTGGGTTTGAACCACTGGTTTTTGGGCTATCCCGTATTTAATTTGTATTTCTCCGTACAAAGCCGGCCGAAGCGAGTAAAAGCACTTACCGAGCAAGCTTTGAGGACCTTTCGCACCCAAGCGCAGGATGCTGTTCGCTCCTGAATCCAGCGCAGCCATGAAAGGACGGTCCCAGGCGAACAAGTTACCTCCCAATTGACACTTCTGTTTAGCGACTGATAAAGTCTCCTATTGGAGCTACCAATAAGCGGAGGATATATAGCACGACGAGTTGGCCCTCATGCGGAACATCCGAGTGCCTTTCAGCCTGGGCGTTCACTGACATCGAAATCGCATCCGAAAATCCGCAGACCCGCGCCGTCGACGAGGTCGTGATCCGTTCTTGAAGTCACCAGATAGTTCTGTATTAGGTGTTTAGTCCCGGCAATTGATGGTGCATACTTTTCTGAGCGTGAGAAGGAGGCATTATGGGGCAGGTTCTACACCGGAGCGCCACAACGACTGAGGGGATCCGTCGAACGATACAACCTAGTCAAGAGAGCATGAGGGCTCTGGCGCGGCGTCATGGCATCAACCCGAAGACGGTGGCCAAGTGGAAGAAGCGCGAGTCCACTGCCAATCGACGGACCGGTCCAACCGTTCCGAGGTCGACGGTTCTTTCGGTTGACAGGAAGCCATCATCGTTGCGTTTCGCAGGCACACTCTGTTGCCGCTCGACGACTGCCTCTACGCTCTTCAGCCCACGATTCCTCAGCTCACCCGCTCTTCACTTCATCGTAAGCGCTTGGTCTGAACCGTCCCTATGAGTGTGACGCTGGAATAAGTGTCCACCTAAAATAGGTGGACACCTATTTAGGTGTGTCCCCTGTCCTGGTGAGGGTGAGGTTCCAAGGCAGTAGATCAGCGATCCTGCTGATGGGGTGGTCGGCGATGCGTTCGAGCACTTGATGGAGATAGAGTTCAGGATCGAGACCGTTGAGCTTGGCTGATCCGAGCAGCGAGTAGATGGCAGCGGCGCGTTCTCCGCCAGCGTTCGATCCGCAGAAGAGGTAGTTTTTGCGGTTATGCGAACCTCCGCATAAACGGAATTATGTTCAGTCGATGATTATGCGCAGTGCGATCGCCAAGTGCTTTTGGACAGAGCCCGGATCGCTCTCGCACTGCGCATAATCTAAAGCCGAACGAGGAACTGCATCAGTTGATCTGGAGGCTGGTAGCGTGAGCGTTTGGGGCCGACAGGCTGCAATCGGTTCAGGGCCCGTTCTTTCATCGTGATATCGGCTTCGATGTACATATGGGTTGTCGCTGGGCTTTCATGGCCCAGCCAGAGGGCGATGACGGTAATGTCGACGCCTGACTGAAGAAGGTGCATTGCGGTTGTGTGCCGGATGGTGTGCGGAGAGACACTTCGCCTGGGCAGGTCGGGAAAGCGCTGTGCAGCGACACCCACAGCATCTGCGAGACGTTGCGTCACGTTGGATCTGGTCATGAGAGTTCCGCTGCGGTTCGGAAACAAGAATGCCCGACTCGAAGAATCGTTCAAGCGCTTCCTCCAGGAACGGAGGAGCGACGCCGTTGACCGCCACAGTGGGACGCTTCGTTGTTTACGTCCCTTGCCGTGCAGGTGAACCGCTGGGGCTCCTCCGTCGAGCACCAGATCGTCAAGCCTCAGGTGAAGGATCTCGGAGACTCTCGCGCCGGTGTTGTAGAGCACGGTGAATAGGGTTCGGTCGCGTTGTCCCACCCAACTATCAGGATCGGGGGCGTCGAGAACCGCTTGCATCTCTTCCCGGGAGAGAAAACCCAGAAGAGGGCGATCAATGCGCTTCATCGGTACAGACAGGGCCTGTTCAATGATATGAAGCGCGGAGATATCGTGATGTGCCGCGTACTTGAGAAATGATCGAAGTGCTGCAAGGCGAGCGTTGCGGCTGCGGGGGCAGTTCTTGCGATCTGCTTCAAGGTGATCGAGGAAGGCCAAAATCAGCTTCGCGTTCAAGTCTTCCAGTGTGAAGTGTTGCGGTTTTGTTCTGAAGCGGCGTTCCGCAAAGATGAGTAGAAGCCGGAATGTGTCCCGGTAAGCGGCGATGGTCCTGGGGCTGACGCTCCTATGCTGTTGCAGATGATCGACGAAGAAGCGCTGCAGGAGCGCTGAGAAGGATGTGTTCTTTTGCACTTCAGCCATGGTGATGCCTCCTCGCGGACTGAGCGAAGTCCTCGAAACTGCGTCCCGCAACCGCCATGAGTTCGGGAACTGCGGTCAGATACCAATAGGTATCAGAGACCTTGGCGTGGCCGACGTAGGTGGAGAGAGCGAGCATCGCGTTGTCGATATCCACGCCATGCTCATGCCACAGTTGCACGCGCCTGCAGATGAAGGTATGGCGTAGATCATGGATGCGGGGTGCCGGGTGTAATCCACGGGCGATCCACTCCAGTTGAGTTCGGAGCTTACCGAAGACGCAGTGAACAGTTCGCTTGACCAATCCTGCTCCCGTCGCGGTGACGAAGAAGCAAGCCCTCGATGCGGAAGGCACCGTCTGCTGTCGGAAGGCGAGGTATCGCGACAGCGCACTCGTGACAGTGGGATGCAGAGGAACGAGCCGGGACTTCGCGAACTTCGTCTGGCGTACTGTCAACACGCCATGAGCGAGGTCTACGTCTTGACACTGCAGCTTCAAAGCTTCAGAGATGCGTAGTCCGGTGGAGGCGATGAGGCCGAACAATGTCGTGTAAGTTGCTGGACGAAGACCGCCAAGCGGATGGAGTTGACCTGCTTGATGCAGGAGATCGGCGATCTCCTGGTCGGTATAGATATGAGGCGTGAGGCGCCGGTGGCCTGGGCCGAAGGTGCCGTTTTGAGGAATATAGGTGGCCGATTCGAAGCGGGCACAATATCTGGCGAATGGCCGGATGATCTCAAGCCGACGGGCCCATGTGATGGGCGTAGCCCGCTTCGCCCGTCCTTGAACCCAGTCCACAATGAGCTGTTCCGTCAGTGTGCCGCCATGGCCGCGTTGATCGGCGAAGCGTGCAAACGCCATCAACTGTTCTCCTGCGATCTGAAGTTCGAATCCCAGGCTGCGGCGCTCTTCAAGATACTCTTGCACCAACTTCTGCATGCACGGGGCGGCAATCATAGCTGCCTCCCAGGCCAGGACATGGCAACTGCGGTCAACCGGCGCAGGTCGACCTTCGTATAAATCATGGATGTATCGAGGCTGCGATGTCGCAACAGATCGGCAATCTCCTTCAGAGGGGTTCCGTGACGCAGCAGATTGGAAGCGATGCTGTGCCGAAGAATATGCACGCGAGAGTGAGTCCAGCCGCATCTCTGGTAGGCATCCCTGATAGCGCGACGCACAACTCCGGGACCGATCGGCCTGTCGTGGGGAGCAATATGGCGGACAAAGACGGCGCGGCTTGAAGTCAATGGACGCTCGGTCTGTAGATAGTCCGCGATGGCGCGTCCTGCTTCGGCGGGCAGTGGCAGCACACTGGCTCTGCGCAACTTGCCGGCGGCCAGACAGATCGTCCCTTCTCTCCAGTTGAGGTCTTCCAGTTGCAGTCCGACGACTTCACTGGCGCGTAACCCCAGGTCGGTCAGGCAACGCGCCATCGCATAGCCTCGCTTGGGCGAACAAGTCACTCGTTCAAAAGAGTTCAAGAGCCTCTGAATCTCGTCTTCGGTGAACACCTCCGGCAGAGGGGCAAGCCTCCAGTGCGCCGCGTTCGGAACGGCATCCTGTAGCGCCCGAACATCATCTCCCGCAAGCGCTCGAAATCGTAGATAGCACCGCAGTGCTCCGCTCACAACTTGCACGGTTCCGGCACTCCAACTGTTCTGTCGGTTCAGAAAGAAGCCGCGAATACTGAGAGCGCCCGGAGTTCCTCCGCCCGGCGCGAGGCCATCATGTGTCGAGAACAGTCTGCGAAGAATGCAGATGCGCTGCCGTCGGGTGTTCGCAGCAAGCCCACAGACATCATCCATGTATCGGTCGAACAGTGCTAGCTCCGAAGCAGTCGGATCATGGCTTGTTGGTCGCTCGCCAATCGCTCCGTTCGCACGAAGAACGCTCAGCAAATGTCGAAGAGCAGTTCTGTTCTCCTGCGCACTGCGTCGCGCAGGATGAGGACAATCGCAACCAGGCAAGTGGTCTTCGAGAAAGGCTCGGACCGCTTCTTCATCGAGGCCAGACAGGCCGACCCGTTGAGGGCTCAGCCAATGTGCAAAGTGGGCGACCCCATAGACGTAGCCGCGTTGTGTCCTCTCGGTGTAGCGCTGAGAACGAAGATAACTGATGTAGCTCGTAACAAATGGTGTGAGCACGCTCTGACCCAGCCAGGAACGTACTTGCGAATGCAAGACAATCGCTTCAGTCATGACAACCTCCTACGAGGTAAGACTTCTACCCGAGGAGATCCTCGCGATTATGTCCAGCTATCTCGCCACACAAAATGACTGATCCCGCACAGAACGGGCCTCCGTCCAGCAGGACCGTAGCCTATTGCGCATAATTATCGACTGAACATAATTTCGTCCAAGCGCTACGACGCGCAACGCGCGTTCAGCGGCGTTGTTGTCGATCTCGAGATGGCCGTCGTCGACATAGCGGGTGAGTGCCTGCCAGCGCGAAGTGGCGTAGCGGATCGCCGCCGCCGTATCGGACTTGCGCGAGAGCTTCGCGAGCGCGTCTTCCATCCAGATGCGCATACTGTCGAGCAGTGGTTTTGCTCGTGCCTGACGAGCTGATCTGCGTACCTCCGGCGTTCTTCCACGGATCTCGGCCTCGATGGCATAGAGCGCGGCGATGCGCTCGATCGCCTCTGTTGTCGTCGGTGAAGCATGCGCGATATGGATCTCGTGGAACTTGCGTCGGGCATGAGCCCAACACGCGACTTCGTTGATCGCGCCTCCTTCATACAGTTGCTGGAAGCCGGCGTTATGTGGTGCACCACATAACGCTGGTTATGTTGCGAGCGCGGTTATGTTGCGAAATGGAAATCAGGGCAAGTCGGCATGCGGGTTGGGCTGCGAATAGAACACATAATTTTCTCCCGGGCTTCAAAGCGCCTTTAGGAACGCCATCAGCGTGGTGTCGCTGCGCCACGGCCTCGAGCGCTTTTCTGCTTCGATCTCGCAGTGGGCGAGTGCCTTCGCCTTCATCTCTAAATCAACCTCGGCATAGATGTTGGTGGTATCGATGGACACGTGGCCGAGCCATGCGCGAATCGTGTTGATGTCGACGCCGGCTCGAAGAAGGTGTACTGCCGTTGTGTGGCGAATAATGTGCGGGCTGATGCCCCTTGATCTGAGAGTCAGGACGCTGGATGATACGCTTGCTCCTGCTTTTTGAACCAGTCGGTAGATTCCGAATCGTGTCAGGGGTGTTCCCCGTGCGTTTCGAAAAAGATGATCATCGTCAGCACACTTGATGACCAGATGCTTTAGGATGTCGGCTGTGTGCGGCCACAGAGGGCATATGCGTATTTTGTCCCCCTTACCGTGGATCCTGACCGAGGGGGATCTTCCAAGAGCAAGATCAGCTACATACACGTGGGCAGCCTCGTCTGCACGCGCTCCGGTGTTGTAGAGAAACAGGAGAAGCGCATGGTTCCTGTACCCGAGGAGGGTCTTGCGGTTAAAGAACTGCAAGACTGCGTCCATGTCTGACTTTTCCAAGTACCCGACCGTCGGTTCAGCGGTCTTCTTAAACGGTATGGCACGAAGTTCGATGCCCCAAGCAAGGTGCTCGGGGCTGTGGAGCCCGATGAACCTCGCCAGCGAATGAATTGCAGCGAGCCGCTGATTGCGAGTCGCCACGCTACAGGAGCGGACGGACTCGATGTCAGCGAGAAACATGCGCACGATTTCGGGTGACACATCTTCGATCAGGAGGCGCTCCAGTGGCCTCTTGTAGTAAGAGTGAATGAACTGGAGGAGTAGTACCAAGGTATCGCGGTAGCTCGTCTGGGTGTTGTGGGACAGGTTTCGTTCGGCGATGAGATGTTCGAGCAGAAAGCGCCGGATCCATGGACCGAGCAGTAATCGATTATGCATGGCGTCCCTCCACATCTGCATAGTTCTCGAAGCGGAGGCCGGCCAGTTCCAACAGCTCTGGCGTCATGCTCAAGTAATGCTGAGTGCCGCGCAAATCCTTATGCCCGAGGTAGGTAGCGAGCTGAGGCAGCAGGCGCTGTACGTCCGCACCGTCCCGATACCATGCGATGATCCTGTGAACGGCGGCGGTGTGACGAAGATCGTGCAGCCGTGGAGGATAGCTGGACCCTTCATCGCGCCGGAGGCCTGCAGCACTGCGTACCCGCTGAAATAAGGTGATGACGTGCTGGTACGGTAGCGCCTCACCGGTACTGGATGCAAAGAAAGCAGAACCTTCCAGATGTGGAGTCGGAAGGGTGCAGCGCCGCTTTCGAAAGGCAACGAGTTCGGCGGTGAGCCGTGGGCCGAGTGGGACCAGGCGGGACTTGAAGAACTTGGTATCTCTGACAGTGAACAAACGATCGTGCAGGTCTGCATCTCGCAAAGACAAACGCAACGCTTCGCCGACACGCATTCCGGTGCTGTAGAGAGTTAGAAGCAGCACCCTGAAGGCGAACGGCTGCAGGGGATTACGGCAGGACTTCAAGCCACTGGTGGCGCGTAAGAGTGCTGAGAGTTCGCTGGTGGAGTAGATGTGCGGCCTGAAGGCTGGCAAAGGAGAGGGGGTTAACTCTGGTAGAGGTGAGCGCCCGACAAGGCCACGACTGATAGCAAATGAAAACAGCCCGCGAAGTAGCCTGTAGTTCAGAAACCAAGTGTTCGTGAGGGCCTTGTCGCCACCGAGAAATGCTCTGACTGCCTGCGGTGTGACCTCACGGGCATCAATATCTCCGAGGACTCTGCAAAATCTTCGGAACACGCGAGGTTGAGTTGCGAATCGCATCCCCAGAGAACGCTTGAAATCTACATAGGTATTAACGAGTTCCAGCAGCTTCATCGCAGCCCTCCCAGATCGAACGCAGCAACTTCCCGGAGAGCTGCAAGGTTCACCTTCGCATAGACGCGTGTTGCAGAAACGCCACGATGGCCGAGGTGATCCCCAATCTCCTTGAGCGACAACCCTTCCGAGACGAGGCGCCCTGCACATGCATGCCTCAGCGAGTGCGGACCAAAACGAGTTGTTCGTGCTCCGACTCGCTTCAACCCCGCCGCAACAATATGATGTATGGCACCTTGGCTGACTGGTCCATGCGGCGAGTTGAGGCCAAGAAACAGTTCCCTCCGCTTCGATGGCGGACGGATCTCTCGCAAGTATCTGGCGATCGCTGCTCCAACGGAAGCAATCAGCGGATAGGGCTGGACCTTGCGGCGCTTCACTCGTCTCACGTACAGAAGGTCTCGCTCCCAGTCGACATCCTCCAACCGAAGCTGCCTGACCTCTCCAGCGCGAAGACCATAAATGGCAAGAAGCATGAGGATGGCGCGTCCGCGTACATCGCGCGGTCGGTCGGTATCGACACTTCTGATCATGCGTTCGACATCCGGCCAAGGCGGCCCCATGGGCAGTGATTCATCCGAATACACGCGTGGTCCTTCAATGCCCTCCGCAAGATGCTTACGACACCAACCCCGGCCCCCAGCAAAGCGCACGAACGATCTCAAGGCCTTAACGACGTTGCTGATCGAACGGCGGGAACAACCGCCCGCGGCCAGATATGCAATGTAGGAATCGAAGTCAGAGGCTTCAAGGTCGCGCAAGCTATGACCTGTGTTGTTGCACCAGATAAGAAACCTCCGGGCGCATCGATCCCAATTCGAGATGGTTGAATCGCAGAACCCGCGATCTGAACTCATCCAGATGCAGTATGCCTCACGCTCTTCTCGCCATGGGTCACGGACGATAGGAGGTTCCCACCAACCCAGATATCGGAGCCATGGCCGCACGATGTTCTCGAACCGCTCCTGAATCCGAGACGGGTCACCCCGTTGACCAGCTGAGCGTCGCACAGCAACGGCCTGCAGGCGCTCCTTGTTGAATGAAAATATGTGCTCTTCCTGAATCAGGCGAGCAGCCCAAAGAAGCTCTCTACACTTGAGCTCAACAGTGAGAGGCGTCGAACCTCTCTCAATACAATGTTGGATATAACGAGCGCGTTCCTCTGCCAGTGGCGCATCTCGATGACGTGCCAATGCGCGTTCACTCTTGAAAAGATGTTCGAACATGGTTTTACCTCACTACAGACATCTTGGGGTACAACCAGTCTTCGGCGACTCTTATGTTGCATCAATCTCCTTGCATGCACAGTTCAGAAGCCGCTTCTGGAAGCGTACGCAACATAACCGCGCTCGCAACATAACCGGCGAAGGCGTCGGCTTGCAGAGCGCCTTTATAGTGCTTCAGGTGCTGCCGTGGGTTCTCTCCCCTGCGATCAGGCGAGTAGGCGAACCATACGGCTGGAGCGATCGTATCGCCGGAGGGCCGGTCGTCGCGAACGTAGGTCCAGAGTCGCCCGATCTTCGTTCGTCCGTTGCCAGGAGCAAGCACGGGGACAGGAGTGTCGTCGGCGTGCAGCTTGCTCGCTGACAACACGTGAGCACGGACCGCCTCGACCAGCGGAGCCAGCAACTCGCTGGTGGCGCCGACCCATCCAGCCAGCGTCGAGCGATCGAGATCAACTCCTTCGCGAGCGTAGATCTCAGCCTGTCGATAGAGCGGGACGTGGTCGGCATTATGTTGTGCATAACATA
>NZ_DATKQC010000256.1:0-3869 GCF_035532915.1 Edaphobacter sp.
AAACACCGCGCGGTGCGTGTCCAGGTCGATCAAACGCCGCGTCCGCGAGATCGTCGAATGATCCGGCGTCTGCTCCGTCAAACCGATGCACACAAATTGCCGCAACGCCAGCGAATTGGCCAGCCGCCACGCAATTCCACGCTCGCTGTCGATGCCCTCGAAGTACCCGATTAGTAGCGACCATAAAGTAAATCCCCGGAGCCACGCTGCGGCGCCCGTTGCGATGCGCATAGAACTTCCGGCAAAGCTCCTCGACAAACTCGTCCAACTTTTCCCCGTCGAGAAGCTCATTCAGCCGTTGGTAAAAAGGATGACCTGGGGTCCGCGCCAGTTCAGAGGTCGCGATCCAGATGTCTTCCTGCTTCTCCTGATCCTTCCCTGTACCCATCCTGATAGCTCGATTTTAAAAAGATCGCCTGTGGATACTTCACAAAATATCAACCTGCGAACCTGGACTTGCACCACGGACTTATAGTAATTCCGAAACGAAAAAGTCCCGGTCGGAGATTCAGTTCGAGGTCTTTGAGCGGGGATGGGGGTGCGGGGCAAGGGGACGGCGTTTGAGTCCCGTTGCCCTGCCCAGCGCCTTTGGACATGCGGCGTAAGCCGCGCTTTTCCAAATGACGAAATCATCGTAAGCAAGGGTTAAGCAGGCCTCCGGCTGCTACGAGTTCCACGGGCAAACACGCGATGTTTATTAGAGTGTGTTTCGTATACAGTGCCGCAGCGTAATCCAGAGGCAAGCGATGTAGAAGAAGGCTCGGTAGGTGGAGAGCAGATGCTCATGGCGAACCATCAATCGGCGGAATTGACCAAGCCATGCGTTGGTCCGCTCTACGATCCAACGGCGTTTATATCGTCGGAGTTTCCTTCCATCTTCGTAGCGCCGTGCTTTGTTGTTCTTCCGATAGGGCACGATGAGATCGATGCCGCGCTTTTTGAATCGCTCCCGTAGCGGATCGGAATCGTATCCGTGATCGGCGATTACCCGTTTCGGCTTCTGCCGCGGAGGGCCTTTTGGTCGCGGCACACGAACCTGTTGAGCGTGGTTTCCGCAAGCGTAGCTTCTCCCGGAGAGGCACTTTCGAGCCAAACTCCCAGCGGAAGACCTTGACCGTCGACCAGTACCATCCACTTCGTGCCATTGCCACGCTTGGTTTTACCGACTGCGGAGCCCCTTTTTTCGCGGGAGCGAAGCTGCCATCCAGAAAGGTCTCGTCCCACCGGAGCAGACCTTCTCCATCCAATGCGCCGAGCAGGGTACGCCACGCATCCAGCCAGACGCCTTCCTCTTCCCACTGCTTCAGCCGCCGCCAACAGGTCGATGGCGAGGGATATTCGTCGGGAAGAAAACGCCATGCGGCTCCGGTTTGCAAAGTCCAGAGGGTGCCCTCGAAGCACGCCCGATTGGACGCCCACGGTCTGCCTCGATTGTCCCGGCGCCTGATCGGCGGGGGCAACAGGGGCTCTACCAACTGCCACTGTTCATCGGTCAACAGCTTCTGCCGCTTGTTCATAACAGAAGCTCATCAGCTCACCCGCCTCACGCGTAAGTACTTGATCTGAGGCCGGATCTGTTTATGAAACACGCTCTAGCGGCGGCTCGAGCAGCGGGAGCCTCTTTGTTTCCAGAACGACATGCTCAGATGCCGTCCAGAACAACCAGGACTCTACTATAAGCCATTCGCGGAAACAGAGCGCCTGCCCGGGAAAGGATATCCAAGATGAACGTTGATGGCACTGACGAACCCCGATTTGAAGCTTTTGTGGCCATAGACTGGGGTGACAAAAAGCACGCTTGGTCGTTGCAGCCGGCTGGCTCGGATCGTCGCGAGCGAGGCCAGATCGAGCATAGTCCGGAAGCGGTCGCGGCATGGGCGGCAATGCTGAGCGCTCGCTTCCCGAATCAGCCCGTCGCTCTGGAAGTAGAGCAATCGCGCGGCCCTCTGGTCTTTATGCTCAGCAAATACGAACACCTGCACATCTACCCCATTCAGCCTCGCGCTTTCGCGCAGTTCCGCACTGCGTTGGTTCCTTCCGGAGCCAAGGACGATCCCAGCGATGCCGAGCTGCTGCTGGACCTCTTGGTGCATCATCGTGCCCGCTTGCGCTGTCTCCGGCCGGATAGTGAGCAAACCCGTCTGATACAGCATCTGGTCGAAGGACGCCGCAAACTGGTGAACGAGAGAACTCGCCAAAGCAACCGGCTTACCGCCCAACTGAAGCTGTATTTTCCGCAGTTGCTGGACTGGATCGACGCGGTCGATTCACCCTTGGTGGGCGCATTGCTGGAGCGATGGCCTACTCTGGAGGCGCTCCAAAGGGCGCGGCCAGACATCGTACGATCCTTCTTTACAGCCCACAACTGCCGGAGTCAGGAATTGATCCAACAGCGGCTGGTGAAGATCCGCCAGGCAGTCCCAGCAGTCAGCGACAAGGCCCTCATCGAGGCATCACAGGCATGACGAAGGTCCTGGTGGGATTGATCGCAACACTACAACTGGGCATAGACGGATTCGACCGCCAGATTGCGCGGGCGCCAGAGGTGCATCCCAATTTCGCGATCTTCGATTCCTTGCCCGGTGCTGGGCCGGTCCTGGCCCGCGCTTGCTGGCCGCGTTCGGGTCGCAGAGGGATCGTTACCAAACCGCAGCCGATCTGCAGACGTTCTGCGGAATTTCTCCCGTTACAGAACGCAGCGGCAAGTCCAAATGGGTTCACGTTCGATGGGCTTGTCCGCGCTTCCTCCGGCAGACATTTCACGAATGGGCGGGACACTCCATCGGCTTCTGCGATTGGGCACACTCCTACTGTCAAATGCAGCGCACCCGCGGGAAGGACCATCACGCGGCCGTCAGAGCCTTGGCATTCAAGTGGATACGAATCGCCTTTCGTTGCTGGAAAGATGCGGTCCCATACGATGACGCCCGGTACTTGGACAGTCTCCGTCGTCGCCGTTCACCGGTAATTGCCGCCGTCGCCAGCCAAGTACTGACGTAATCCGGAGGCTCAGTACTCCAACGAAAAGAATCCGTCTTCCCGCTTGACTGGAACTACTCAGATCACTGTTAACACCATGAATCGCCAGTCCCAAGAACCTCCAGAACAACAGCCTCATCGAACTAATAATGCCTCAGCGCAGGTATCGGAACGTTTCATCTTCATCGGCACAATCCTCAGCCCTCATTGATTCGGTTCTTGTCGAATACCAAAGTTTAACCTGATTCAGAAAAGCGGGCGACGCGCGACGCTGGTAGCATCTACTATAGGGTCCAATCTTCAGTCCGGCCGGTTGGGGCTATTACTGCTGCCGTCTTCCAGCGGCGACTAGAGGCTCGAAAGGAGGAGCATCCACTTGCAGTTGCGCGTAAGGCACATTGCTCGAAACGTGCTCTCTAATTGGATCGGGACCATCGCCAATATGGCGGTAGCGTTCTTCCTGTCGCCACTTATCGTGCACCGTCTGGGTGATATTGCCTTCGGGATCTGGGTTCTGGCCGTCTCCGTTGTAGCCTATATGAATCTGCTCGACCTCGGAATGCAGAGTTCCGTTCTCCGTTTCGTCAACAAGGGACACACTCAGCATGATCATCAGGCGGCCTCCGAGGCGCTGTCTGCCGCGCTCTGGATTCGTCTCCAGTTTGCCGCGGTCATCCTGGCTTGCACCGTGGGGCTTGCAAAAGTCTTTCCCTACTTTTTCAGGATCCCGCACGACCTTGTCCGCGCCGCCCAAATTGCCGTACTTCTCATTGGCCTCAAGGTCGCACTCAACATGGGTGTTGGCGTCTTTGCCGGCGTACTCTCTGCACTCAATCGCTATGACCTGCGGAACATTGTGGATTTTGTGCAGACTGCCATCCGAGCGATTG
>NZ_DATKQC010000257.1:0-12252 GCF_035532915.1 Edaphobacter sp.
CGCGATCTATATCCTCGGATCGCTGCTTCGCTTGCGCCATACCGCCCTCACCTTCGCCCGCCAGCGCTCATCGAGCGCCACCAGCGTCCACTCCACTCGCGAAGACAGATACCGCAGCACTATCTCCGTAGCCGGATGCACCCGCAGCGCCGGGGCCACCAGATACAGCTTTGGAGCCTCCGCCGACAACCGCACCCCGCCGAAGTATCCATGCCGCTGAAACTCGCCCAGCCCGCTCATCGCATCGGGATTCTGCAGATGATGCCATCGCACCCGGACCCAGTAGTCCAGGCCCTGCAAGGCGAGGTGCAAATCTTCGTCGGCTTTCAACTCAATCACGGCGAGCCTGCCATCATCGGTCACGCCCAGCAGGTCGAGCATGCCGCGATCGGCAGCAGCGAACGCCGGAACTTGCGTATAAACATGCGCGGCGTTCAGGTGTGCATCCAGCGGCTCGACATCGCGCCGCAGAACGCTCTCCAGCCATCGCTCCGGCTGCATTCTATACAGCGGTTCGCGACGGTCCCCACCCACCGCACGCCGCGCAAACAGCCGCGTCACCAACTCCTTCAACTCCGTCTCATTCTCTTCCGTCAGCGGAGTCTCATTCGCGCCCGCTCCAACAGTAATCTCTTCGGCCCGGTTGAAGGAGCTGCCAGCATAGCCCATGCGAATCCGCGCAAACTCCAGCCCATGCAGCAGAAACGCCATCTCCGTTCCACTGCGAATCTTCTGCTCTACGACCTCGCGCATCGGCTCCGGCACCAGCGTCATCACCCGCGCGGCAGACTCGCCAAACCGCTCTCTCGCAGCGTCGACGTTTGGCGCATGCATCAACCGCGTGGTCAGATTGCCTTGGTCGGCAGGGTCGCGCTGCTCCAGCTCTTCCGATGCCTGGTCCAGCTCCCACAACTCCCATTGGGCCGCATCGGCATTCAGCCACGCCAGCCGCGACAACGTTAGTAAAGATGTTCCACGTGGAACAAAAATCTTCAATCCGTGGTACAATCGCCGACCGTTGCCCGACTCACGGCAATGCTGCAGCCATAAGATGCCCAGCGTCAGGATCCCATCGACAGTGGCCTGCGTCTCTTCTTCGTTGACGGCAATGACGGCCCAGGCCTTCTGTCCCTGTAGCAGCGATCCTCGCGCATAGGCCGGCCCAAAGCTCTTCTCTAAATCCATCGCGGTGCGAAAACCGTCAGGCTTCCATCCGTCGAAGTTCCGTTCGAGCACACGCTCCAGCACACGCAGATACTTCACCCGCGTCGCCTCGCGCGTCGAAGGGGTTCGCCGGTCCTTGTCTGGCGCAAGCTCCAGCGTCTGGGGCTTGGTCTGTCCAAAGCGATGCGTGCTCAGCCGCAGCACGCCGTTGCGCAGCGCCGTTCCGCTAACCCGCCGGACCAGATTGCGGTCCTCGCCCCAGAGATGCAGCGTGCATCGCCCATGCTCGGTTGCCAGCGTGTACTTCGCCTCGCGCATGTCGAAGAGCACCTTGCCGTCTTCGAGCACGACCGCCTTCGGATGTTCGGCGAGAAATCCTTCGAGGGCCGCGGCAATCTGTTCCACCGTTTGCTCCGGCCCTGCGATTGCCGTGCGTGACGATCTCATGCCGCCATCTACCACTCTTCCTTTGCGCGCAGGTGGGTAATGTGCGCGACATGGTGCGTCGAGTGCCATGCATAGATCAACGCCATCAGGTCCAGCTTCACCGGCCCGTCCTCGGGATGATGAAAGCCGCGCTGCCACTGTTCCTCGCTCAGCGACTGCAGCAGCATCACCCAGCGCGCATGCAGGCTCTCCACCAGCTCCAGTGACCACTCCACCGGGGCCGCCGCATCGCGCAGACGAGCCCATGCCTTTTCGTCATAGGGCTTGATCGTCGGCCAATCCTCGGTCAGCGCCAGCCGCATGCGAATGAATGCATTCATGTGGCTGTCGGCCATGTGGTGCACCACCTGCCTCACCGTCCATCCGCCTTCGCGGTACGGTGTGCTCAGTTGCGCTGTATCCAGGCCTTCGACGGCGTTGCGCAACATCTCGGGCAACTCTGCCAGCGTCGAAATCGCTCGAGCCCGGTCATCGGGAGTGATGATCGCAGGCCTCTCAAATTTGCCAATTGGATATCGCGGATCATGCTCGGACATGCGTCGCTCCTCAAAAAATTGATTGAATTGCAAGGTAGCATACGCCCTAGTATCTTCAGTTAAGGCTTTTTCAACGTCGTACTTTTTCCATGCGTCTTCTGATAACCAGTTTTGTCCTCCTTGTTTTCGCTGCCTCTGCCAGCGCCCAACAGCCCTCGGTCGCTCATCGGTCAGACGCCGCACGCGCCTATCTCGGTTTCGATCTCAACAACTACCCCGGCGATCAAGCTCTTCCCGCTTTGCGCCAGCACTTTTCCTTTGCCGGATACTGGCTCAATAATCCTCCCGGCGCGCAGCAGAATGGATGGCAGGGAAAACGCGACCTCCTCATTCGCAATGGCTTTGGGTTTCTCGTGCTCTTCAACGGCAGGCTCGATGCGGAGATCACCAAGTCGCGGAAGTCCGGCACTCCTCCGGCTACCCTCGGCAAGAGTGACGCTGCCGCCGCCCTCGCAGCCGCGCAGCACGAACACTTCCCCCGCAACACCATCCTCTTTCTCGATCAGGAACAGGGCGGCCGTCTTTTACCTGAGCAGGCAGACTATCTCTTTGCGTGGACGGAGGCGGTGGCGCGCTCGGGATACCGTCCCGGCGTCTATGGCAGCGGCCAGCCTGTCAATGAAGGGCATGGCCACACCATCACCACTGCCGAGGACATTCGCGCCCATATTGCCGCGCAGCATCTCCACGAGATCGCGCTGTGGGTGGTGCAGGACGCCTGCCCGCCATCGAACGGCTGTGTTTTGAAGAACTTGCCCCCCGATGCCAGTGGAACTTCTGGCGCCGCCGTGTGGCAGTATGCGCAGTCTCCGCAGCGACGGTCGATGACGGCGGCGTGCGCAAAGACCTACTCGAAGGATGGCAACTGTCGTGTTCCCAGTGCGGCAAATCTTCCGGTCGACCTTGATACGGCGGACTCGCCTGACCCGTCCCATGGCCGGTGAAACCATTTAATCGATGTTTTACCGGTTACATTAATCCGAATGTAACCGTTTAAATATTGTTTTACCGGTTACATGCCGATCGCCGCCGTTTGCCGCCCTTCCCCCGGAAGCCTACAATGAAATAAGATGACAACCCCCTCCGCAGACCACAAGCGTTATTTCATCGAAAAGCTGGGCATCTCGGAACGCCTGATGGAACGCTGCCTGGGCGAGGCGCTCTCTGCGGGTGGAGAGTATGCAGATCTTTATTTTGAATCAGTTACATCGACCTCCCTGGGGATCGACGAGTCTCTGGTCAAGTCCGCCAGCCAGGGCATCAGCGTAGGCTGCGGCATCCGTGTTCTTTCAGGCGAGCGCACCGGTTTCGCCTACACCGACGACCTTTCGAGCGACCGCCTGCTCAAAGCCGCCCGCACCGCCGCCCTGATCGCCAGTGGCCCGGCGAAGGAGTTGGCGCATGGGTTTACGCATACCGAGACGCCGACTCTTTATCCCGTAGCTGGAGCTACCTCCGACGCGGAGATCTCCGAGAAGCTCAAGCTCATCCAGCGGGCTGATAAGGCTGCCCGGGCGTATGACTCGCGCATCGTGCAGGTTCGCGCCGGGTTCAACGACGAGCTGCGCCGCATCCTCGTGGCGGCCTCGGATGGCACCTTTGCCAGCGATACCCAGCCTCTTGCTCGGCTTAATGTCTTTGTTATTGCGAAGGACGGTCCCAACACTGCTCGCGGTACCAGCGGTGGCGGGGGACGGGTCGCTCTCGACTTTTTTGAAGGTAAGAAAAGCCCCGAATTCTTCGCCCGTGAGGCTGCGCGGACGGCGATGCTTCAGCTCGGAGCGGTCGATGCTCCCGCAGGCGAGATGGAAGTTGTGCTTGGCCCCGGCTGGCCCGGCGTTCTGTTGCACGAGGCTGTGGGTCATGGGCTTGAGGCTGACTTCAACCGCAAAGGCACATCCGCCTTTAGCGGTCTCATCGGCCAGCAGGTTGCTTCGAGCAAGGTCACGGTGGTTGATAACGGCACCATGCCTAACCGGCGCGGGTCTTTGAATGTGGATGACGAAGGTACGCCGACGCAGGAGAACGTTCTGATCGAGAACGGCATCCTCAAGGGCTATCTCACCGACAAGCTGAGCGCACGGCTGATGGGTACGGCGAGCACCGGCAGCGGCCGCCGCGAGAGCTATCAGGCGATCACGATGCCGCGCATGACGAATACGTACATGCTGAACGGCGACGATATGCCCGAGGACATCATCAAGAGCGTGAAGCGCGGGCTCTACGCGGTGAACTTCGGCGGTGGTCAGGTGGATATCACCAACGGCAAGTTCGTCTTCTCGGCCAGCGAGGCCTACCTGATCGAAGACGGCAAGGTAACGCGGCCGGTGAAGGGCGCGACGCTGATCGGCAACGGGCCGGAGGCGCTGAAGTACGTGTCGATGGTGGGGAACGACCTTGCGCTGGATGAAGGCATCGGCACCTGCGGCAAGAACGGGCAGAGCGTTCCCGTCGGCGTGGGTATGCCCACCGTGAAGCTCGACCGCATGACGGTCGGCGGTACCGGCGGATAAAGTTTGGTTTTGATTTTTAGATCTCATGGAATCGAACCCATGCGCACCGCACCAGGCAACACATTGAGGTTAACCATGGCAGTCGAACGCGAAAAGTTTTATGAGTGTGAAGTGAAGCGTCGGCGGGTAAAGGCCACGGGTGGCTATGAGCCGTTCTGGAAGGTGAAGATGATTGCCGATGCTCTTATCGACAATGACACCGAGTTCCGCTGCAAGAGCTGCGGTGGTCCGCTCAAGGTCTTCCGCCGCAACATCGAGAATGCACCGCCGCCGCACGTCGAGCACAAGTTGAAGAGCGATTCGGAATACTGCGCCGCCGGTCTGCATTTCCTCAAGGCCACCGATGGCCGCGAGGCGCGTCCGTCGCAATCGCCTGTTCACTAAGGTCGTTCGCAGTTGAGCAGAGACAGATGCGGGGGTCTCTGCGCTGCGCTCCGGTCGAGTGGCATATTTTGTTGTGGCAGATATGCTCTCAAGGGCACTTCCAAATTGGATGTGCCCTAAGACAACAGCAGATCCTCCGCCTGCGGCGAAGGATGACAAATGATTTGCGGTGTAGCTTCTCTGAAACCGCTTTAAAGAGGACTCAAGCCATTGCAAGCTGAACAAATCGCTTCCGACCTGAAAAATCTTGCCGCCGATGTTCTTGCCAAGGCGCTCAAAGCTGGTGCGACTGACGCAGAGGCGGTCGTCTATGAGGGCGATGAGTTTTCGGCGCTGGTGCGTCTGGGGCAGGTTGAGACGCTGAAGGAGTCCGGCTCGCGGGCCATTGGGCTTCGCGTGTTCGTGGGGCAGAGGACGGCGAGCACGTCTTCGTCCGATTTTTCTGCGGAGTCCATCGAGCGATTGGTGGATGGTGCGATTACGCTGGCGAAGATCACCAGCGAAGATCCATTTGCCGGTCTGCCCGAGGCGCATGAGTTCGGCAAGATCGAGGGCGATCAGCACCTCTACTTTGAGGATGTGAACGAGATGCCTCCGGCGGAGCGGATCGAGACGGCGCGCAGGGTTGAGGCGGCGGCGATGGGCTATGACACCCGCATCCAGAACTCGGGCGGCGGCGACTTCGATACGGCTACCTCGCACAAGATCCTCGTCAACTCGCGTGGGTTTGTGGGCGAGTATCGGCGGTCGTACTGCGGCTTCTCGGCGATGCCCATTGCGGTGGATGAGAAGGGCGGAATGCAGAGGAACTACTGGTACTCGGCTGCGCGGACGACGCGCAAGCTGGAGTCGCCGGAGGAGATTGGCCATGAAGCGGCGCGGCGGACGCTGGCGCGGCTGGGTGCGCGGCAGGTGAAGACGCAGAGGGCTCCTGTGGTGTTTTCGCCGGAGATTGCGCGGTCGATCATCGGCAATATCTTCGAGGCGGCGAATGGCGATTCGATCTATCGCAATGCCAGCTTCTTTTGCGACCAACTCGGGCAGCAGGTCGCGGGGGAGAACATCACCGTTGTCGATGACGGGACGATGATCTTCGATGGTATTGGCGGTTTTGGGACGTCTCCGTTTGATGGAGAGGGTTTGCCTACGCGGCGAACGGTTTTGATTGAGAAGGGCATTCTGAAGAACTATGTTTTGAATACCTACACCGCGAAGAAGCTGGGGATGAAGTCGACCGGCAATGCCTCGCGCGGGCTGGCGGGGAATCCGGGCATTGGGGCGGGGAATTTTTATCTTGAACCGGGCACGCTGACGCCGCAACAGTTGATTGGCGATGTGAAGAGTGGGCTTTATGTTACCGAGACGATGGGCTTCGGCGTGAATCTTGTGACCGGCGACTACTCGCAGGGAGCGAGCGGCATGTGGATCGAGAATGGCGAGCTGGCTTATCCGGTTGAAGAGATTACGATCGCGGGAAATCTGAAGGACATGTACAAGAACATCGTTGCCATTGGGAATGACCTTGTGTTTCGTGGGTCGAGTGCGGCACCTACGATTCGCGTTGAAGGCATGATGATCGCGGGGGCTTGATTCCGGCGTTTCACTCAGAGCTACAATCCGGGTGTGGGATTGAGTTTTCATTTCGAACATGTTGTTGACTTTGCGCCGGTGCGGGCAGAGGAGATTTTGCGTGCTGTGCCTGTGCTGCCGGGAGTGTTTGCGCTGTGCGGCGCGCGCGAGGGCGATGAGCCTTACCTGACGCGCACGGCTGATCTGCGGCGGAGGATGAGGCGGTTGCTCGATCCGCCGGAGTCGCAGTCGAAGCGGCTGAACCTGCGGGACAAGGTGGCGCGGATTGAGTATTGCGTCACTGGCTCTGACTTTGAGTCGTCGCTGGTGTTGTATGACGCGGCGGTGGCGCTGTTCGGGTATGCCGAGGCGCGGCGCAGGCTGAAGCTGCATACACCTTATTTTTTGCGGTTGACGATGGGGAATGCGCATCCTCGGGTGTACTCGACGAACCGGCTGTCGAAGCGTGGGCTGGCGGAGATGTATGGGCCGTTTCCCTCGCGGGCGGTTGCGGAGCGGTACTGCGATGCGGTGCTCGATCTGTTTAAGCTGCGGCGGTGCTGGGAGGACCTGGAGCCTTATCCGGAGCATCCGGGGTGCGTGTATGGGGAGATGAAGAAGTGCATGGAGCCGTGCAAGCAGGCCTGTACACCGGAGGAGTATGCGGCTGAGGCTCGGGCGGTGAAGGCGTTCTTCGATACGCGCGGCGAGAGCAGGCTGGCGGCGATCGAGTTGGAGCGGGAGCGGGCTTCGGCGGAGATGGAGTTTGAGCAGGCGGCGGGGCTGCATGCTCAGTGGCAGAAGGTGAAGGCCGCGGCTGCGCTGGCGGATGAGATGGTGCAGCCGGTTCCGAAGCTACGGGCTGTGATTGTGCAGGCCGCGGCGGTGGAGAAGGAGTCGCCGGAGCAGGCTGCGCTTTTTCTGCTGGAGGGCGGATGCCTGGCGGGGCCGGAGCGGCTTTCGACGCTGGGGGTAAGGGCGGTGAAGGAGCAGACGAGCGTGGGCAGTTCTCTGTTCGCGCAGCCGCTGATGTTGCAGGCGGTTCCGCTGGAGGGGGAGGCGGGTACTGTTGTTGACTCTCCTGAGGTGAGGGCTGCGGCGGTTTTGGGGGCGCTAGAGGCCAGGGTGGGGAAGGTCAATGATCTGGCGCTGCTGAGCGATCATCTTTCGCTGTTCAAGCGGTGGTACTACAGGCCGGAGAAGCAGCGGACGGGTGAGGTCTTTCTGCCGAACGCGGATGGAGGGTGGCCGGTGCGGCGGATTCTGCGGGGGGCAGCGAGGGCGGCGCTGGGCGAGCCGAAGAAGATGGCCGAGACGCAGCGGGAGGCGGGGAAGGGAGCCAAGGTGAAGATTCTGCATGAGGGCAGGGCGGATGTGGAGCGGGTGGTTGTGGTGGCGGAGAAGAGAGAAAAGATCGAATAGAGGAGTCTGGGGGTAAGTGGAAACCCATGTTCCAGGATCGGGACATGATCGGGACATGGGGCACCCGATTGTTGACACGCATGGGTGGAGAAGCAGATTGCGGCGGCACTGGTAAACTGGCTGGCAGGAGCGAATTCCTTTTGATTGAACTGGCATTTTCGATACTGGCGTCTGACTTTGCGCATCTGGCCGATGAAGTGGCGGCGGCGGAGCGGGGTGGCGGGACCATCGTCCATGTGGATGTGATGGATGGGCATTTCGTGCCGAATATTACTTTTGGGCCGCCGATGGTCAAGGCGCTGCGGCCGGTGACGAAGCTGCCGCTGGACTGCCATCTGATGGTCGAGAATCCGGATGCGTTTATTCCGGCGTTTGCCGAGGCGGGCGCGAACATGGTCAGCGTGCAGCAGGAGGTTTGTAGGCATCTGCACCGGACGCTGCAATTGATCGAGCAGCACAAGATGAAGCCGGGAGTTGTGATCAATCCGGCGACGCCAGTGGATACGCTGATCGAAGTGCTGCCGATGGTGCATTATGTGCTGGTGATGAGCGTGAATCCGGGGTTTGGCGGGCAGAAGTTTCTTCCGCTCGCGCTCGAAAAGATCGCCTATCTGGCGGCGCTGCGCAAGGAGATGGGTCTGGGGTTCCGCATCGAGGTCGATGGCGGCGTTGCTCACGATACGGTCGCCCGCGTGGTGGAAGCAGGAGCGGATATGCTGGTGGCTGGCTCGGCCATCTTCAGCCCGAAGAAGACGGAGCAGAATGCGCGGAAGTTTTTGAAGGTAGCCCGTGCCGCCGCGCCCGAACAAAACTAGCCACGACCTACGGGGACAAGGCTGACAGGAAAGACTAGAATAGGATGCAGCCTGTGCGCCGATGCGCGAGGCTTATGGGGTACACCGCAGGATGAGTGAGCGTTCCTTTTTTCCAAGTTTGAAGGCCAGTGCGCTGGCCGGGGTGGCGGTAGCGGTATTGCTGACGTCTTCAATGGTTGCAGGGGCACAGGTGACGGGCTCGTCGCAGACGACGACCGATGCCAATGGACAGCAGCAGGAGAGCGTGACGCTGTCGACCTCGGGGCGCAAGAAGCACAAGGAGAAGAAGGAAAAGGTCGTCGTGTCCAAGGACACGAAGAAAGAGCTGCGCAAGCAGAAGACCCTCACTCCGATTGCGGAGCAGGACGCGAAGCTGCCGGACAAGGAACTGTACGACAAGGCTGTGATCGCGACCAAGAAGGGACACTTCGATGTCGCCCGGCTGGACCTGCAGACGCTGCTCAACACCTATCCCGACTCGCAGTTTCAGATGCGGGCGAAGCTGGCGATTGCCGACAGCTGGTACAAAGAGGGCGGCACGGCTGCGTTGATGCAGGCCGAGAGCGAGTACAAGGACTTCATCACCTTCTTCCCGAACGCTCCTGAGGCGGCCGAGGCGCAGATGCGCGTGGGCGATATCTATTTCCGGCAGATGGACAAGCCGGACCGCGACTACAGCAAAGCCACCCATGCCGAGGAAGAGTACCGGCTGATGCTGCAGCAGTTCCCGGAGTCGGCGCTGGTGCCGCAGGCCAGGCAGCGGCTGCGCGAGGTGCAGGAGGTGATGGCGCAGCGCGAGGCGGAGATTGGCGATTTTTATGCCTCCCGTTCTGCGTGGCCGGCAACGATTGCACGCTATCAGACCGTGGTCGACACCTATCCCGAGTACAGCCACATGGACGATGTGCTGGTTGGACTGGGAGACGCTTACGAGGCGGAGGCGAATTACGTTCGTTCCATTCAGCTGCCGGAGGCCGCGAAGGCGCGGCTGGAGCATATCTATGACGATCAGGCTGCCGAAGCTTACCGCAGGGTGGTGCTCGAGCACTCGGCTTCGCCGCACGTAGAAGATGCGCGCGACCGGCTGGCGGCGATGAACCTTCCGATTCCCGCACCGACCGCGGCTGAGGTGGCTGCGAGCGAGGCGCTGGAAAACAGCCGCTCCGGGTACAACCTGAAGCAGCGGGCCAGGCTGCTGGTGATGCACACGCCGGATACGGTGATGGCGGCCCATGTGGGCGAGCCATCGCTGAGCGATCCGAAGCCGACGCTGGCGCCGGACGTTACGCGGAAGATCATCACAGACTTCAATACCTCGATGCATCCTGAGACGGCGACGGCAACGGCGGCCAAGCCGGTTGCGGCGGGAACGAGCGATGCAGCACCGGCGGATGAGGCTGCTGCTCCTGCAGCACCGGCTGCTCCGTTGGCGTTCCATGAAGTTCCTACGGCTGCTCCGGGAGCCGACAGCGGTTCAGCGGTGGACACGAGCGTTCCGGGAGCGACCAGCAATACATCCGCGGGAGCGGCCTCGAATTCGATGGGAGTCGAGATCGTCTCGCCTTCTTCGTCTCCGAAGTCGAGCGGCGCGGATGGCGGCCTGAAGGCCGTCGGACCGACCAACAATACGCCCCTGCCTGCGGTCGAGAAGGCTGGGGATTCTCCGATGCAAGTGAACGAGGTCAAGCCGGGAACGCAGCCCGCAGCCCAGGCTCCGAACCCGAAGGGGAAGAAGACGAAGCCGGCGTTCGACAAGTCGGATGAGTCGTCGAGCAAGCACAAGAAGAAGAAGGGGCTGGATAAGCTCAATCCTTTCTAGGAATTAGCGAAGGTAGATGCAAAAAAGCCCTGGAGATCTCCAGGGCTTTTTTGCGGAGCGGGAGAACTATTGACAGGCTTTGCGGCGGCATGTACGGTGGCTGCAACGTAACCGCTTACTATGGATGGAACTGATGTAAACGTGGAGGTTTTGCGATGGATTTTCTTCGTGGCGTGAGGACGATCGTGACCGACAGTCACTTTCTGGTGCCATTTTTTGTGCTGATCGCCGGGATCGCCCTGCTGGTGGTGTTGCACTAGGAAGCGGCAATAGGTAAAAAGTCCAAGCCATTTTTATAAAACATACTGGCTTACTTTTTTATAAAGATGTTCGATTGAACGTGGAGAAGTGTGTGGGAAGTGCAGTAACCAAGAGGCAAAAAGAGGGGATGTCGCTGCATGGCCTGGGCGTCGTCTGCGGGCTGACTGCGGGAGTGTGGCTGGGCGCGGCGGAGGCCCCGACGAAGCTGGTGAACGCGGGCTTCTCTCCGTTTGCGATCTCGCTGTGCATGGTGGCGGGGGTGTTCACAGCGCGGTGGACGTTTCCGACGCTATTGAAGGGGACGAGCTATGTCTTCGCCGACCTGTTTGAGAGGAAGCACCTGATCGTGTGGGCGCTGCTGGCTGGGGCGCTGTGGGCGGTGGCCAATACACTGACCGTGTTTGCGATTCGCGATGTGGGTCTGGCGGTGGCGTTTCCGCTGTGGAATACGAACTCGCTGATCGGGCTTTTGTGGGGGAGGCTGCTGTTCCGCGAGCTTGAAGGAGCCAGCGGAAAGAACATCGGCAAGGTGGTCTTGGGGACGGTGGCGATTGTGGCTGCGGCGGTGATGCTGGGCTTCAGCACGCTGCACGGAGGGACGGCTACGGGCCACAACGCGGTGGGCGGGATACTTGCTGCCGCTGGCGCGAGTTTAATGTGGGGGACGATGTATGTTCCTTACCGGAAGGCGTATCTGAGCGGCATGAATCCGCTGTCGTTCGTGACCGCGTTTACGGTGGGGGAGTTGAGCACGGTGTTTGGGCTTACCCTGGCGCTCGATGGAGGGCTGCACTCGCCGTCGTTCCAACTGTTCCATCTGCGAGGCATGGTCTTCTGGCTGTTTCTGGGCGGGTTTGTGTGGGTGATCGGCGACCTGTTTCAGCAGTTTGCGACGAAATATGTCGGCATTGGACGGGGAATTCCGTTGTCGAATACGAACCAGCTTTGGGGGCTGGCGTGGGGAGCGCTGGTGTTTGGGGAGTTGGCGGCGGCGGACCATCGGCATAAGCTGCTGGTGGTGACTGGGTCGCTTGTGATGATTCTGGGCGCGCTGGCGATCAGTACGGCGGTGGCTTCGGCGAAGGAGCAGACTTCGACCAACGAGGCGGTGCTGAGGGAGTGCGAGCGCTATGGGCTGGACTATAACCGGACGATGATGGCGATGGCCGGCGACGAGTTCAATACGCGCAACGAGAAGCGGCGCTGGTGGGACTATCTGATTATTGCAGCGGCGACCGGCGTGTTTATCTGGCTTGGCGTGAGGGCGGTCGTGCCTCCGCTGGCGATGAATGTTCGCTGGATTGCCGCGTTGGGTGCGGTGT
>NZ_DATKQC010000258.1:0-10817 GCF_035532915.1 Edaphobacter sp.
CAAGAAGAGAACATGCGCCTGAAGCAGCTGGTGGCGGAGCTAACGCTGGATAAGGCGATGCTGCAGGACGTGCTCTCAAAGAAAGGTGAAGCCTTCACGGCGTGGACCGATGGTAGAGGCACTGGTGGGTCGTATGGCGTATCTCCCAGCAAAAAGGGAGCATCGCTGAACCCGCCGATGGAGGAGAAGAGGTTGAGATGGTCGAGTGTGACTTCGAAGGTCTGCATGCCTCCCATGGAGAGACCAGCCATGGCGCGATGATTGCGATCGGTGAGAGTGTCATTAATATCTTGACCATTTACAGCGATCACCGCGGATGAAGGGAAGTGTCGGATCACCTTCTTAGACGTCGTGAGAGGGAGCCTTCTACAATTTGGGATGGCAAGTAGCATGCTTCCCGTAGTATGGGAGGCGCCAGTGTGCAGGAGAAAAAATGCAGATTTCGTGGCTGTTGGACGGGTGGGAGTGTGTTATTCGCGGGCTTCGGGGAGGGCGGTATTTCGTCCGGCCGTCGCTGGTGCTTGGGCTGAGTTCTTTGCTTCTGACATTGTGGCTCGGCGGAGCAGCAATGGCCCAGAGTGGTCCGCTGGTGCTGCAGCGCGATGGGCGAGTGATTTCGCTGGCTCCCTATGCTCCGAATATTCTGCGAGTGACGATAAGCACCGATCGGGCCGCGGCGACAAGCGATCCAGGATATGGATTTGTGGGTAAGCCTTCCGCGACGGGATGGACCCATGAGCGCGATGCGGAAGGCGACGTCTTCCGATCTGCCCGTATGGTGGTTCGCGTCTCGCCGGAGAACCCGTCGAAGGATAAGCTGCCGAAACCTATGCCGCTCGATGCTCTGAACAGCCAGTTGCGCGATATCTACTTCGGTGGCGGAGGTGGTCATCGTCAGCACAACGACTCGCTCGTGGTGTCAACAGCCGAAGGCAAGACATTGCTGCATATGCGCAGCTGGATCATGTCGCCTGAACGCCCGGAAGTCGCCCAGTTAGACTCCGGCAAACGGGGCTACCGTGTTGCGGCTGTGTTCGACTCGCGCGCCGACGAGCACTACTACGGATTGGGGCAGCAGCAGAAGGGCTGGATGGACCTGCGGGATCACCAGATCCGATGCTGGCATGACTATGGCGCGATTGGAGGCGAGGTCGTCTGTGTGCCCTTCATGGTTTCGACAAGGGGCTACGGGCTGGTCTGGGACAATCCATCAAAAACGACGGTGGACCTCGGTTTTAACGGGCAGAATGTGTGGTCGTCCGAGGTCGGAGACCGAGTATCCTACTTTGTCATCGCGGGCGAAACCAGCGACGAGATCTATGAAGGTTATCGGCGGCTGACCGGCGTCTCGCACATGCTGCCTCGGGCAGTCTACGGCTACATCCAGAGCAAGGCCATCTATCCCACGCAGCAACAGATTTTGGATGTAGCGAAGGAATATCGCGAGAAGAAGCTGCCGCTCGATGTGGTTGTCGTGGACTTCCTCAACATGACGAGGCAGGGCGAAATGGATCTGGACCCTAGGCGATGGCCGGATCCAGCCGCGATGAATCGTGAGCTGCATGCAATGGATGTCAATACGCTTCTGAGCGTGTGGCCGCACTTTTCGCAGGGCACCCAGTTCTATGACATGCTGCTCGACAAGGGATGGTTGGTACATACGCGCGACGGAAAGCCCGACTCGGGAGGCTACAAGGATGTCATCGGGCCGAACATCGACACCACCAATCCCGAAGCGGCCAAGTGGTTCTGGGAAAAGATTCGCGACCGGTATGTGAACCCGTACGGGTTTGATTATATTTGGCTGGACGAAACGGAGCCAGATGTCGATCCGGCGAAAGACGTGTTCTTCATCGGCTCGGGAACGCGCTTTTACAATGTCTATCCGCTCTTTCATACAGCTTCGGTGTACGAAGGATTCCGGCGGGATTTTGGGGATAGCCGGAGGGTCATGATTTTGGCGCGAGCCGCGTACCTGGGGGCACAACGCAACGGCACGGTCTTCTGGTCTAGCGACATCGTTTCGACGTGGGACATGCTGAAGCGCTCGATTCCGGCGGGCCTGAACTTTACAGCGAGCGGAATGCCGTACTGGGACACGGATATCGCAGGGTTCTTCTCGCCCTCGCTTCCGGCGGACTACCACGCGGAACATAAGCCGTTGATTGATGGATCGGATGTACGGGGCACCATCGGAAACTATGAGGACTATCCCGAACTGTTTGTGCGATGGTTTGAATGGGGCGCGTTTCAGCCTGTGATGCGCGCGCATGGAGAACGAAATCACAACGAAGTGTGGTCGTATGGCAAGCAAGCGGAGCCGATCCTTGCGAAATATCTGAAGCTCCGTTACCAGCTTCTGCCGTACACCTATTCGATTGCGTATCGCAGCTACCAGACGGGCGCTCCGTATATGCGGGCGCTATTCATGGATTTCCCCGAAGACCCTAAGGCCGCGAATATTCCGGACGAATATATGTATGGACCGGCCTTCCTTGTAGCCCCGGTAACGGAACAAGGCGCGACGCACCGGCCGGTATATCTGCCGGCAGGGTGTGATTGGTACAACTACTGGACCAATGAACGGCTACATGGAGGGCAGACAATAGTGGCGGATGCTCCGATCGATACGCTGCCGCTTTTTGTAAAGGCTGGAAGTATTGTGCCCCTTGGATCGGAGGTCCAGAGCGCACAGCAGCCACAGACGATCGCGTCAGTACGGGTGTATTCGGGAGCGGACGGAAAGTTCACACTCTTTCAGGACGACGGTAACACTTATCAGTACGAGAAGAGCGGCGGCAAACTCACGAATATCACTTGGGATGATGCCGCGCATCAGCTGAAGCATGAAGGTGCACCGGCGTGGAGCGGAACGGATCGATCAGTTGTAACGGTCGTGACCAAGTAGACTCAATCGGGCTCGGCCTCAGCAAACAAGAAGGATATCCCACAGTTGAGTTCGATTTGTAGATGATTGCAGATTCGTGGTACGGCTCCGGTTGAAGTCGCGAAGAAGCCTTCGTGTCCAGCCAACGTGGGTTTATACACACCAGCAAGAGCTTCCTGGCCTCTTGCGACTCTGCCATATGTGAGATTTCGTCGCGCCGCAATCGAGGAGTTTATGAAAGGGAAGTGACTTGTCAGAAGTCTCTATGAATCGTGCCGGGGACTGACATGGACACACCGCAAGAACTCGACGCAAGGGCAATATGAGTTCTTGTTACCTCATACCTCCTACCGAGGTGGGGCGACACGAAACTGGAGGATTTGAAAGCGATGGAACCGCAGGAGTTCTTCAACTCGTTTCATCCGAGGCTTTCGCCTGAAAACATTCGCTTGATGCATGGAGGGCTGCGAACCGCTGTGAATTAAGCCATTGTCTGGGATCTGATCTCCCGGAACCCATGGGAGGAACGAGTGGAGGCGGTCACACGCACCATCGATGCCGTGTTTCCATTCAATTGGAATTCCCTGATTTATCAGTCTCTCTAAGAAATTGATTTAAATGGTCGGGGCGAGAGGATTCGAACCTCCGACCCCCTGGTCCCGAACCAGGTGCGCTACCAGACTGCGCTACGCCCCGAATGTACTACGGTGAGATGCCGATGGAGTGGGACGCTTCGTGTTGCTCAAGCGCTTGGGAAGGCTTGCTGAACCGCCGTATCGACTGACTTAGTTTAGCAGATATTTTCGAGCGGTTGCGGCTGGACTGAACGCCATTTATAGTTATATATATGGTGTCTCCTATCATCTGCGCTTGTTGTTGTTGCCGGATGGTCTTTGCGCGCTGTCCGCGCTAGCGACCCATACCCCTTTCCACAATCCAAACCCTTTGCTCAGAAGCGCTCGGTTTGCGTTTCTTTGAGATCCAGCTTTTTGGGAGACAGGCAACTCTAATGATTGCTACAGATATAGAAGCGGTACGCCAAGCCGCCCAGTTAAACCACCTGCAGGCGCTCGAGGCCGAGAGTATCGCGATTATGCGAGAGGCCGTGGCCGAGTTTGCCCGCCCTGTCATGCTCTATTCGATAGGCAAAGACTCGTCGGTCATGTTGCGGCTGGCGCAGAAGGCCTTCTATCCGGGCAAGATCCCGTTTCCTCTGCTGCATGTCGACACCAGTTACAAATTTCCCGAGATGATCGCCTTTCGTGACGAGTACACGAAGGAAATTGGCGCTGACCTGATCGTGCATCGCAACGAAGAGGCGATTGCTTCAGGCGCCAATCCCTACACGCTCGGAACCCAGAACTGCTGCGGCCTCTTGAAGACGCGAAGCCTGCTCGATGCCCTCGAAGAAGGCGGCTTCGATGCCGCGTTCGGCGGCGCACGCCGCGATGAGGAGAAGAGCCGGGCCAAGGAGCGCGTCTACAGCTTCCGTGATACGGCCGGGCAGTGGGACCCCAAGAACCAGCGGCCGGAGTTGTGGAGCCTTTATAACTCCCGGCTGCGCAAAGGCGAGAGTATCCGCGTGTTTCCCCTGTCGAACTGGACGGAGCTGGATATCTGGCTCTATCTCTACGCGGAAAAAATTCCCATCGTGCCGCTCTACTTTGCCAAGGAGCGTCCGTTGATCAGGCGGGGCGGAGCATTGACGCTGTATCGCGAAGGCATGAAGCTGTTGCCGGGCGAAAAGGTCGAGAACATAAAGGTGCGGATGCGCAGCCTCGGTTGCGCTCCATGCACAGGCGCTATGCCCAGCGAGGCGGACACGCTGCCGAAGATTATCGAAGAGTTGATGACGTTCCGGCGCAGTGAGCGCGAAAATCGCGCGATCGACCACGACGAAGAAGGCTCGATGGAGACGAAGAAGCGGGAGGGCTACTTCTAAATGGCAACCCACACTGTAATACCCGAGTCGTCGGTGCGGTTCGATGAGTTTTTGGACGCACACCTTGAGCAGGAGATGCTTCGCTTTACCACTGCGGGAAGCGTCGACGATGGCAAGAGCACGCTGATCGGACGACTGTTGCACGACACCAAAAGCGTCTATGAGGACCAGCTTGCCGCCGTGGCGAAGAGCCGCGTCAACCGGGCCTCCGGCGGCCATGTGGACTTCTCCCTGCTGACCGACGGCCTGAAGGCCGAGCGTGAGCAGGGCATCACCATCGACGTGGCTTACCGCTACTTTTCTACGTCGAAGCGCAAGTTCATCATCGCGGACACGCCGGGCCATGAGCAGTACACTCGCAACATGGCGACCGGTGCCTCGACGGCGGATGTTGCCATCGTCCTGATCGATGCCAAAGCCTATCTGAAGCAGGGAAGTCTGCTGCCACAGTCGCGACGCCACACCTACATCGCCTCGCTGCTGGGCATTCCGCATGTGGTCGCCGCAGTCAACAAGATGGACCTGGTGGGCTACTCGCAGGAGACCTTTGCGGCGATTCGCTCGGAGTTTCTGGAACTGGCCCGGCGCCTGGGCCTCAAGAACGTCGAGGCAATTCCGGTCAGCGCGCTCGAGGGCGATAATGTCGTCACCTCCAGCAAGGCGACGCCGTGGTACTCCGGTCCAACCCTGCTCGAGTATCTGGAGACGGTGCCGCTGGGAGCCGGTGAGGTCAACGGTCCCGTGCGCTTTCCTGTGCAGCTTGTTCTGCGGCCCGATGCCAACTTCCGCGGCTTTGCCGGACAGGTGGCGCGTGGAACCTTGCGCGCTGGCGAGCGAGTGATTGCGTTGCCTTCGCGGCGCGAGACGACAGTCAAGCGCATCGTGACTTACGATGGCGATCTGGATGCCGCCGCCTACCCGCAGAGTGTGACCGTGGAGCTTGAAGACGAGATCGACCTCAGCCGTGGCGAGATGCTGGTCTCGGCCTCGGACGCCTCCGATGCCCTGCCGCAGATCAGCAGGCACTTCCGCGCCATGGTGGTGTGGATGCATGAGGATCCGCTGGTCGTCGGGCGCACCTATGTTGCCAAGCACACCACGCGGACGGTACGGGCCACGGTGCGCGCCATCCGGCATCGCGTCGATGTTGGAACGCTGGAAGAGGTCTCCGCCAACCAGCTTGAGATGAATGAGATCGCCGAGGTCGAGTTCGAGACCAGCCTTCCGCTCTTCTTCGATTCGTATGCCGACAATCGGGGAACTGGTGCTCTGATCCTGATCGATGGCGTGACCAACGCCACGGTTGGCGCGGGAATGATCGTTGCTGCGATGGAGACTTCGGCAGATGCTGCGACACGCACCGTGCTGGTATGGGTGCCGGAGCAGAAGCCGTTGGCAGCCCGGGTCGTCGAGGCCCTGCAGCTTCGCGGCGAACGGGCTGTGCTGGTGGACGACGCATTGATCCCTGACGCCGCTCTGGCCGGTGCGGTACGAGCGTTGCAACTGGCAGGCGTTATTGCGGTCACGGCGCGCTCGTTGGATGTGGATGCGCTGGCCCGCATTGAGGGCTTCGCCGAGGACGGTGTTTTGCTGGGCGAAGGTCGAGACGCAGACGAGATTCTGCGGTTGGCAGGAGTGAGCGAATGAGCGTACTTGAAGCTGGTATTGACTACGAAACGTTGACGGCTGAAGACCTGGTGGCGCAGATCCTGCGCGATTCGGCAGGGAAAAATGTCTGCCTCACGAGCAGCTTTCAGACCGAGGACATGGTCGTCCTTCATCTGTTGCGGAAACATCTGCGCGATGTTCCGGTCATCTTCCTGGAGACGGGCTATCACTTCAAGGAGCTGATCGCCTACCGTGATCGGATGGTCGCGGAGTGGGGGCTGAACCTCGTCAATGCAATGCCCTTGACCACTCTCGAAGAGCACGAGGCCAAGTACGGCCTGCTCCACATTGTTCAGCCCACGCAGTGCTGCCAGATTCGCAAGGTGGAACCCCTGATGCGATCTCTGGAGCCATTTGACTGGTGGTTTACCGGGTTGCGGCGAGAGCAGTCGCCCACACGAGCGGGCCTGAAGAAGGTCGAAGATCACAAACTCCCGACCGGCAGGCATCTGAAGAAGGTGAGTGTCCTGGCGGACTGGGTTTGGGATGATGTCACTGGGTATGCGGAGAATCATGGCATCCCGGAGCTTGAGCTTTATGCCCGTGGCTACACCAGCATTGGCTGCGAGCCATGCACGGCGATTCCCGAGGCAGGCGCGGACGCCCGCAGCGGCCGCTGGGGCGGCAAGAAGCTGGAATGCGGCATCCATACCTTTTCTGAAAAGAGCTAAGACTCTGTAAGTCGATTGATAGGGAGGCCTTCGGGCCTCCCTATTCCGCTTGTACCGCGCCACCGAGACAAATAACTGGGATCACAAGCAAAAAAACGGCCCCTCGCTAGAGGGGCCAATCTGCCTTGGTTCTCTCTGGTTAGGAGAGGTTTTTGCGAGCGCGATCTATGTCGCTGACTCGGCAAACTTGCGGGTGACATGGGGGTAGTCCCTTACATGCCACCCTTAGGGGAGGGCTACTGCTCCGGGGGTGCACTCACACCCGACGTCGCCGAGGCGGCTGCGGGGGAGCTGGGCACAACGTTATTGGCTGAGTTGGAGTTCATCGAGGCCAGGCTGTTATGCATCAGCGCAACCTTTACACCGTTCGTGATCGCATGATCGCCATCTTCCGACTTGACAGTATTACGGCCCATGCCGGTGCGATAGATGCGATAGACCGGCACCTGATGCTCTTCCACGAGGTAGCGAACCACCGAGTCGGCCATCGCCTGCGAGGTCTGCACGCCATTCCGGCTATAGCCCTCTACCTCAACGATGTAGCCCTTTTGTCCCGCCAGCTTCGTGGCCAGGTCATCGAGATCAGCCTTGCCCTTTGGCCCCAGAGCCGTACGGCCCTTGGCGAAAGGAATCGCCGCCGAAGTTACCTCGGAGTATTGGTCAAGATTGCCGACCGTCGTGTTCAAAGCATCCGTCCGGGTGCTGGCCGTGCCTGCGAGAGTCTGAGCAGAGTTCGCTGTGGTGGCTGCTGCCTGAGCGTGCTCATCGGCAGTGTTGGCAGCATCCATGGCGCGGTGAATTCCAGCCTGAGAACGGGTATCTACGTCGCGGATGTCATTGGCATTCTTCGCCTGAAGCTGATCCAACTCGTTGTCGCGATCCCTGATCGGATCGAGCTGTCTCTTCACCCACTTCTTCCGGGCGAAAGGATTCACGTGACCCCAGAAGCCCTCTTTGGACTCCATGGTCAACGGCTTTCCAGTGGCATAAGTGCTGCTGTCCGCCGGATTCATGGTTGAGGTGCTTGCCGCATTGGTCGTTGAGGTCTGAACAACTGGGGACTCATTCGACTGCGCGAGCGCTGTGATGCCCATCGCGCCACCTAAGATGAGAACTGAGAGGCCAAAAGTACTGCCGGATTTCATCATCGTTTTGCTCCTTGTGTACAGTCCTGCGTCTGTTTGGTCAAACGTCGACACTGTGACTAGAGCAACCACCATGCCAAACTAAAATAGCGTGGCAAGTAGTTCAAAATAAATGGTTTATATGATTTATTCCGCTGCGCCCCACCCGGACAAATTAGAGCCCCCTCAAGCAAAATCTTCCGGTCGGCAGGTAACTATTGCTGACAACGCATGTCACCGCTAAACCGGAAGATTTTGTTAGGTCGTCTACCCTACTTAGTCTCTACCCCAACCACGCGCACCTCCGGCATCTCCATATTCCAATTCTCAGGAATGGACTCGAAGATGAGGCGGAAGTCGCGTTCGTCACCCGGCTTCAGCGGCGAGGAGCCCAGAGATTGCGTATCAATATAGGGCTGCCTTGTACGGATCAGCGTGAGTGGCATCGTATTGATCGTCGGCGATGAACCCTCCGCGTTGCCGAACAGCACCTGGACGGTAATCCCGGTGACAGTCGCGCTACCGGTATTTTTGATATGCCCATCGACAAAGGTGGATTTTCCCCCTGAAATGCTCGTCGATTCGCTCATCGCAAGCCCCGACAAGGGCAGATTTCCGGCATAGGCTGCCAGCGGCTGCACGCTATTGGTCGGAGTCGCCTTGCCTTTGCCCCGGCTGGCCATCACCATTCCAACCACCACCAAAACCACCACCAGCGCCGCAATCACCCAGGCGGCCATCGGTATCCCGCCGCTGGCAGGAGGCTTGGTTCCAAAGATCGCCGGTTCCCCTGTGCTACGCCCCGTATTTTCGGTTTGATTCATATCGCTCATATAGCCGAGATTTTATACTTTTGCCGGGAAATCTTCCCCCGGCAGGAACCAAGCTCGCGTCCCAGCCTGATTCTTAGCTAAATTTTTATCTCGGAACGGAACTTATAGGTGCATCATCGCGTTAGAAACAGCATCTACTTCTTCATCAGGAGAAGCACATGGACTCCCCAAATGAAATTCTGCTATTCTCCGTGCCAGTGACTCTGCCAGGACAGCAAGCGATAGATTCCCCGGCCGTGCAGGAATCAGGGCTGCCTGTCCGAACCGATCTCTTGTACCAGATCGCGGCCTTGACTGCCGGAATTATCTTGCTCGTAACAGCCTTCTAAAGGCCACCTAAAGAGCGACAGATTGGGCGCAATGCCATTGGCCTGTCTCCTCGCGTCCATCTCATTCAATTTTCTGCTGAAATCAATGTGCTGTGGAAAGACGCGCGCTCCAGGCGGCATAGGTGTCGATTGCCTGCTTCGGCTCGGAGCCATACCACGCATAGCCGTTGCGGCGTTCCAGCGACAGGTCGCTCACGGTATCGTGAATCGTCTTGTCCCGGTCGCCGAAGATGGGTTTTCCGGACGTGATGCTGTAATAGCGCGCCCAGATCGGGCTGGCTCCCGCTTGTGGCTCAAGATGACGGCCACCCGAAGTATTTCGTCCCCCTATCCACACCTGTCCATCGATGGCGTTTGCCTTGAGCCAGATAATGCCTGCCTGAACGGAAGCGATCACAGCAGGGGAGGGATGCGGCAGTTCCATCAGATAGAGCAGTATGTCGGTGCTCTCTCCCGTAGCCAGTGCAACCGGCTCGAAGTTGCGCGCGGATACCGGAGTAAGGGTAAGCGCGTCGTGCTGTTGCGCCCAGATGGTGCGTTTGCCTTCCACCATGATCTGCGTGGCCAGAATGCACTCGAGCGCGAGGCGTGCAGCAGCGCCCGACTCGCGACGAAGGGAAGCGGGGACGAACGCGTAGTCGCGACCGCCTTCAGCGACGGCGGTCAGCACCTCCGCCGATTCGGTGACGGCGTTGTCGTTGTACGTGATGGCGTCGTGATATCCCCCCTCAAGTGGCCAGACCTGTGGCCAGCCTCCGTTGGGAAACTGGGCGGCGAGCAGATAGCGAATACCTTTGATAAAGCTGGTGCGATAGAGATCGCCTGCCTTACCCGGAGTCGCTGCGGAGACCAGTGCAAGGAAGTGAAGTTCCGTATTGGTCGCGTCGTTATCCAGTGTTCCGACGTAGTTCCAATGAGGGTCTTTCGGGGCATCGAAGTCGTCTGGCCCAAGGTGCTTGGAGAGGTTGTCGGTGGTGTAGCTCTGGCCGCGCAGGCGAGCCTGACCACTCATATCAAGGTTCTTGCTCCACCCTCCGGCAGGCGTCTCAAAGCTGACGATCACATCCGCAATGTGCCGTGCCTCCGGCGTTCCATACCAGGCGGCATCGCGATGCAGCGGCATACTGCGCGCACTGAAACTCTCTTTTGGCATAGGAGGCTCAGGCATCCCCGGCGTGCGCTCGGCGGCAAGCGTAGCGCGATCGGCGCCCATCTGCTTCTGCGAGCGGTCAAGATAGGCGGTCCATGCAGCGCGATCTTTCGCAGGAAGTTGTGCGATCCTTTCGACGGTAATGGATTCCGCCGGTTTGCTGGTGCCGATGATGGCCGCATAAAGCGGCGTAAACACGAGAAGGCTGGCGAG
>NZ_DATKQC010000259.1:0-3246 GCF_035532915.1 Edaphobacter sp.
TTGTCCGGCGAAACAATCAATGTGCCATTTGGCGCGTCCGCATAGCTTCGAGCAATCTCCCCGATGCGCTCCTGTTTGTTGGGAACTTCGCGAATACGGCCCTGCTCTTGGAGCAGGGCGAGACCCGCTGCGGTGTCTCCCTGCGCGAGATATTCGACCGCCCTCCGCAGTTCCGGCTCCCTTTGGCGAATGATCTGGTCCAGATGGGCCGTGTGCATTCCGGCTTGTTGGAGTTGCTCGAACGGCTTACCCGCTTCGACAGCCTGATGCTGGCGTGTGTCTCCGATGAGCAGGACACGATCCTGATCCCCGATGCGCCGCAGAAAGTCCCGCATCTGCCGGGTTGAACTGAGCGATGACTCGTCCAGGAAATAGAGATGCCGCTCGTCGCGGTCACCGGCTCCCGACCGATTACGCGCGAGAAAGCCTTGCAGCGTGTCGGCTGGGATTCCGGCCTCGCGGAGCTGGTTTGCAGCGCGAGAGGTGGGCGCGAAGCCCTCGACGGAATACCCGGCAGACTCTGCCCCTCGATGAATCACTGAGAGTGCCGTCGTCTTTCCGGTGCCGGCGGTACCTTGCAGCCCCTGAACTTGGTCGCGAGACAGCAGCACTTCTTCAACGACACGACGCTGCGCTGGGTTTAAGTGCGCGTTCGCCTCCGTGAGGTGAACAACCTGCTGGATAGAGGCAATCTGCTTGTTCCGATTCTGCCCTTCGAGCACCCGCGCAATCACTTCCTTTTCGGCGCGAATCATCTCCTCGGTCGTGAACTGCCGGCCGCTGGCATGAACTTTCCGCGATGCAATCTGAAATTCGCCGCTGGCCATGCGCTCATCAAGCGCGGATCGAATTTGAGTGACTGTCAGATCGCCCATGCCACGCCGTAGTGCATCCCGGTAAAGACGGCGTTCATCGACCACTGCCTCCCGCTCGAAGTTCCTGTCACGGGCATAGGTCACTGCCTGATGGGGCGATTGGCGCATGGCCTGGTGCTCGGGTTCCGGTTTCAAAGCTCGTTGGTGAGCTTGTTCGACTACCCGGTCGGCCTGATGGCCAAACTCCGCGGCGAGCTTGCGATGCGCAGCCACGGCTTGGCCCACGGAAACTGCCTTCTTGCTGTCGCGTGTCGAATGTGCGGCAATCTGCGCAGCCTCATGGCCTTCAAAGCCACTCCGTTCAAGGTAAGTGCGAATCTGCTGACTGCGCGGGCTTGAGGCATCGAGGTAATCCTGCGAGTACCCCTTGATTTCCGGAGCGCCACTGCGGCCGGAGGCTATCTCGTATCCAAGTGAGCGGAGCCGGTAGGTGAGTTCCGACTGATAGACCGCCGTGGCGAACTGCTGGGATTCAAAGAGGGCCCGTTCCTGCAGGGCCCGCGTCTTACCGTTCTCACGCTCCGTGACGTTGAAGACCACGGCGTGGGTATGAAGTTGCGGAGCCGCATAGCCATCCACAGGACGGGCGGTGTCATGCTCGAACTTGGCGACTACAAATGCCCCTGTGTTTTCTGCCGGACGATTCCCGCCAAGCCGTGCCTGGGTGTAGCGCTCCAACTCGCTTAGAGCGGTATCCACGGCTGCACGATGGGCCTCACGCACGCGGTCATCCCCGCCCACGAGCGCGGTCAAGGACACGGACTTTGGCGCGGAAAACGTCGCATCCCAGCCAGCCCGGTGCTCGACTGGAGCGACCTTCGAGCCGTCATTGCGCTCATACTCCTGAACGACACGGTGGCGCACCAGTTGCTCGCCCGTAAGCGGATGTTGGCCCTCCGCGAGTCGCGCGAAATGCTCCTCGCTCACCGGCCCGGAAAGCCCAAACCGTTCTGCCAAACGACCGTGCCACTCGCCAACGACAGCCCCATCCTGCTTCCAATAATTCTGCTCTGCGGAGACAAATTCCTTCGCGTGGTAGGTGCGCGCCTGCGAAGACGAGAGTGCTTTGGAGATGGTGAGCATGATCAATCACCCATGGAGTGCGTGGACTGAGAAAGTTCGTGCGACTCCTCAGGACTCGTGGAAGCCTCCACGGGGACGAAGGCTTTACTGGCCTTCTTGTGGAGCGTCTTTGGATCGAAGTCGAGGTCGTCGCCTTCGAGAGATCGTGGAATGAAGGCAACCTCGGTTGCGGGAATGTCGCTGAAGGCGAAGGAGAATCTTGCCACGTGGTTGCCGAGTTTCAGAAAAGCATGGCGGTCGGCGAGGCCGGAGATTTCTGAGTCGAGAACAAGCGGTTCCACCTGGCGGTCGATGGTGAAGTTGTGTCCGTGCCGCGAACCATCGAAGTGGGTCTCGCGCACCCGCTCAATCTCTACTTTGCCGATGGCGCTCGACACCCACTCGGCGGCCTTGGGTTCCGTAGTTTTAAGAAAGATCTTGGTTGCCGGCTGTGACAGCATCACCTCCGCGAGATGTCCGTAGATGACCTCCAACTGCGCCTTGCCCTGAAAGCCAAGGACGATAGGGTTCTTGCTCTTTCGGTTCTCGGTGATGGCGGTGTGCAACTGCGGAAGTCGCTGTAAAGTCGCCAGCTCGTCGAGCACGAACCATACCGGATGCTGATTGCCCTTGGGTTCATTGAGCAGACGCAAAACGAGCAGGTCAATCCAGAGGCTGTGCAGTGGACGAAGGGCCTCGCGCTCGCTTGGCTTTGAGGTGATGAATATCCATCCCTTGCGGGTTTCGGCCCACTCCGTCGCGCTCCAAGTGCGTTTGGCTTGTTCTCTTGTAGGGAGCATCCGGAGGCTGTCGGCAACGAGTCCGAGCGAGGCCAGAACGCCATTCCGTTGCTGCTGCGCACCCTTGGCGATCATGCTCGCCATCTCCGTCGTCTGTACCCGCTGGTCGATCTCATCCGGGTTCGCCATCCAGTCCACAAGTTCTTGCGGAGTGGGTCCAAAGGTCAGAAGATGCGCGAAGATTTTCTGTGGCGTCTCGACGAAAAACTCTCCTTTCTTGTCGGTCGTTGGTTGGTAGAGAGACGCCGCAATCGTCTTTGCCTCCGCTCGACGGCGCAACTCCTCGGAAGGCCCCCAATAGGGGAAACGTGCGTCGAGCGGGTTGAGGATGATGTCCTGGCGCGTTGGATCATAGAAGCGCTGCACGAACTCGCAGGCCGGGTCGTAGACGATCGCGGAATGGCCGCGTTCCTTGATCTGCATGAGGAGCTGCATGATGAGCCGGGTTTTGCCTGCACCAGTGTCCCCCATGATCTCGATATGCTGGCCTTCGACCAGGCGCGGGATGC
>NZ_DATKQC010000260.1:0-7851 GCF_035532915.1 Edaphobacter sp.
AACAAGTACACCGCGATTCGGGACGACAAGCCAAAGTCGAAGGACGACGCGAAGCGGCCCGAGTTCAAGGTGTGCAAGTTCACCACCGAGGCCATCATCACCGAAGGCGTCGATGTCGGCACCATCCATAAGGTCTGTGCAAATCCAGCTTGCCCTATCCATCATCCGAAACAGTCAACCAGCCACGATGAGAAGTGGAAAGCCGAACAGGAGAAACAGCGCAGGGAACAGGCCATCGTTAACGCAACCGGCCTCCGCGTATTGGCCGCTGTGGGAGCTGCCGTTCCCGTTCGCCTGATGAAGCGCGACCTGCTTTTCACTCTGGAGAAGCTGACCAGTCTCATGGATGAGAACCGCCTTGCCATGCTGGCGCGGCAGCACGGCATCCGGCAGAAACGGGACGACGGAGGCACCGCAAAAACTCTTGCAGCCTTCCTCCGCCGCTCCGACGAGGGGACGCTCTCACGACTGCTGGTGGAAACGGCCATCCTGCTAGCCGCGTCACGGACGAACGTGGCAACCGTGCTTCGGGATGCAGCCAGCACTTACAAGGTGGACACCGACGCGATTACGGCCAAGGTGAAGCAGGAGTTCGCCGCCAAAGAGAAAGGCAAGAAAGCCACGCAGGGAACAGCAAAGCCTGCGAAGAAAGCCGCCGCATAGATGGGGAATAACACTCGGGACCTGCCGCTGGGCAGGTCCATTCTTTGCCCGTCTTCCCACCCTGGAATGTGCCGGCGATCCATCGCCGGGCCATCCTCACCCACCCGACGGGCCGTAAGTACCCGACTCGCGACACTCGCCGCATTTCCCGGCAAACATACCCAAATTTGATCTGTCCGCTGCAATCTGGCATGATGGACGCCAAAGTAAGCGGTGTGCTATGCGAATCGCCGTTCCCCCCAGGTTTCGCATCGTCGCCGGTCTGCTTTTGGCTGCCCTGCTGAGTGTTGTCGTGTATCAAGTCGTCCGGCGGCGGGATTCACAATCTCCAGAGGCGCTGCTGAAGCATGCCGACGATCTGTCATGGCTGAACGCTTGGATTCAGGCCGAGCCTTATTACCGCCGGGCTGAAGTCGCCTTTCGCGCCAAGGGCGAATCCTCCAAAGCACTCTATGCACAAGTCAGCGAAATGCCCGCAAAGAGCGAATCGTCCACCACGATTCCCAACCAGATTGCAGTGTTGCGCCAGGACTTGTTGCTGCCTGCCGCCCGCGACCCTGAGACGCGCCTGCGGATTCTGACTATTCTTGGAATGCTCGAAACAAACTACGACGCGGGCATGGCGCGCACCACCTGGACAGAAGTGGAGTCGTTGGCTCGCGCCCGTCACCATTATCTTTTGGCTTCTCGCGCTGTTGGTGAGCAAGGCATTGCCGCCTTCTTGCTGGGCGATATCAAAACCGCAAAGAAGGACGTTCTCCGTGCATGGATGGTCGCCAAGTTTACCGATCCCGCCGCGCGAATCCGCTACGCGAGCATGTACGGGACCGGCCTTGTCGAGTTGCACAAATACAAAGAGGCCTTGGGACCGCTGAACGAGGCTATCAAGACAGCCGCCAATACTCCCCACGTTGCCTATCCGACCATTGCGATTACAGCGAAGATCAGTGCCTTGAGCGGCTTGGGGCGCTACCAGGAGGCACTTCAACTCGCCAATGAGGAAATGCGCAAAGTCTCCGCGTATCATCTGACCGCGCATCTCTACGACCTCTACCGCGCAAGAGCTTTGGTCTATCAGCAAATGAACGCATGGAACCAGGCGATTGGCGACTATCAGGAGGCGATCAAATACGCGGAACAGCTCTCCTATTGGCGCGGCATCAGCGAGTCCGATGGGCTTCTGGCGAAGGCTTATCTCCATCAGGGAATGCTGAACCAAGCCCTGAGCGCAATTGATGAAGCAATCGATGCGAACAAGCAGATTCCTGACGAGATGTATTTCGTTCCACGGAATCTCGCCATCAAGGCTGAAATTCTGGCGCGACTTGGCAAGGTGCAAGCGTCCGATGACCTCTACGAAAAGAGCGCAGATTTGCTCGACGCTCTGCTGAGCAGAGTCCCAACCCCGATGGTGGAACGCCAGCTCTTGGATGACTTGAGCGTTGTCTACGCCGGATATTTCGCTTCCCTGAGTAGCCAGGGGAAGCTGGGCGATGCGTTCCGCGTGATCGAACGAGCGCGGGGACGCATCGAGGCGCAGGCGCTCTCGCATCATGCAGTCATCCCACCTCATGCGCCCAGCGCCGCTGAACTGCGATTGACGCGTCTTGATGTCCGTCTGCTGGATACCGATAATCCCGCCGCACGGGGCCAAATTCTCAACGCGATTTACACGACGGAACAGCAACTCGGGGACGACGACAGTGACATCGATACACCTCCCGATCCAGTGGCACTCAGCCAACTCGAACAGGATCTTCACCCGTCCGAGCTTTTTGTTGAATACGTGCTGGCCGAACCCCACTCGTATGCACTGGCTGTCACGAGAGAAGGGGCTCGCTGCTATACCTTGGCGCCAAAGAGCGAATTGACGGAAGAGGCTTCGCAATACCGCGCAGAGCTGATGGATCGGAAAGCGGACTTGCCTTTAGCGCAGAAACTCTTCCATAGCCTACTGGGCGGGATACCGGAATATCGAGCCAAGGCGGATGTCATCGTCGTTCCGGATGGCGAGCTGGAATTGCTGCCATTCAATGCGCTGGCCGAAGGAGGCCAATACGTTCTGGCGACCCATACCGTGAGTGTTGCGCCTTCTGGGACGGTACTCGATCTCCTGCGGCACCGGGCCAATCTCCCGACACACACGGACCTGGCTTTTCTTGGCGTTGCAGCTTGGATATCCAAGGCTCCCCCGGTAACGCTCCTCGCCATGGTCAGGCGGGCGGTATCCGGCCTGAACCGGAGTGAGCTGGTTGCCTTGCCTGAAAGCCGCTACGAAGTGGAGACCGTTGCCACTGACCTGCCGCAGCCGCACACTATTTTATTGGGCGGCAATGCAACAGAGACTGACTTCAAAAGACTGCCTCTCGACCAATACGAGGTGATCCATCTCGCCCTGCATGGATACGCCGACCCAGAGTTTCCGGACAGGTCCGCGCTCGTCTTTGCACCTGAGAATCCTCCCATCGACGATGGGCTCCTGCAGGTTCGGGAGATACGACAACTCCATCTCAATGCCAGCCTCGTCACGCTTTCAGCCTGCGATACCGGCGTTGGTCCAGTGGGCGAGGAGGGAGTCGCTGATATTGTGAACGCGTTCATCGAAGCTGGCGCGAAAAGCGTCGTCTCTACGCTGTGGGCAATCGACGACCAGGCAACGGCGAAACTGATGATCGACTTTTATGGGCAACTTGGGCGAGGCGCGTCCAAGGCCGGTGCTCTGCGCCAGGCCCAGATCGAGATGATGAAGTCAGGTGAGCCACCCTATTACTGGGCAGGTTTCGAGCTGGATGGCGAGCCCAGCGATAGCCTCCTCGGCCAGACTGCCGACCACCTCTTACACAGGAGCAGCCGATGACAGCCAGCGCAGGTACCGTGACGGTTTCCCCCATCCAACCCTCTGAGAAAGACCGACACACCATTCTGGAAAACGTTCTTGCGGCACTGAAGAAGCGCTTCTATGCCCCTGAGAAGCTGAACGTCGATTGGGATGCAGCAGTCGAGCAGCACCGGCCATTGATTGAGCGCGCGGCTACCACAGATGCGTTTGAGGAGGCGGTTAGCGCTTTGCTGGCTGAGTTGCACACATCCCATCTCGGCTTCTTCCACAGCAGCGCCAGCAGGGCGTCGAGTCGTGCCGCGCTAAGCGCAAGCTACCTTGCAGACGACACGCCTTACGGAAAGCGCTGGATATTCCAGAATGTCCACTCCGGTGGAGCAGCCGATCTCGCCGGCATTCAGCCGGGAAATATCCTTCTGCGCGTCGATGGCCGGGAAATCGTTCCACCGGAGCATCCGGTCTTCGCCATGGGAGCGAAGACAGTGATCGACTTCGTCGCCAATGACGACCAGGAGAAGACGGCCTCGGTGGACGTTGCCCGCCCAAAGGGGAAGAAACTGCACTTCATTGAGCCGACTCTGGTGGAATCGCGTCGCCTGAACAACGATGTGGGCTACCTGAAGGTGGCGATGTTCCCCGGCATGGTTGGCGTTGTCGTCGCCAATCGCATTTCGGAAGCGGTGGAGAGCCTCGATGACATCCACAAGCTGATTATCGATCTTCGCGGCAATACAGGCGGTGGGATTGGAGCACTGCGCGTGATGAGTCTGCTAACGCCAAACAGGATTCCCGTAGGATTTGCCATCGATCAACGGCGATATAAGGGCAATCTGGAATCCGACAAGCTCGCCTTTCCACGATTCTCTCGAATCCCCCAAGGCACGAAGTATTTATGTCTGCTGGGGCTGCGATTTGCACCCGCGATGATGGCGAAGAAGCCGATAGTGCTAGAAACCGAAGGATTGGGGCCAAAGCCCTTTCACGGGCGCATCGCGTTGCTGGTTGACCGCCATACCGCCAGCGCCGCCGAGATGATCGTCGCGTTTGCCCGAGAGAACAATCTCGCCACCATCATCGGCGAAAAGACAGCAGGACGGCTCCTTTCCGCCACCTCCGTCAAAGTCGGCAAGGGATTCCGGTTGGCGCTTCCAACCGGCGTGTATCGCACATGGAATGGATCGGTCTACGAGGGTAATCCCATCGAACCCGATTTGCCTTCAGAATTCGAATGGCGGGATCGGCGGGTTGCTAGCACAGATCGACAGCTCGAATCGGCTGTTGATCGTTTACACAAGGGCTGAGATCCGAGGGCTTTGTTGATCGCGGACTACTTGCCGACTTATGGGGAGTGATTGCGGCCTTCCCGCCCTAACAAGTCAGGACGTGGCACCCAGTTGTGTTGCAGGGTTTAGGGTGGGAGCCCCACACGCAGGTTGATGCTCAACACGGCGTCCTACGTCGCCGATGATCTTGTTGAAATTCAAAACCGCGCTCCTAGAAATGCCCACGCGAGTCGTACTGCTCCGGCTTCCGACCATCTGCCTTGCATTCCTCGCACTCACTGATGTGCGCGTTCCGCAGTGAATAAGCCTGATGAACCTCTCGAGCAGCGTTGGCAATGGCCTCCTGTCGCTTTTTCTCGGAGTTATGCGGGTACTGCCGCGGCGAACTTCCTCTCGCGGTATCTTCGCGCATCATCGCTTTGTAGCGGTCGTCGTTCAATTTGTCGTACTCAGGACAAGGCATGATGTCAGAATAATCTACAGTGCACGCTCAAACATACCTGATTGAAGGAAGACCTGGCGAGGCGGCAGACCGGGCGCGCGCTATGAAGGCGTGCTCATGGACGCGACCGCAAATGGATGCTGGGCAGCATCGTTAGGAAACTGCGAAGGCAAAATCAGCCGGGAGCACTTGGTTTCCCAGGCCCTATTTCCAGAGGGCAACATCACGGTGAGCGGTCTGCATTGGTGCAAGGATGGCCCGAAAACGGTGGGACTCGCTGCACTCACGGGAAAGATTCTCTGCCAGAGGCACAATAGTGAACTCAGCGAACTAGATGACAACGTAAAGCGGGCGTTTGAGACATTGGATGAGTCAATTCAACTCTTCCAATTTCGGAGCAAGCTCCAAGGCAGACGATGGACAATCAAGACGTTTACCATCGACGGCGCGTTGCTCGAACGATGGTTTCTCAAGACGCTCATCAATCTCAGTCATGACGGCCAATGGATCATCGGGGAAGGCTCGCATTCCGCTGGATTACCGAATGACGAACTGGTGAAGATCGCGTTCGGAAACGCAGCATTTCGAGAAAAGGCCGGGTTGTACACGGCCGCGCACGATGATGAGCAAGTTACACTCCAACAGGGTTTGAGCCTGAGTCCGAAGACGATAGGAAACAACCTTCTCGCCGGTATGTTTTCGCTGTGCGGCTACAGGTTCTTTCTCAGCCTTTTGCCGGACGAGTTCAGGGAGCACCAGGGATCTTATCTCATGTATCGAGATGTGCATCACTGGTACTCCCCGCGTGACGATAAAGGACGGCCTGTGCGGTCGCATCGGCTCGACATCTCATGGCCGACACTCCCTCGGGCAGCTTCGGGCGCAGGCGTAATTGATTTGCCTGTAGAATAAATGTGAGACTTGCATGACGATGGCTTTTGAATGCAGTGAGTGTCAACGTCCGTTTCCCGCCGACGCTAAACACTGTCCAGATTGCTCGGTGACGACGGTTGTGTACCGTATTCCCCTGGGGGACGGCGGTGAGCACTTCAGCGTGAGGTTAGAGTCTCGCGGGAGAATCCAAGAACTTGCTAACGCGGTTCCCTTGGATCAGGTTCGACAGATGGCGCTGCCGTACCTTGCGCTAAACATCGAAGACGCCAAGGAAACTCTGCGGACGTACGACGAATGGGAAACAACCATCAGCGTGCCCGATCACACGCGCGAGTTTATCTTTGGAGAGCCATGAAGTAGGGTGACCCTGGTCCCTTCGTCCTTTTCAACAAACCACAAACGAGTGTGCCCCGGTCCCTCGCACTTGGGGACCGGGGATGCCACAAACTCCGACGGGCATCGGACCGCATACGATCACTCCCCTAGAACGGGACAGTGTCATTGCAAATGGGTAGCGGCTATCGTGGCCGGAAAACTGACGCAGTGCCGACATAACGGGGTCAATTTACCGCCGACGAATGATGGCGTTCATGAGTACATTGAAATCAGAATGCTGACCAGTACGGTCGGCGTGGTCTCCAACCCTTCGCAAAATGTGCGAAGCATGGGGCACCCAGAATTTGGGTGGAATAAGGGTGGGCCAGCAGCAGTTCTAAATGGGCCGTCATTATTGGGGATGCCGTAGCTTTTGGCGCCAAAAAAGTACGATTTCAGCCTCCGCTTTTCCAGAAAACAGCGTGGCCGCACTGAAAACTTGGCCAAAGCGTCACGAAAACCTCGGCTGCTCGATCATTCAGGCGGCCACTACGCACGAAAACTACCTATTGTGCTGTCCATTTAGAACTGCTGGTGGGCCAGCCCAACAGTTTCGCGTCTTCCCATGTCAGGCGCATACTTTATCATTGACGATGATTTTAGCGGCATGACTTGCGAGGAGAGATCTCTTGGACGAAAGCGCAGTTCCACTTGAACCGTTACGTGTGCTTTGTGACCATCTTGTAGAGCGTACGGCCACCCTATTCCTTGGAGCTGGCGTAAATGCAGGCGTCGTTTCGCCAGCAGGAGTCTCGTGTCCCTTGGGGAGTGAGCTGAGCGCGTGGATTTGTCGCGACCTATTGCTGAGCCCAGATACGGTTGTGCCTTTAGATGAGGCATCCGAGATGGCCCGCCATGCTGTCGGAGAGCGGGCTTTCAATGACTATTTATTTGACAAATTCAAGGAATTCAAACCCGGAGTCGTGCACCTTTCGCTTGTTCAGTTGCCATGGGACAAGATTTACACTACCAATTTTGATTTGTTGGTCGAACAGGCAGCCGCATCGCCGTTAGTCAGTCCAGCGGGTTCCATAACCGTCGTGGAAAGTACAACAGCCGACGTCTCGGTCCTTTCAGAGGACGATATCCCCTACTACAAGCTCCATGGCAGCCTTGATATAGCGAACACCAACGCTGGCAAGCTAATTCTGACTAAGCGGGATTACAGGGAGTATGAGACCTACAAAAAGCCGCTTTTCAAACGTCTAAAAACTGATTTGGAAAGCCGGACTTTTCTGTTCGTTGGCTATTCCCTCGCAGATGCAAACTTTAGAGCAGTTCTGGACGATTGTAGAGATGAACTAGGTACGAAGACGCTGCCTCTGAGCTATGCCGTCATCAAAAGCTTCACGTCA
>NZ_DATKQC010000261.1:0-15179 GCF_035532915.1 Edaphobacter sp.
CGCTCGTGGGTCGCAGAGCATTACAAATCGGCTTTCTAGCCAGTAGCTGTTTTTTAATGCTGGTTCCTTCTGCGTTTGGATTATCCGCTGCTTCCGCCCCTGCTCACCGGTCTGCGGTGGCTGGGATGTTTATACATTCTCCTTCCTACTTTGCGCAAAGCTCGACCAGCATCTTTTCTCCGGCGGGGACTCCGTCGCATTGGATTTTCACGCTTTCGATGTTTGTGCTGAGCATTACCGGCCTGATTTTTTTGATTGTTGCCGGTCTGTTGACCTATGCGTTGATTCGCTACCGGCACCGCAACCTGCTGACTTATAACGAGCCGACACAGATCTACGGCAGCAATCAGATTGAACTTGCCTGGACGGTAATTCCGGCGCTAATCGTTGTCATGCTGTTTCTTACAACGTCGCGTGTGATTCTTGCCACGCAGGATGCAAAGAAGCCAGCCGACGCGGTTGATGTGGTGGTCGTGGGTCATCAGTTCTGGTGGGAGTATCGCTATCCCAAGCTGGGCATTGTCACGGCGAATGAGTTACATGTGCCGGTGAGCGACCCCGCGCATCCCACGCCGACCTATCTGGAGATGTCGTCCGCCGATCTCGATCACAGCTTCTGGGTGCCCCGCCTTGCAGGCAAGATGGACCTGATTCCCAATCGCGTCAACACGATGTGGATCGACCCCGAGAAGCCTGGACTTTATCTGGGGCAGTGCGCTCAGTATTGCGGCGTGCAGCATGCCAAGATGCTTTTGCGGGTCTATGCGGACACGCCGAAGGAATTTGCAGCCTGGGTGACGCAACAGCAGAAGCCTGCCGTTGAAGATCCTGCGGTTGCCGAGGGGCGCGACGTATTTCTGCACAATGCTTGCGTCAACTGCCACACGGTCACGGGTACGCCGGCCAATGGGCGCTTCGGCCCTGACTTGACGCATCTGGCCAGCCGCGACACGATTGCCTCGGGTGCGGTTGTGAATAACCCCGAAAACCTTAAGAAGTGGATCGATAACCCGGACACTTTCAAGCCTGGTGCCTTGATGCCACCCATGCATTTGAACGATCACGATCTGAACGCGATCACAGCGTACCTGACGACGCTTCATTAATCGGCAGATCACCCAGGCAGCCCGGACTGAAGTTCGCTGGCCTGATGGACTGAAGAAAGGAAACGATGGCTGATTCCGTGTCTGGCCTCTCATCGGTGGAAGCAATTGATCTGACGCCGGTCGAAAAACCGCGGCAATTATTCCTTGAGGTGCTTTACGACTGGGTGACCACGGTCGATCACAAAAAGATCGGCCTGATGTACATTGCCTACTCGCTGATCTTCCTGGTAATCGGGGGAATTGAAGCGATCGTCATGCGGATTCAGCTTGCTGTGCCGCATAACACCTTTGTCTCGCCAGAGGTCTTCAATCGGATGTTCACGCTGCATGGGACCACGATGGTCTTCTTTGTGGGCATGCCGATTCTGTTCGGCTTTGGAAACTACCTTGTCCCGCTGATGATTGGCGCGCGAGATATGGCGTTTCCACGGTTGAACGCCTTCAGCTTCTGGATCTCCGCATTCGGCGGCTTTTTGCTGTATTACAGCTTTATCGGTGGATCGGGTCTTTACGGAGCGGGAAGCGCTCCCGATGTTGGATGGTTCGCGTATGCTCCGCTGACGGCGAGGGTCTTTTCGCCCGGTCATAGCACGGACTATTGGACGCTGAGTATTTTGTTGAGCGGTATCGGAAGCATCGGTACGGCGCTCAACATCGTCGTTACGATCATCTGCATGCGTTGCCCCGGCATGAAGCTGAACCGGATGCCGTTGCTTTCGTGGCTTTATCTGGTGACGGGGAGCATGGTTTTTATCGCGGTCAGCCCGCTGACGGCGGCGCAGATTATGCTGATGCTCGACCGCTACGTCGGCTCGCATTTCTTCGACACGCAGGCGGGCGGTTCAGCGATCCTGTGGATGCACTTTTTCTGGATCTTCGGGCACCCTGAGGTCTATATCCTGGTGCTTCCCGCCTTTGCCTTTGCCAATGAGATTATCCCGGTGTTCTCGCGCAAGGCGATCTTTGGTTACCCGGCCATGGTGGCCGCTTCGGTCGGCATCGGCTTTATCAGTTTGAGCGTATGGGCGCACCATATGTTCGCCGTCGGCATGGGAGCGGGGGCCAATGTCTTCTTTGTCTTTTCGACGATGATTATCTCGGTGCCGACCGGCATCAAGATCTTCAACTGGCTGGCGACGATTTGGGGCGGCAAGATACGCTTTGCCAGCCCGATGTTGTTCAGCGTCGGTTTTCTGTTCCAGTTCCTCATCGCCGGACTGACCGGCATCATGCTCTCGGTCGCGCCCTTCGACTGGCAGCTTACCGGCTCATATTTTGTGGTAGCGCACTTTCACTACGTCCTGGTCGGCGCAATTCTCTTTATGATCTTTGCGGCCTTCTACTACTGGTTCCCGAAGGCGACCGGCCGCATGATGAGCGAGCGTCTGGGAAAATGGCACTTCTGGCTGATGGTCATCGGCTTCCACATGACGTTCGACTTTATGCACATTCCCGGTCTGCTGGGCATGCCGCGCCGTATCTATACGTACGAGCCCGGCCGCGGATGGGAGATCTGGAACCTGATCGTCAGCATCGGCGCGATCATTCAGGCCATCGCCACGCTGATCTTCGTCTACAACCTGGTCCACTCCTATTACAAGGGAGAGGTGGCGGGCAACGATCCCTGGGATGCGTGGACGCTGGAATGGTCCACCGCTTCGCCGCCGCCGTCCTATAACTTCGCTACGACACCGATCGTCCATAGCCGCCGTCCACTCTGGGACATCAAGCATCCGGAAGACCCTGACTGGAACTACGAATGAGAGATTATCGATGAGCACGATTCCTATTACTCCCGACCCAGCCGACGAGCCATGGATACTGCCTGATCGCGGAACGATCGGCATGGCTTGCCTGATCATTGCGGAGTCCGCGATCTTCGTCATCTTCGTGGTCGCGTACATTTTCTACATGGGGCAGAGCCTCGGTGGTCCTACTCCGCGGCAGGTACTCGAGCTGCCGATCTTCACCACGATCTGCCTGCTTTCGAGCAGCTTTACGCTTCACTGGGCGGTGGTGGCGCTGCGAAAGAGCAAGATAGGCGCGTTCAATGCGTGGCTTGCGCTAACGGTAGCTCTTGGCGCTATCTTCCTTGTCGGGACCGGCATGGAGTGGTATCACCTGATCTATGTCGATGGCCTGACGATCCGGACGAATCTCTTCGGCACGACGTTTTATTCGCTGGTCGGGCTGCACGCGACCCACGTCATCGTCGGTCTGCTGATGCTGATTGCCGCCTTGATCTTTGGCCTGACCGGCCATGTGAATGAGAAGCATGCGCACCGTTTGGACGTGCTTTCACTCTACTGGCATTTCGTCGACGCAGTATGGGTCATCGTGTTCACGGTTGTGTATGTTCTCGGACGGTAAAGACTTTGTATATGTTCAATAACGCTGGAAAGGCACTCGATGTCAGTCGCTGAATCAGAACACGGACAAGACCATCAGGGAGTGGTGAATCTGCCGACGCCCACCTCGTGGCCCATCGTTCTCTCGCTCGGCATCACGCTGCTGCTGTCGGGGCTTGTGACCAACTGGGTCATCAGCCTGCTTGGCGTTGTGTTGGTGCTGATGTCGACGGTCGGCTGGTTTCGCCAGGTATTGCCGCACGAGGCGCACATGGGAGTGCCCGTTACCACGCGGATCGAAACCATCACCTCGCGTCGTACCAATGTCATCCGCATCCCGATCAGCGAGGACCATCGCCAGGTTCTGCCGTATGAGACCTACACCATGCTGGCCGGGGTGAAGGGCGGCATCGCCGGTGGACTCGCGATGATTGTGCCGGCCACCCTCTATGGCCTCATCCGCTATCACAGCCTCTGGTACTCGATGAACCTGCTGGCAGCCGGCGGCTTTGTGAGCTGGGCCAATGCGAGCAATGCATTCCTCTCGGCGTTTCATCCAGAGGGACTGCTCGCAGCGTTGGCGATTCATATTGTGACGTCGTTGCTGGTCGGGCTGCTCTACGGCGCGATGCTTCCGATGTTTCCCTGGAAGCCGATCTTTACAGCGGGCTTCGCAGCTCCGTTTTTGTGGACAGGAATTCTTTACAGCGCCCTTGGCGTTATCAGCCCGATTCTCGATCAGCGCATCGATTGGCTGTGGTTTGTGGTCTCGCAAATTACGTTCGGGCTGGTCTGTGGCTTCGTTGTGAATCTTCAAGTTCAGGTACGAACCGAGCAGTTCCGCTCGCTGCCATTCACGCTGCGCGCAGGACTCGAAGGCGCTCACAAGAGAGAAGGGGAGGACGAATAATGAAAGCGCAGACTCTCTTCTCTATCGCTGCAGTTTCCTTGTTGGCCTTCGCTACCTTTGGCTGCAATAGCGCTCCCGGGCGTCCCAAGGCCGAGCCGGAAGTTCCGCGTCCGGACCAGATACACGACTTCGCTATGCTCTATAAACAGAACTGCGCCGCCTGCCACGGTGATAACGGAAGCCAGGGTGCTGCCACGTCGCTGGCGAACGCCGAGTACTTGTCCCTCGCTGGAGAAGACACGTTGCTTCGCATTACAGCGAAGGGCATTCCGGGTACGCTGATGCCGCCGTTCGCACAGAGCGCGGGAGGCATGCTGACCGACCAACAAGTACACGATCTGGTGGACGGCATGATGCACCAATGGGGCAAGCCTCAGGCGCTCTCGGGACAGAATCCTCCGTCCTACGCCCCCACCGGCACAGGCGATGTTCAGCAGGGCCAGCAAACCTTCACTACGTATTGCGCACGCTGCCATGGTTCCGATGGGACCGGGATTCCGGCCAAGAACGATGGGGCGAATGTCAGCCACGGCTCCATTGTCGATCCTTCTTATCTGGCGCTGGTAAGCGATCAAAGCCTGCGCACGACTACGATTGTCGGACTGCCGGGGCAGGGAATGCCCGACTGGCGCGGCGACGTTCCATCCCATGCCATGACCGACAAGGAAGTAACGGACATCGTGGCCTGGTTGGTGTCGCACCGGACGCAGTTCCCCGGTCAACAATATCCGGCGGCAGCCCCTACAGCACAGCCTCAGCAGTAACTGGCAACACGGAGACACAGATGAGCGAACAACATAGCGATCGCCTTACCGGTGATTTGAGCCCAGAGGAGAATAAATTGCAGAGCGAGCCGAAGAGCGGACCGAAAGACCATTCCCGTCGGGTCTTCCTCTTCAAATTGTCCTTGCTGCTCAATGGAGCTGTAGGTGTGGTGCTTGCTGTGCCCATCGTGCGATATCTGCTGGGGCCGGTCATTCAAAAGAAGAACTCCTATCATTCCTGGATCGCGCTTGGGGACGTTGATGATTTTCCTGAAGGCGAGACCAGGCTGGCTGACTACCGCAATCCGTCGACTACGGAGTGGGACGGCCAGACAGGTAATGTTGCCTGTTGGGTTCGCAGAAAGTCGGGCAACGACTTTCAGGTCTTTGCGATCAACTGCGCTCATCTCGGGTGCCCGGTGCGCTGGTTCGCAGAGTCGAAACTCTTCCTCTGCCCCTGCCACGGCGGTGCTTACTACCAGGACGGATCGCGTGCTGCCGGGCCGCCGGAGCGTGGCTTGTTCGAATACAAATACAGAGTAGCTGGAGCCAAACTGATGATTAATGCGGGCGAACTGCCGACGCTTTCCACACCGGCCAGCGCGCAGAATGCCAACTTTGTTCCACTGGATAAAATTGGACGTGCAACATGGCAGAGCTAAATAAGAAAGGTCTGCAGAAGGCCGGCATCGAAGTGTACGAGTGGTTCGAGCATCGTCTCGGTCTTGCGAAGCCAGCGATCGAAGCGGCGGAGCATCCTATTCCAGCAAGCAGCGCCAGCTGGTGGTATGTCTTTGGCAGTGCCGCTACCGTGTTGTTCGTCCTGCAGATCATGACCGGCATCATGCTGGCGCTGGTATACACGCCGTCGGCGAACCACGCATGGAGCAGCCTCCAGTTCCTCAACAATAATGTTGAGCTGGGTTGGTTCCTGCGAGCGCTGCATGGATGGGGATCGGATTTCATGATCGCCATCGTGCTGATCCACATGGTGCAGGTGTTCATGTTCGGGGCGTACAAATTTCCACGCGAACTGACCTGGATCATCGGTGTGTTTCTTTTACTGCTGACCTTGGGTATGGCCTTCACCGGACAGGTACTGCGGTTCGATCAGGACGCTTACTGGGGCCTCGGCATCGGCGCGTCGATTATGAGTCGCGTGCCCGTCATCGGCGCTCCTCTCGTGCATTTCCTGCTCGGCGGCCCGATCATCGGCAGCGCTACGCTCTCGCGGTTCTTTACGCTGCATGTCTTCGTTATCCCGGGCCTTCTGTTGGCTGGCGTCGCACTCCATCTGGTGATGGTGCTACGGCTTGGAATTAACGAGTGGCCGATGCCCGGCCGCATCGTTCGCAAAGCCACCTACGAAGCGGAATACCACAAGCTCACGAAAGAAGACGGAATTCCCTTTGTTCCGGATGGCGCATGGAAGGATGCGATCTTCGCCGCTGCCATCATCCTGTCGGTTATGGCGTGCGCCTTCTTCTTTGGGCCTTTTGGCCCAACCGGCCAGCCTGATCCCACCATTATTCAGACGACACCGAAGCCCGATGGCCCCTTCCTTTGGCTCTTTGCCGTGCTCTCCCTTCTTCCCCCCGAGATGGAGACGCCGATCATCCTGATTGCGCCAGTACTCATCATCGGAGCGATGCTGTTGCTGCCTCTGGTGGCAGGCGAAGGCGAAAAGCACTGGAGCCGCCGTCCGGTTGCCGTGTTGATGGTCTCGGTCATTGCCGTGTCGCTCGGCGTCTTTACCCGCCTGGGTATCACCACTCCGTGGAGCCCGGTGATGAATGCATGGAGCAGCGACGCTGTTCCCCAGAAGTACCTTCATGAGCGAACGCCGCTGGAGCGAGAGGGTGCCCTCGTCTTTCAGAACAAGCAGTGCCGCAACTGCCACGAGGTTGGCGGTCAGGGCGGACAGCGAGGTCCCGAACTCGACTCTGTGGCAACGCGTCTGACAGAGGATCAGTTGGTGCGTCAGGTACTGCAGGGCGGCGGCAATATGCCGGCTTACGGCAATGCGCTTAGCCCCGCCGAGACCACGGCGCTGGTTGCTTTTCTTAAGACGTTAACCGGGAATGATCTCCGGCCAGCGCAAGATGCCTCCCGCGCTCTGATGGGAGAGAATCCTCCAGAGACAACTGTTCCCGGCGAAATGAAACCGTCAGGACAATCGCACCTGTCCGAAAAATCACCGGTGCAGGAGAAGCGATAGAAATGCCGTTGCATGGCCGCTGATATCCAATCGACCTTCGATGCATGGGAGCCATCCTGGTTTCTCTCCACGATGGTGGTGCTCACTTCCATCGTGTACTTTCGAGGATGGCTGGCGATTCGCAGGACACGGCCCGCGCAATTTCCAACATGGAGACTGTGGAGCTTTCTGTTGGCGATGGCGACGCTGTGGTTTGCCATCGGATCGCCCATGGACGCGTTCGCCGATGCGATGCTCAGCGCGCACATGATTGAGCATTTGCTGCTGATGTCGGTCGTGCCGCCGCTGGCCCTGCTGGGCAACCCAACGGTGCCACTACTGCGTGGACTGCCTCGTCCGGTGCTGCGGTATATGCTCGGCCCGCTGCTTCGCAATCGCCCGCTGCGCAGCTTCACACACTGGTTGACGCGGCTTCGCGTCGCATGGCTGGTCATGAATCTGATCTTCCTGGCATGGCATGTGCCCGGAGCGTATGACTACGCGCTAGAGCACGAGAACTGGCACATCTTCGAGCACATGTGCTTTCTATCTGCTTCGTTGATCTTCTGGTGGCCGATCATCCGGCCATGGCCTAGCAGCAGTCGTTTCTATAGCTGGGGAGTGATTCTCTATCTGCTGTCGGCGGATGTGGTGAACACCGGGCTCTCGGCATTCCTCGCCTTCTGCACCAGGCCGATGTATCCCTATTATCTGACGGAGCCTAATCCTTTCCACCTCACACCGCTTGCCGACCAGGTGCTCGGTGCGGTCATCATGTGGGTCATGGGATCGCTCTTTTTTCTGGTGCCCGCTATGTACATCACGCTCAAACTCATCAAGCCTGAACGTATTCGCTCACACTACAGCGAGTACAGCGCATAGCGGTTTAGTTCAAGACCGGCAGCACAAGCTTGCCTGATGTCTCAGATTGCGATTCCTCGAAGTGCTTGCGAATTTTCTCGGCGGTGGCGGCGTTCACCACGGCAGTCAGTGCATCCGGGCTTGCCTGCCTGATTCCGCGTACGCTACCGAAGTGTTCGAGCAATCGTTGTCGCGTCCGTGGCCCTACTCCTGGAATCGCCAACAGCTCGCTATCGCGGTCGCGCATCTCTCGCCGCTTGCGATGATAGGTGACGGCGAAACGGTGGCTTTCATCGCGAATCCTCTGCATCAGGTGCAGCACAGGGGAGCGGCGGTCGAGTACGACCGGCTCATTTTCCTGTCCGTAGACGTAGATGATTTCCTCGCGCTTTGCAATGGATGCGAGCGGTTGTAGCGTGATGCCAATTTCTTCGAGCGCAGCATAGGCTGCGTGAAGCTGCCCAAGCCCACCGTCAATCAGGATGAGCGACGGGAAGGGCTTCTTGTCCTCCTGCAGCCGCCTGTAGCGTCGCTGAATCACCTCGCGCATGCTTGCAAAGTCGTCGACGCCGCTCACCGTCTTTACCTGAAACTTGCGATAGTCGGATTTCTTCATAGCGCCGTCTTCCCACACGACCATGGAGGCTACCGTTTCAGCGCCCTGAATGTGCGAGATGTCGAAGCACTCGATCCGGCGCGGCAGTTCTTCGAGCGTCAGCGCATCTTGTAGCGCCTCCTGAATCGCCTTCATACCGGGTTGCAGCACGCGGAACCGCTGATCGTACGATTGCTTTGCGTTCTGGCACACCAGATCGACGAGCGACCGCTTTTCCCCACGCTGCGGCACGAGAATTTCGACGCGCTTTCCTGTCCGCTCCGACAGCATCTCGCCAAGCACCGCGCGGTCGGGAAATTCGACTGGCACAAGAACCGATCGCGGAACGTAGTTCTGGTCGAGATAAAGCTGCTTCAGCAGGGCAGAGAAGAAGACCGATGGATTGAATGCAGCGCCCAACTCCGATACCGGCGCATGCTGCACCATCTCCGCACCCTCGCCAATCTCCGGAGCGGTGACTGCAGGATCAGGCTCGATCCGTGGCAGCGTCTCGATCTCATCTTTCTCCGCAGTGTGCTCGGTTAGCGTCTCCGACAGAAACTCCGGCAGGTCCTCCCAGAAGAAATCGCGTCGGTCGACGATCTTCCCGCCGCGCATGTGAAAGAGGTTCACCGCGAGCATCTCGTTCTCGTAGTGATAGCCGAAGACGTCCGCATCCTCATTGTCGGTCGTCGCCATCCGCTGCTTGTCGTTCATCTGGTGAACGGTCACGATCTGATCGCGCAGCCGTCCTGCCAGTTCAAACTGCTCCGTCTCTGCAGCCTCTTCCATCCGCCGGGTCAGCGACTGTTCCAACTCGTCGGTCCGCCCTTCGAGAAAAAGCTGCACATCGCGGATGGTCTCTTTATAGGCTTCAGGTGTGGTGAGTCCTTCGACGCAAGGCCCCAGGCAACGCTTGATATAGTACTGCAGGCATGCTCGCGGATGGTAGCGTGACAGATCAACCTTGCAACTGGGAATCAGAAAGCTGCGATGAATCAAGTCCACCAGACGGTACGCCAGGTTGCCGGGAAAGTAAGGCCCAAAGTAGGCGGAGCCATCTTTCTTCAACCGCCGTGTCACAAAGACCTTGGGATGGCGGTCGTGCAGCGTCAGCTTGATATACGGATAGGTCTTGTCATCGCGCAGAAGAATATTGAACCGCGGCTTCTTCTGCTTGATGAGGTTATTTTCTAGCGCGAGCGCCTCATGCTCGTTGGCGACCGTGATGTACTCCACATCCACGGCCTCGCGCATCAGCGAGCCGGTCTTTGCATTCGCCTGCGAAGCCTCCAGAAAATACGACCGCACCCTCGCCCGCAGGTTCTTCGCCTTGCCGACGTAGATCACCTCGCCCTCGGCGTTCTTATACAGGTAGCAGCCTGGCTGAGTGGGAATGGTCCGGGTTTTCTGGTAGAGATCCATGGAATTTCGGTGTCGCGTCTCAGTGTAGACGCTCAAAGCCGCATCAGCTTCCCACACAGATCAACTCAGTAGATTTGACGCGGCGTCGAATCAAAAGTTCCCGATCTTTCAGCCTCTTGGAAAAGCCATCACTGGAGGTTAGACTTTATGTGATTGAAAATAATAGCCTTAGATAGATGATCATTTGGCAGTGGAATTGCATCAGTAAAAGGTGTTGAAGAGATTGTCATCAACACACAGGAGATGAAACCAATGAGCTCCAATATGCGATTAGATCGTACCGAGATGATGAAGATCAAATCTGCCTGCACCGTTTTTCTCGCCAGCGCCTTCGTTGTTGCCTGCACTGTAGGGTGCTCCAGCAAGAACTATGTCCGTTCTCAGGCGGCGCCTCTCGTTCAACAGACCAATGAACTCGACGCCAAAACCGCCGCGGATCATCGCAACATTCTCGACACAGACGAGCGCGCTCAGAAAGGCATCGCCGGGGCTCAGACTGCTGCCGACACCGCTAACCAGCACGCAGTCGCTGCTGGCCAGTCTGCCGACACAGCGAACCAGTCCGCACAGGAAGCCTACAATCGCGTTGACAGCCTGACCGGTGTTGTCGCGAACCTCGACAACTATAAGCCGCTGTCCGATCTGGATGTCACCTTCCGCTTCGACAAGGCTACGTTGACCTCTTCGGACAAAAAGAAGTTAGATAGCTTCGCTTCGAACCTCTCCAGTGCTCGGGGCTACATTCTTGAAGTCACAGGCGGCACCGATTCTACCGGCGATGCCAACTACAACTACCAGTTGAGTCAGCGCCGCGCAGATGCCGTCGTAAACTACTTGGCTGCGAAGTACAACATTCCGCCGCATAAGTTTTACCTTATTGGCATCGGCAAAGACCAAGCAGTTGCCAGCAACCATACAGCGGCGGGACGTGCGCAGAACCGTCGCGTCAACATAAAACTGATGTCTAACATGGCAAATGCTCCTGGTGCCCCCGCAACAGGCGCGGCTACGACCACACCGAACGGCCAGTTGTAGTTCGTAGCAAAGTTGATCCACCTGTAATGCCGCTGGGCCTGCTTTGAAAGCAGGCCCAGCGGCCTTTTTCAGATCTTTCCAGCATGTATGTCTGCAAAGTAATCGCACCATTCTCCGCGTCAGAGGACGCGCCATATCGGGTAAAGTGGAGGCTATGGCAGAGCCTAACTTCGAAGAAGCTGTCCCCACCAATGCAAAGACAATTGCCGAGTCGATCGCCATCATGGCGCGTCTGCGTGGCCCGGCAGGCTGTCCCTGGGACCGCGAGCAGACCTTCGACACCATCAAGCGCCATACGTTAGAAGAGACCTACGAGGTCTTCGACGCCATTGAGCGCCGCGCTTGGCCTGACCTGAAAGATGAGCTTGGCGACCTCCTTCTACAAGTCCTCTTCTACGCGCAGATGGCCACTGAGGCAGGCTACTTCACCATCGAAGATGTGGCTGCCAACCTAAACGCCAAGCTCATCCGCCGCCATCCGCACATCTTCGGTGACGTAGAGGCCACCGATTCCAACGCCGTCCTCCGTAACTGGGAGCAGATCAAGCGCGCAGAAAAAGCAGAGAAGGCAGAGGCACAGTCGTCTCTGCTCGATGACATTCCACGCACCATGCCTTCAATGCTGGAGGCGTCGAAGCTGAGCTCGCGCGCTGCTAAGGTGGGCTTCGACTGGCCCAACGCAGACGGCCTCTTCGACAAGCTGCAGGAAGAGATCGCCGAGCTTAAAGCCGAGCTCTCCGAGGAAGAACATGCTGCAACTTCAGCAGCCGAAGAAGAACTGGGCGACGTGCTCTTTACTGCCATCAACCTTGCGCGTCATCTCAAGATCGACCCTGAATCCGCGCTCCGTTCCTGCAATGCGAAATTTCGACGCCGCTTTGCCGCCATGGAATCGGCAGCTGGCAATGCAGACGCGCTGGGAGCACTTACACCGTCGCAGCTCGAAGAGTTATGGAGTCAGGCGAAGAATAAATTATCGAAGCCATGAATACATGTCCACAAAGCGATTCCCGCATCGCGCCGCTTGCCACCCTCGAAGACTTCGAGCGCTGCGTTGTGCTGCAACTGGAGACCTGGGGTTATAGCGACGGGGATGTCGTTCCTCGACGCATCTTCATGGTCGCGCAACGCATCGGCGGCCAGGTCCTCGGGGCTTTCGATGGAGACACCATAGTCGGCTTTGCCATGTCGTTGCCCGGCTTTCGCGATGGCCACGCGTATCTCCACTCACACATGTTGGCCGTCCTTCCGGCATATCGTAACGCCGGTCTGGGGCGCCGCCTTAAGCTCGCTCAGCGCGACGACGCACTCACTCGCGGCTTCGATCTGATGGAGTGGACCTTCGACCCTCTGGAGATCAAGAATGCTTATCTCAACATCGCTCGGCTTGGAGCTATCGTGCGCCGCTATCAGCCCGACTTCTACGGGCCCTCCTCGTCCCCATTGCAAGGCGGCCTGCCGACGGATAGGCTATACGCGGAGTGGTGGCTGCGCTCAGAGCGAGTAAGCGATCTGCTCAGCGGAGAAGCGCTGCCGCTTGAAATCCTCGAACGAATCACTGTCCCGCACGCCATCTACCAGTGGAAGCAGGACGCACCGCAGCGAAGTTTGGCGCAGGCAGTGCAAAGCCAAAACAGGGAGGCGCTCCAGGCAGCATTCCAACGTGGACTCGCCGTCATCGGCTACGAACGCGACTCCGAAGGCAACGGCGCATTTCTTCTTGGCCAATGGGATGGATTTTCCCGAATATGAAACTTGCCTAAATTTTTCAGGAACGAATCTTACCTCGTGTGCCGTCACCCATAACTTGAATTCTTGAATCCTCGAAATACGGGAATGCCCATGCTCAAGATCGATGCAATCCACCTGCGCGAGATCAATATGCCGTTGGCCCATCCATTTGAGACCAGCTTTGGCCTTACTACGGGCCGCCGAATTCTTCTGGTCGAGATCGAATCCGATGGCCTTACCGCATGGGGCGAGTGTGTCGCCGGCGAGCATCCCTACTTCAGCGACGAGATGATCGACACCGCGTGGATCATCACTGAGACAGAGCTGGCACCGCGTCTGCTCGACGCTGAACTGCAGGGCGGCGGCAGTTGCCCGGGACTATTCCGGCAGGTCCGCGGCCATCGCATGGCTAAGGCGGCGCTGGAGAACGCAGTGTGGGATCTAAAGGCGCAGGTGGAACAGGTTCCACTGGCGCAGCTTCTCGGCGGCACGCGCCCCGTCATTGCCTGCGGTGTCTCGATCGGCATTCAACCTTCGGTCGAGCAGCTTATGGAGAAGATTTCCACCGAGGTTGAAGCCGGTTATCAACGCATCAAGCTCAAGTGCAAACCCGGCTGGGATATGCAAATATTTGAGACGGTACGAGCCCGTTGGCCTGACATCACGCTAAGCTGTGATGCAAACTCGGCCTACCGCATGAAAGACTTCGATCACCTCGCCAGTTGGGACCAGTTCAACCTGCTGATGATCGAGCAGCCCCTCTGGTACGACGACTTTTACTTTCACTCCATGCTGCAGAAGCGCATTAAAACCGCAATCTGTCTCGATGAATCTATCCGCAACCGCCGTGATGCCCTTGCGGCAATTGCCATGGAGTCCTGTCGCATTATCAATATCAAGGTAGGTCGCGTCGGCGGTTTCAGCGAAGCGATCGCCATCCACAATGCCGCCGCCGAGCGCGGCATTCCGGTCTGGTGCGGCGGTATGCTGGAGACGGGCATTGGACGCGCACACAACATCGCGCTCTCCTCACTACCCAACTTCTCGCTCCCTGGCGATGTCTCCGCTTCCAGCCGCTACTGGTCGCAGGACATTATCGAGCCCGCGGTCACAGTCAGCAAAAAAGGCGAGATCGTCCTTCCAGGCACCGCCGGCATCGGCTACGCTGTGCAGCGAGACCGCATTGAGGCACTAACGGTCCGACGACAAACTCTGCGCTCCAAATCCCGAGTGCTCGCTTGAGCGCGAAACCGGCGAGAAGGCGTCGGGAATTTACTTCTTAAGTAGCGGAGTATCGAGCAACATCCGTACTGCATCCTTATAGGGGATAGGGGCAGGCAAGGTTTGGAACGATCCTGCTTCGACATTGGTCTGGACATGAATCGTCTTCACCATCAGGGCGCGCACGCTGAGGTTTTCGTTGAACTTCGTGAAGATCCACCGGTTGCCTCCCGCGCTTTCCTGCTCCAGTACAAGATGCCCGCCAGGATAGATATGCGCCAGGATGCCCCATCCGAAATTAACCGCGCGAAAGATCGTCCCTTCCATGCGAATGACCTGATGGCTTTTAGCATCGATCCACACACGCCCTTCCAGCCCTGTTAGCGCTTGCGCCGGGGTGCTGGGCGGCGAGAACTTTGGATTGGGCTTGTAGTCCAGCACAACTTCGACACTGCGATTCCTGCCCGTCTGTGGCTGTCCGGGAACATAGGTGTAGATCATGGCATCCGGCATCAGCCGTATCATCTGATCGGCCAGTTTCCTGCCCTCGCCGTCGTTCTTGACGTGCTTGAAGTAGTCCGACGGCGACGCGATCATGTCATTCAAACGCTGCCGCTCCGCCTTGTCCTCGTCTTCGGTCAAGGGACGTCCGTCCTTTAGAATCAACCGAGCAACCGAGCCGTCCTTGCTCTCGATGACGTCGCGAACCTGATCGCCTTTACTGTCGATGACATGCATTCGGTAGCGCAAGTAGGAGTTCGGATGATGAAGGGCGATTAGTTCATTTGCCGAAGCAGCCACCACCCATGAGCGCGGAGGCTCATCAAGCAGATTTGTCGAGTTGCCCAGCTGGTTCGCAGACACGCTTTGTGCAGCCGCCCACGACCCTGCAAGGCAGACACAAAGCCCTAAGACTCCCACTCTCAACCGGCGACCTGTCAACAGGCGTCCCCCCGGAATCTGCGGTTCCAGCGCATGAGATGAAA
>NZ_DATKQC010000262.1:0-7889 GCF_035532915.1 Edaphobacter sp.
CTACATCGCGCTGGCCTAAGCAAATCTGAAATCTCCCGCCGCCTGCAAATCGGACGCACCTCCGTGCGCCGCATCCTCGCCGCTCCGCCCAGAAATAATTAGGTCGGGGTTTTCAATTACGCAGCGCTGCCGAAAACACACCAAGGTTGTTGAGGTCTTGGCAAGGGACATCGCTGGCATTGCGCTCAGAAAAGACGGCGAGGTTACAACTTTCTTCAAACAAATCCAGCCATATCTATCCAACCCAGACAATCAGCTACCGCGTGGGTATCTACGTACGCAAGAGCGCCCCCCTCCCAGCGGCCGGTAGTCGACACATACACCCTTCGGTCTGTCCGGTTATCACGGCCTCTCAAGCTCCATCCTTGGCCGCTTTCCGGTACTCGCTGCCTCAAATGAGGCAACTAACCTCAGCGGCGACGCTTCAGTTTCGTTCGCGGCGACCCCTATTCCATTTGGGATGAAACACTTACAGGCGAGGTGCTCGAATCCGGATTTTGGCACGCCGGGTGCATTACAGAAAGACGAAGTTAGTTCAAGGCAAGGAGTCTATCATGAAACTCTCCATAAGAAGCATCGTAATCACCGGCATTTTGGCAATTGGCGCGAATACCTTGCTGGCAGCTCAGACCAGCAACCCCTGGTTCGAGGGATGGTATCGGGCGAAGTTCGGACGGCCATCTCCTACGGAAGAAACGCGCCTCCAGGCTGAAAAAGCGAATGCAGCCTATCGTGTGGAAGCGCCCCGTCCCGGCCCAGTACCCGCCAACCCCTGGTTCGAGGGATGGTATCGGGCGAAATTCGGACGGCCATCTCCTACGGAAGAGGCGCGGCTTCAGGCCGAGCAGGCGAATACCGCCTATCGTGAAGCAACGTCGACTCAAGCGGTGGCACCTGCGAATACATGGTTCGAGGGATGGTATCGCGCGAAGTACGGACGGCCGTCTCCCCCAGAAGAGGCTCGCCTGAAAGCTCAAACTCGCTGAAGACGCCAGTCGCATTCGAAATGTGAATGCCGTACCCGTTGAGGACTGCGGGTGAACCGCATCGGGTTTGAAGCGGCTCTGCTCCGCAGAGGAGGACCATGAAAAAGGTAATGAAGATGTTTGCCACACTTTTGCTGTCTTCCATGATGCCATTCGCGCTCGCGCAGCGCGGAGGTGGCGCAAGACAGTCCTTCGGTCACGCGGGACACGACTCCGCAGCGGTTGATTCTCGGCAGAATCTAGCGCTGCTGGCCACGGACACCCAGCGCGAGGTGTTTGCTCACTGCATGGCAGCAACCAAAGCGGCACGCAAAACGGGCCGATTAATGGGGGACAGCAATTACTGGGATTCATGGCGCTACAGACATCTGGGCTATGACCTCAGCGCCGTTTCCGGAAGAATGGATCAGTTCCAGTCAGCCCTGAGCGAGATGGCAACCTCCCACGAGCAGTTTCTGCAAGAACTGGACCGGGACCAGAAGACTGAACTCAGGCCAAACCTCAGCAAGCTGGAGCAATTGCAAAGCGATCTGAATTCACAAATGTCACAGCTTGACGAAGAACTGACGGCTGCCAGACCGGACTCGTTCCGTGTCTCCACCAGGCTTTACGGCATCGGGAAGACCATCGATAAATGGCGCTCCCAGCACAGGAAGATCGCGAAGGAGATGAGTATTCCGCGATAACAGACCAGCTGCGAAAGAGACAGCGCTCGAAGATCGGAGAACCCATGAACTCACACGAAAAGGATACCCGCACAATCGGCGAGTTGGTTCGCCTGTACCAGGTCGGTTTCCGTCTTCAACCGGGTGAGGCCGTGATCGTCTCCGGACGGAGAACGCAGTTCACCTGCCGTCAGGAACTGAGCGGCCATCAGGATCGCCGTATCCAGTGCGGAAATGCGCCCTGCGTGACCTGTATTCAGGTGCTGCAGGCTTTATTTGAGGTCGCCGACATCCTTCGGCCCATCGAGCGCGGAACTTTCGAGAGACTAGGAATCGCCTGTGAGACCAGCGCACGCTATGCTTCCGCTGCAGGACCCGGCCATGAGGAGACTCTCGGTTTCGAGATGACCCTCCGGCACCGCCTTGGCGCCATGGCGGACAGTTGGGTATGGATCTTCATGCAGCTTGTTCGTACTGCGCTTAGAGAGCTGGGTTGCCGGCCTCCCTTTCGGATAGTCCGGCGGGGATTCACTCAATGCGATGCGACAAGTACAAGTATGGATGCGATGGACAGAGAATCGCGCTTAATTGCCTGATGGGTTGGGAAGACGATGATGCGGATTACGAGATGGATTCAGATTGGAATCGTGGTATTGGCGACTGCCGTCATGGGCCGGGCGCAAAACACGAAATTGACGGCGGATGAGCAGAACACGATCGCGATCTTCCGCCAGGCGAACCGAGGCGTGGTGTACATCACCGCGCGTACGTCCATAGCCTCACCCTTCGAAAAACACACGACGGACGCGACCGACACAAGCACCGGCACAGGGTTCGTGTTGGATACCGAGGGGCGGGTGCTGACTGCCTTTCACATCATCAAGGACCGGGACCAGATCACGGTCGCGCTGGGCACACGCCAGCTTCCGGCGCGCCTGATCGGTACGGCGCCACAGCTCGACATCGCTTTGCTCCAGATAAACGTGCCGAAGGACGATATCTTTCCCATCCCTCTGGGGACCTCGCGGGATCTTGAGGTCGGACAGAAGGTTTTGGCCATTGGAAACGCTGCGGGACTGAGCAACAGCCTCACTGTGGGCGTGGTCAGCGCAGTGAAACGCAGCTTGGATGACAGCGCGATTGAGCTGGAGGACGCTTTCATCCAGACCGACGCGGCCATCAATCCCGGCAACAGCGGCGGTCCGCTGCTCAATTCCGCGGGCCAGGTCATTGGAATTAACGACGCCATACTGACGAATACGCAGAACATGGGCTTTGCGATCCCCATCGATCTGGCGCGCAGCGTCATTCCCGATCTGATCGAGATGGGCCATCCGTACCGGCCGATGCTCGGCTTCACCGGCAGCGAAGTGACAGCCAGTATGGCTGCGTTGTTTGGCCTTCCGGTGGAGCGGGGCTTCCTGGTCGAGGAGGTGCGACCCGGCTCGCCGGCGCAAGCTGCGGGACTGAGAGCCGGTAGCCGCATGGTGGCAATCAGCGATAAGCCTTATGTACTTGGTGGAGACATCATCGTTGCTGTGGATGGCGAGCCATTCGTGTCCGCCGCGCAACTTGCCACGGTCCTTTTGCGTTCGCGGCCCGGACAGCAGCTGCGGCTCAAGCTTTACCGTGAGGGCCAGACCGTTGAAATCGAACTGCCCCTCGAAAAAATGCAAATGCAGTTTTAATCAATTTCACCAGGGAAGGAGATGTGTGATGGCGAAGAATCCGAAGGTTGAAGTGGAAGGGACCATTGCGAGCGATGTGTCCGAAGAGCAATTGGAGCAGATTCGACGGCGGTCCCATGAATTGTATGAGGCTCGCGGACAGGAAGACGGTCACGACATCGAGGACTGGCTTCAGGCAGAGGCGGAAATCGGAGCCGCGAAGGCGCCGGCTGCAGAGTCATAAACAGGGGAAGTGAAGTTGTGCAATTACGGCGTGCAAGCCGCTCGCACGCCGTGAGATTAGCTGTGCTCCGTGTCTCCAGACTTGGGAGCGTTGAGAACCAGCTTCTGATCGGGAGAGATTGACATGAGAGTCATCAAGCGAATCGCTGTTCTGACTTCTGGCGGGGACGCGCCGGGCATGAATGCGGCCATCCGAGCGGTTACGCGTTGTGCCCTGGCACAGGATTGGGATGTATTGGGCGTGCGGCGCGGATACGCGGGTCTGGTCGAAGGCGAAGTGGAGCCGCTCACCGGCCGCACGGTCAGCAACATCATGCAGCGCGGAGGCACTCTGCTTGGGAGCGCACGCTGTCCGGAGTTCGAGACGGAGGACACTCGCCGGAAGGCTCTGTACTGGCTCCAACAAAACCGGGTCGACGCGCTGGTTGTGATCGGCGGCAACGGATCGCAAACCGGAGCCCTGGCTCTGGCAGAGATGGGCGTGCCGGTCGTGGGGGTCGCTTCGACCATCGACAACGATCTCGCCGGCAGCGAAATCACCATTGGCGTCGATACAGCGCTGAACATTGCACTCGAAGCCATCGATCGTCTCAAAACGACCGCGTCCTCGCATCAGCGCGCGTTCTTGATCGAGGTAATGGGGCGAAAGTGCGGCTATCTGGCCCTGATGGCTGGACTCGCCGGTGGTGCCGAGATCGTGGTGATTCCGGAACGAGAAACAACGCCTGAGGAAGTGGCTCGGCAACTGCGCGCAGCGTATGAGCGAGGCAAAAAACATGCTCTGGCCGTGGTTGCCGAGGGCGCGGTACACAACGGCGGAAAACTGGATGCATGGTTCCGCGAACACTCTGCGCAGATTGGTTTCGACCTGCGCACCACCACGCTGGGGCATGTGCAGCGCGGCGGCACCCCGACTGCTTTCGATCGGTTACTGGGTACTCGTCTCGGTGCGGGAGCGGTAGCGGCGCTGATGCGTGGCGAACAAGGGGTTCTTGTGGGACTGAACGAGGGCCGGGTGGCCACGACGCCTCTCAAGGAGGTAGCCGGTGTCCGGAAGGTTATCGATCCGGAGTTGTTCCGGCTGGCATCCGTTCTAGCGCAGTAATGGACAGGCCTTTACAGGCGAGAGGGGTTGGTATGAACGATAGTCGAAGAGATCCCGTTTGCGGCATGGTGGTGTTGCCCGATACCAGTCTGCCTTTCACTTTTGAGGGACAAATGATCTACTTCTGTTCCGAATATTGCCGGGACAAGTTTCAGCAACATCCCAGACGCTACCTGGCCACGGCTGTCCCCGCAGACGATGACGCGAAGGAGAGCAAGCGCGTCGCGTATTTCACGATGGAGGTAGCCCTCGATTGCAACATCCCGACTTACTCCGGCGGACTCGGTGTTTTGGCAGGAGACATGCTCAGGGCGTGCGCGGATCTCAACGTGCCTGTGGTCGGCGTGAGCATGTTGTGGCGCAAGGGCTACTTCGAGCAGGTTCTCGACCCACAGGGACGGCAGCAAGAGCGCCCCGTCCACTTCGAGCCGGGACTGCCGCTCCGGTCTTTGCCTGCGCGAGTGGAGGTTTCGATTGAGGGCCGCACGGTTCGCGTTCGCGCCTGGCAATACGATCTCGGCGATAGCGACTCCAAGGTTCCTGTCATTCTGCTGGACACCGATGTAGAGGAGAACAGCGAGTATGACCGCAGTCTCACAGCATGCCTTTACGGCGGTGACCGGAACCACCGGCTGGCACAGGAAACAATCCTCGGTATCGGTGGTGTAAGAATGCTTCGGGCGCTGGGCTATTGCGGTGTCCAGCGCTTCCACATGAATGAGGGTCACGCCAGCCTCCTGGTCCTCGAGCTAATGAACTGGCAGGGAGGATCCGCGCCCGCCGACTGGGACTTCGAAGACGTTCGGCAACGGTGCATCTTCACCACGCACACCCCTGTGCCTGCCGGCCACGACCAGTTTGACTGGTCGTCGGTCGAGCGTATCGTCGGACCTGCCGTTTCCATGGATGTGCTCCGGATGTTGGGCGGTCAGGAACGGCTGAACATGACGCTGCTCGGGCTGAACCTCAGCCGGTACGTGAATGGCGTCGCCCAACGGCATGAGGAGGTGTCGCGCGAAATGTTCCCCGGCTATCCCATTCATCACATCACCAACGGCGTTCACTCGGCGACATGGGCTTGTGAGAGTTTTCAGCGGCTCTATGACGAGTACATACCCGACTGGCGCAAGGATCCGGCGATGCTCAGGAAAGCGCTGAGTATCCCGAACGAGAAGATTTCTGCCGCCCATGAGGAAGCCCAGACAAGACTGTTTGCATTCGTGAAAGAGAGAACTGGCCGCGCGCTGTCCGGCGACGCACTGACCATTGGTTTCGCCCGCAGAGCGACCGCATACAAACGCGCCGGCCTGGTGTTTAGCGATCCCGCGCGTCTCGTTCAAATCGCAAGAACTGCGGGGCCGCTGCAGTTTATCTTCGCCGGAAAGGCGCACCCACAGGACGAGGGAGGCAAACGGGAGATCGAACACATCATCGCGGTCGCGCGCGCGATCGGACAAGAGATCCCCGTCGTGTATCTCGAAAACTACGATCTGGAGATGGCGAAGCTGCTGGTGTCAGGAGTGGATTTGTGGCTCAATACGCCGCAGTGTCCCATGGAAGCCTCGGGAACTTCGGGCATGAAGGCCGCGCATAATGGCGTGCCCAGTTTCAGCACCCTGGACGGCTGGTGGATCGAGGGCCATATCGAAGGGGTGACCGGCTGGTCGATTGGCGCATCCGCCGCAGATCCGCTGGACGATGCCGCAGATCTCGTGCGCAAGCTCGAAGAAGTCATTTTGCCGACCTTCTACCACAACCGCGAGCAGTGGATGAATGTCATGCGCCACGCGATTGCCCTCAACGCCTCATATTTCAACACGCACCGCATGGTGCAGCAATATGTCACCAACGCTTATCTCGGGTAGAACAGTTTCCACAGGAGTGTCTCACAGTATCACGAAAAAAGTAATTGACGTTTCCTCTCGCGGAAGAGTTTTCAATGGGATCTCTGCTAGACAGATTCGGGGTTCGTTTACTCGCCACACCGGCGAGCATTGAATGAGGCGTCAATCGTACGCATATCGACCTATGAGGGGCTCCTGCATGCCAGACCTTGGTTTCGCACGAACACCGAATGTGTTTTCGCGCTGTGGCAGCCATCCCGGATCACTGTGCCGGCCGGATGCGGCGGCTGGTGCTGGAGCAGAGGCTCGTTCCTCTGCGCTACTTGGGTGCCCTGGTAGGATCCGAAAGGTCATCCAGACCATAGCGCGAGTCTGCCTCATGCTTGCGCTTTGCTCGGCAATTCCTGTGCAGCCTCAAGAGAATCGAGACGCTCAGAACAGAGCAGATAGTGAGCTCGCTCGCGCGTTTTCAGAAAAATCCGCACCGGAGCTGGTGAATTCTTATTTCGATTTGCCGTCTATCCCGCTGTTGGTGATTCGCCGCTTGATGAATTTTGGCGATCCGCGAGTGATCCCAGCATTGCGCAACGCCTTTGACCGAGAACGCCAACCTTTGACCCGCGAGTTCCTGGCGGCGGCGCTGGTCCGTCTAGGCGATAAAGACAGTCGATACTTCGATTATGCTGCCGGGGAAGCACTCGATGCTGTGAACAACGGCGTCCCCTATTGGACTAGTCCCGCGACCGAGGCGGCAGATGGGAGCGATTTGGAGCGCCACGAAGAGATTCGATCCTGGTCCCAGGCTCACCGCACGCCCATCGTACAAGCTATTCGCATAGCAATCATCGAGAACCCGGGAGCGGTCGAAGCGCTAGCCCTCGCAGAGGATCGGCGCTCCGTGCCAATTTTGTTGCAAGCCTTGCAGTCTCCCAACCTCCTGGTTGTCCGGGAAGCCGCATTTGGACTGGCGCGTATGCACGAAACGGCCGCAGCAAGACCGATCATTGCAGTGTGCCAGCATCTGGACCGGGAAGATCGGCCCTGGACGGCGAAATCCCTGCTCTATATCCGATCGAAGAAAGCGCAAAAAGCCGCCAGTGCATTGATTGCCGATCCAGCACGAGTTCAACGCTGGCGTGCAGATGTGAATCAAGAAGAGACCATGCGAGCCGCGGTAGCAAACCTATCGAAAGCAGTGCAGCTGCTGGATCAGGCTGCCGTGGATTTGAATCGGCTCGACCAGGCGATCAAGGAAAGTAATTCCGCCGAAGCAAAGGGCGTACTGAAGGAATACATTCCTCGATTAGGCCAACTCACGAAATGCCTGGCTCAATTGCCGCGTGGCCAAGTGGATGATGGCCTTGTCAGCGCAGTGGTGA
>NZ_DATKQC010000263.1:0-19179 GCF_035532915.1 Edaphobacter sp.
CAAAATGTAGCAATTGCCTGCGCGATCAACCTCCAGCGCCTGACCGATCATTGGAGCGGAGTACATCCTGCCCAAACGCGCACTTCCACCTTTGCCGAGCTCGGAGAATGGATCATGTAATCGATTTCGCCAACAGTATCCGTACTGGTCGAAGACGCCGCGGCCCGGCTTCAGCTCCATCAATGCGCGCGCTGACAAGCTCTCTTCGAGCGGCGCGTGGCGCGAGCCCTGGAAGCATCGCCGTTGCCTGATCCCGGCCAGCTTCTTCTTTGAGTGGGAGCCGCTCACAAAAGACGAGGAGAGAAAGAAGATCAGCAAGCCCTGGGCGGTGTCGCTTGCCGACGACAGGCTCTTTGCCTTCGGCGGCATCTGGGATCGATGGAAGGGGCATGATGCGAAGAACAATGAGCTGATTCTTGAAAGCTTCAGCATCATCACCACCGATCCCAACGAACTGCTCGAGCCGTTCCACAATCGATGTCCGCTGATCATCGAGCCAAAGGACTACGCGCGCTGGCTCGAGCCGGCCGAGCCAGCGCATCTGCCGAGCGATCTGGTGCGCACCTGGCCCGCGGAGGAGATGAAGGCCTGGCGCGTGGCAAAGCTTCAAGGCAACGGCCCGCACCTGTTGGAGCCGGCCGCTGACCCACAGCCAACGCTACTTGATGGCTTGTAGATGCTGACCAAAAGGAGCAGTATCGAGTGGAAATTCAGATGCTTCGGGATCTCTGGTAACTAGCCGACTCTTCTTAAGACACTAAGGGGGGGACTCACCTCGTTAACTGTATACTTTAGCGCGAGGTCAAGGGGTGATGGGGGAAGCATTCGAAAGGCTCTTCACATATCTCGGGACGGCGGCTGCGAGGAAATTCGGATGGTGGGGCATCGTAGTTGCCGTGGCGGCTATGGTGTGTTTGCGATTGCTATTTACACTAGCAAAGCATTTGCGCGCGCGTTATGGAAACATCGGGATATGGCTGTTTCCCGGCGCCGAAGGGCGCTCTACAGCCAAACTGATTGCTGGCGGGGCAGCCGCCACGATAGCAATCAGCTTTCTCATATTCCCATCGAGCCCATTGACCGTCGTAGGTTTTCTATTTGGTGTTGTCGCACTGGCGGTCAAGTTTTTCCGAAAGGGAACGTCGAGCCTCAAAGTACACTACATGTTTGTCGCGGGTACGGTATTGTGCCTGGGGCTAACCGTGGGTGGCATCCTTCACGATTGTGCATTTCCACCAACTGCGCTTTGCAGCGACGGAACCTATAGTAGCTCGTCCAACCATAGCGGAACTTGTTCTTGGCATGGTGGAGTTCGTCAGTGGAATCCCGATCCTTGGTGGGAGGCGCTATTTGAGTAGTTGCATTACCGTTCGTGGGACAGTCCAGTGAGAGCTCACCCTTTATGGAGGGATACTTGACCTGCAACACTAAACCTTATGCGCGTCGATGAATACAACAGCTTCGCCAATCAACTGCAACGCTACGCCTCGGCTTTGAGTCGCCTTGAAAGCTTGCACATACGACTAGCCGACGGGTGTCGCTTGCGAGCCTATCAAAAGCGACTTGCGCAGGTGACTGTCGATCCACGATCAGCTATTGATTCCCAATTGGTCATCGCGGTGACCTACGACTTGCGCGAGATCGATGAGGTTAATGAGATTGTCGAGAACCTCCCGGCTACGTTAGACTCGGAAACACTTACACTTCTGCAGAAAGTCGCAAGTGGTTCGGAACATCCCGACGACGAGTTGGATGCACCGGGCAGAGAAGCGCAATATGAGTTGTACTTGGGGACAATGTTGCGTCGAGGTGGAATTCCAGCACGGCACGGGAAGCCTGATTTGGTGGCCACATGGCACAATAAGGAATTTTTCATCGAAGCAAAACGCCCAGCCTCGGCAAAAGGGTTTGATAATCGCTTGCGATCTGCAGTTCATCAAGCTCGGGCTCTCGTCAGACCCGGCATTATCGCCGTTTGCGTTGACCAACTTGTACGCCCAGCGGATGGGCTTATGGTCGTGAAAGATTTCAATGCGCTTGCTCCATCTGTAGATAATCTCGTTAGAAAATTCGTCGTTGAACAAGCGCATACCCTTCGCAAGCGGTTGAGCACTAATGAGCCGGTCGCGGCTCTTCTGTTGACGGCACGCGTGCCCGCCCGTATCGCTGCAACTGGGCATTCATCTTTAGGAACAAGCATCCAGCTGCACCCACTTTTGGCTGGGTCGATAGAGGCTAAGTTTGCCAGCTCTATCATCCCTTTATTTGCTGGCTCGCCGTCCTGAAAACCTCCTCTTAATGGAACGGGGAGAAACACACCTGGCTGCACACGGCCAAACCGTTATGGGAAGGGGAAATCCGCTTGCAAATCCGAATAGATCCCCGAAAACGCGGTTGCGACGAAGTTCCGGGGATGGCCAGATTGTTTCAGGAGTCTTGGTGCAGAGCCGAATATTGGTACTAATCGTGGTTTTCTCGCTAAGCGACGGATCCGCGAGGGATCGCATGGGCGCCGTGGGCATGAAGGGATGCGGCTCTCGCCTGTCTTCCCGTCCAGAGCTTTAATCAGGTACCGCAGAACGTGTGCTCGACGCGCTCTTCCGCACGGGCGGGGAGTGTAAAGCTCTCGCGATCAGGCTTGTCTTCGAACGGATGGGTGACAACGTCGAGCAATTCCGCAAAGGGCTTAAAGTCCTGCCGCTCAACCGCGGCCTTGAGCGCAGCTTCAACCAGGTGGTTGCGCGGGATGAAGACTGGATTGGCTTGGCGCATGAGCGAGGCGCGGTCCTCTGCCGAGGCTGATTCCTGCTGCAGGCGACGGCGCCAGCCGGCAGCCCATTCATCGTAACTCGAAGGCATAGCGAAAAGCGCGCGAACCGGGCGATCGTGCTCCGGCCCCGCGGCAGCCTGGCAGAGGCGGCGGAAAGTGAGCGTGAAGTCGGCGCGATTGACGGCCATGCGCTGGAGAAGATCCTCGGCGAGGGCTTTATCACCTTCGGCATCGGTGAAGAAGCCAAGCTTCCGGCGGAGGCCGGTCCAATGCGCCGCCTCAAATTGCGGAGCGAAGGCGGTCAGAGCCTCTGTCGCTGAGGATAGGGCAGCCTCTTCGCCGCCTTCTTCTTCCTGAAGCAGTGGCAACAGCGCTTCGGCGAGGCGGGTGAGGTTCCAGAGCGCGATGCGCGGCTGGTTGTGGGCACGCCCAGAGCAGCCATGGCCTCGCTGACCAGGTATTCGCGCAAGACGGGACCGATGCCTGCGCGACCATCGCCATTGCGCGAAAAAGGCGTGGGGCCGGAGCCTTTGAGCTGAATGTCGTGACGCTGACCGCCGGGAGCAACGACTTCGCCGAGCAGGATGGCGCGACCGTCGCCCAGCTGCGGAACGAACGAGCCGAATTGGTGGCCGGCATAGGCCTGCGCGAGTGGCTCCGAGCCTTCGGCCACCCGGTTGCCTGCCAGGATCTCGACGCCCGAGGGGCCGGCGAGTGCAACAGGATCGAGGCCAAGACTGCGGGCGAGTTCGACGTTGAGTTGGATGAGCTGCGGGGCTCGAACCGGCGTGGGGCTGAGGCGGGCGTAGTAGCGCGGCTCAAGACGCGCGTAGGTATTATCGAAGCCGAAGTAGACCTCAGGGGCAGCGCTGGAATCCGGAAAAACCGCAGTGGCTTCTGGGGAAGTCATCTTCATTGGATGTGGTTCGGTTGGCTCAGGTCGCACTGCGTTTACTTGGAAATCTACGGTCGGGGACTCATCGTGGTTTCTCATGAATTGTAGGGAGGCAACGTGGTGAGACGACTGTCCTCGACTGGCCCACCCACAGTGAAATGGTAAAAGCTCTGCCAATCGCGCGATGATATTCCCAAGACCTCGTGAACTGGATCGTCGAAGTAGCAGCCGATTCCTCAGCGCGAGCTTCAGATATGGCGGCGGCCGGCGCTCTCCGGGGCCACATTCGCAGCGCAACGAGAATGGGCGGAATCTGGCGTGCCGGGATAGCGGAGCGCCTGCTAGGCACGAGGGGACAACAGCGGAGGAGAGGAGGGTGCTACAGCTTCCATACGACTGGCTTGAGCGATTCGAGGAGATACAGAGGGTGGGACGGGGTTCCATCCTTAGAAAGCTTGAGCACGTGCGGCTGGATTCCGACTCTTTCCATGAGCATTTCAGCGACTGCTAATCCCCGCGGTGCCAAAGTCCGGTGTCCCGGCTTCCCATAGGCAAAAATCACGATGCCAGCCGGTTTCGCCATGGCGATGAGGTGCTTGTCGTTCTCCGGGCCGACAGGGTCCGCAACGAGGCGTAGGCGCTTCTTGTCGGTCGCACGATAGGCGAAGGTGTTCCCGACATAAATCCCGCCATATCCCCATGCGCGGGCGAACCTGCCACACTTCGCCACACTCGGGTCGTCGACATACGGGTCTGCCGTGCTCGGGTTCATCATCACGAACATGGCACTAGGCCTCGATTCGTCCCAAATACGCCATAGCCGGTACCGGTAGCATTCGCCTGGACCGCCAAACACCGCCCCGCTCTTCATGCCCATTGCCAGAGCGAGACGAACCTTGCCGCCGGGATCATGCTTTTTGGGCATATCTGAATCATCGCATTCGGTCATGATGCCTTCAGTCTGTTGGCAACATAACCTGGCAGCGGCGCGTCATCTAGACACTCGAGGGCATTGCATGCCTCGCAGAAAACCCCACGCGCGGCTTCCACCCGAACCATCAGCTTGTTTTCAAGTTGCTGTACGGCTCATGCACCAGGAATCGGCGCGGTTCACTGATCCGGCATCAGCCGGACACGTTCGTTCTGACTGCTTTTTTCGCTGGGTCTCGCTGTAGCCGGTATGCGAGTGGTGTGCCGCCGGATTCGTCCCACTGAGCCCGAATGATCGCCCGTTCTTAGAGCCAGGAATTGACGCAAAGTTCGCAATCCTGATTCACTCCATTGATCCGTCGAACTGTTCCCGCAGACGACGAAGCTGGGAAAGTGAATTCGGCATCATGCACCGACGTGTCTCATTCATTGTCAAAAAGCATGCTGAAACGCCGCGGCCTTCGTGTGCCGCACGGACCATATGATGATGACCATCAAGAACGAAATGTAGATCGTTCTTTTTTAATCTCGGAGGAGTAGGAAAGATACCAATGATCACAGGCTCCGTCGGATCCGGAATGTGGGAAAGATGTTCTTCGTCGACAGCGAATCCACCAAGGCTCGTGTATCCCTCTCGAGGTGGCGGGGGTAGTGCCGTTGACCTTACCTCTTCAACGGAGATTTGACGGATTTTCTTCATCGCGGCAATTTGCTTTGCTTTGGTGACATCGAACACCCACGCGCCCACGCGGGCGAACTCTTGGGCACCTCTAGCACGCTCTTTACAAATAGAGCACTCCATTTCCGCTCTCCTGGCATGCATCTGCGGCCAAGGCCTGTGTACCCGCACCTTGGAAGAGGTCATGAGGACCTAGAACTGCCGTTGATATATACCACTCGCTTTGACAACAACCAGGAATATCGACCAATTGCGGTCGACCATGAGGCGACCGGTAACCGCCGTTGTCAAATGCAGCACGAAATGAATGCATCGGACCGGAAAAGGAACGAGAGTGCAGCTCAAGATTTGCCATGTGACTAGGTTTGAGGATTACAAGCTGTCGCGCAAGTGCGTTGGCACCGCGATGGGTCTCAAGCGGAGATTTGGCTCGCAATCCTTACAGCGGTCGCTCCGATTGCTTTATGCGCGCCATTTCGATATCGAGTTCCCCATTCGCCAGGGCCATTGCTTTGCGGATTGCCGGTACGGAGCTCAGTTCCTTTGTCGCCTTCCCATGGGCGAGCCGTTGTTGATCCAGGGCCTGATTCCGACGAAATGCGCGGTACCATCCGCGAAGATGCTTAAGGGTGCCGGATTGTCGTACAAGATCGTGATAGGTAAGCTCATCTTCGGCCTCTCCGATCAGGGCATCGCGCAAACTCTTCCCGGCGACGATTTGCCGAATCGCACGCCTGGCCTCTCTGACCATGTCTGTCGACGCGTAGGGCCCGTAGTTTCCACTGAACCGGCCGTTCAGATTGTCCTGGGTCGGAAGACCGTGGGCCGCAACGAATTCCTCCCGGTGTCCGCCGAACAATCGAACATACCTCGGCTCTGACTCGTCGCAGGTCAATACGGTGCAATCCGGCGAGAGCTGTCCTTCGAATCCGTCCGCACAGGCGCAATAAAAGATTCCTCTCACCTTCCAGCCGTTTGCGTTGCGCTCGGCGCTAAATATGGCGTAAAGGCCATGGTCAAACATGTCGCCACCATTTTCCGCCGGCTCCTGAGGCACAAGTAGCGCCGCCGCGGGGAGCTCGACTGCGGAATACATCTCATCCCAGTCGAGCAAAGCCACCAGATTATCGAGCGCCGCGGGAGTGTTGAAGTGACCGAACATCAGATCTTCATAGGTATTGGTTGCGATTTCGTGGCCCATTCAGTTTTTATCCTCGTGGTTATATGTTCCAGTCAGTGCTGGTTCGAGCAACGTGATAGGAGTCACGCTCCAGGGCTGATCGACGCTGACGGAAGTACTCTGAAGTTTTGCCTGAAGTGGCCGATGGGCCAAGGCGCGAGCTGGAGGGACTTGGACAAACCGCCGGCAGCGATCTCCCCACGATAATGCCCCTTATCGTTGCCTATCTCTGTCCTGCTTTGGGACAGTTGAGCCAGCAACGGCGCCATTCCCCCCCAACCTGCCGATGCTGCCCAGACTTGGCGTGTACGTCAGCGCCCGCCTTTTAGCTCGCCCATTCGCCGGCCAAACTGCCATGCCGACACCGAGCACCGCACAAAGCAGCACACAAGCTCGTACATCATGGTGAACGCAACGGCAGCGAGCGCCATCGCGGTGGTGAGCGTGTGCGATGGATGCCAGTGTACGCCGCCGACGATTCCTATCCTGTTAGGAGCATGGCAGCGCTCCAGAAAGACATCACGACCGGATTGGCTCGTACAAAGAATGATTGTTCGGCCAGCGTGGGATCGCAATATCGCATTCCCGCCCATAGAACTCATCTTCACGATCGTGCGAGGCCGGATCTTGTGTCTGGACATAGGCAGATCCTGCGTCGCCACACGAACTAGCTGCGAACCTGCAACTTGCAGGCGCAGTAGATCGCGTTGATAAACACAAGCACGGCCAACGCGGCTGCGGAGAGGGAGACAACAGGGGAGAAGGTCATCACGGCCTCAAGGCAGGTAACCGCACCGGCAGCCTCAAACCTGCTCCCATAAGCCGCTAAAAACCACTTGTAGACTTTCGGCGCACTGCAGGCTAGGCAGCCACCGACCACGGCCCACATGGTGACTCCGACCACCTTACCCCACATTGTTGGGCCGAGCTCGCGATAAAAGGGCAATACGAGATGCACGACGCAGAAGGCTAGGGCAGGGATACATCCCCCGGTCAGCGCACCGATACAAGCGGCAACGCGACCGCCCGGCTTGATCGTTTGTAGCACGCGCTCAACGATCGTAAGCCGCTCGAAGTTCTTCGCGGAAAGACTGACAGTTGCCTTGGAGTATTTGTTCGGCGATGTATGCAGATTCAAGACTGTCGACACGTTGCTCTCCTTTGAGGCGGTAGAAGCTTCCGATTTCGAATTGCTGACTGCCAGGCAGCCTCAATGCCTAGCCATTGATATCCAAGAATCGTCAGTCTGGCCCCGCATCGCGCCAAACAAATCGTCACGAGCTATTTACCAAGTCCGCTGCGGCGAAGCCACTCGGCCGTGCCGTGCGGGTCCAGCCGGATTGTGCCTCCAAATCGAATCACGACGCCGGTTCCCATTCGGCCTTGGCGGGCACGGTTATAGAGATTGGTCGAAGAACAATCTAGCCACTTCGCCAGGTCGGTGACCTTCAGGGCATGGTCCATCGAATCGATCCAATCTGCCAACGACATCCCCGGCGGTCTAGTGGAGGCTGACATGGCGACCTCCATCAACGACACACCGGGCGTATGGGCTTACGGCGCTTGGACTAGCCGATACCGCGTAGCGCCCATGTATTTTGGTCAGAGCACCTTCGTCTGCAGGTCGATTGCCCTCCCATGCTGCTTGACCAGACTGGATACGTGCGTCCATATGCGCAATCAGATCAAAAGCTTCAATGCCAGTGAAGCTGCGATGGAGTTGATTTGAGCGCCGGCTTGAATCCCATCATTTTGTTAGGTTTAAAGAAATGTCTAATGGATCCCGATAGAGTCATTGGAGCGATCGAGCTGGCGTAAAGCGACAGAGAGCCACCGCTGGCCGACTGGCGGGAAAGCGGTACATTTAGCGCTGGGGACTCATTCGAACGCTCGGATCCGCCGTGAAGGGCTTAATAGCCTCCGATGACAGACCGGACCGGAAAATGCAAACGAGAGGCAGGACGCTGATGCCCAAGGAAGAACTAAAACGCTTGGCTGAGGACGGACCATTCGACTGGGAGCTGATCGAGCGATTCGATCGCTTGAGAACGTGGATGGGCGAGATTCGCGAACGGGATGCAGATCCGGCAAGGAAGGATGATCGTCCTGCGGCGTTGGAATGGTACGCAGGCAAACTTCAGTTAATGACCCAGCTTGAAGTCCAAATTACGATTGAGCAGGACTTTGAGTTTTTCCCGGAAGAGGAGCGGAAAAGGAGATTGCGCGAATGGTTTAACGAAGCCGCGGAAAGGATTGAGTACAAGAAAGCCCTGCTCTACCTACCCGAAACGACGGTCGAAATGGCCAGAGCGGAAATCCTACAAATTCGCGAATCGATTGACGCACGAGCGGAGGAAATAGCAACGGCGATATCTGCGGTTTTCGGCTATACCGAACATTTTGAGTTTTGGCCGTGTTTGAGCACAGGCGAAAAGGTGCAGCCAGTGACGCCTGATCCCATCGCAATTCCACCGCCAAATCCCCGTAAGGATCCGAAAAGGAAAGTTGGCGATGGTGGGCCTTTTGTACGAGAAATAACAATGCATATCTTGTGGCTTGAGAACCATCGCCAGGAAGTCGATTACCAAAATGTGGCTCGGCTTATCATCGTCGACAAACCTTATGTACGCGCGGTGCTTCCCAAGAGTTTCAGAGCTCAGGTCAGAAAGACCCAGTTCGCAGGCAATCTGCTTGATTTCATCAGAGCGGAAGAGGCTAGAAATGGTCCGACCGATTTTCGCGCACTGTTTACAAAGCATTTCTCCATTGCTAAACGCAGACTCGAGAAGAGCCGGGGCACCACCCAGTGATGACTCGCTAGCACCAAAGTCGGACGGCGGATTCAGTGAGTGAGAGATTGTGGATAGTGCGGCACCGAATCACAACGTCGAAGAAAGTGCCAAAGCTGAAGTGATGATATCGGTGAGTCCGCAAAATTCAGCTACTCCAACATGTCCAAGCAATTCTACCGAACATTTCGGCAAGTTATTGATGTGCAATTTGTTATATAGATCTGGTCCTTTGCGCTCCAATTGCCATTCCCGCGGCATGTGGCACCGTCGGCTAATGGGAGTAAATGTGCGCGGACCACAATCCGGACCAGATCAGGAGCTTTGTCGGCACCCCTCAGCAGGAAAAAGAGCCGGATGAGCTGGGGCGAGAAGCCCGCGACGATCGCGGTTCGCCCGAGTTTGAAGACGAACTCGTTGAATCCGAGTTCACCCGAGGCGATGAGCACGATGTCGAGCCAGCCCCTGAAGGCCCTAGCCGCCGCCAGAAACATGACGGGCGCAAACCACTCCCAAAATGGGAACTCGTAGATCTAGATAAGGTCCTGCCCGCGCCCGCCATCGAAGCGGCTCTGCGTGCTGCAGGGATTGTTAAGGTTCACCGCCCCTCGACCGGGTTTCTGACAGCAACTGGAATCGCTAGATTAGCCATGATCTCGCCGATTCATGTGATTCGTCAGGACAACGTGTGGCATTGCATCCTCGGTTGGGATCTCGTGCGCGAGGCACGGGAGATTTTGCCTTATCCACGCATGTATCCCGCGTGCATTTGTGCCGATATGTCTCTAGAGGAGCTAAAGGAATCTTTGATCGTCGAGCGAGTGGGCGTACCGCTCCGGCACCAGATGTCGAGACAGGAACTTAATGCTCTGGCAAAGTCGTTTCTTGACGTCATTGCAAGGAGCGTCAATTTGTTCGAACGGCTCGGGGTAGACCAATGGGCAAGAATCATGGGCAGAAAACTTCGCTGGCTGAGATACCGCCGCGCCAAATCGAAAGCCGGCGCAGACCATGACGAGTAATTCTCCTGAGGACCCATTGCTGAACGCCGCGAAGCGAGATCTAGATCCCGAGCAAGTGCGGCGTATTCTCTGGGCTCTCCTTGCGCCGCCCACCCGTGATGATCTACCAGAGGTTCTTGCAAAGTTTGCTCGCGTTCTCACGGTGGCAGGAGATCAATGGCCAGGTGTGCTTCTGGATTTAAATATGGAGACCTGGCCTTCAATTTCCACGAAACTCGGATCGATAGCTCAGACACTCGTATTTCCAAAGACCCCTTCGGATGCTAGACATTTCGGGAAAAGCGGTCAGGGGGGCCACAGGCAGCTCCACGCGCTCTATTCCGCGATTCTCGCTCTACCTGACGAGAAGTCAGCGTACGCCGATAGTTGCTACCTTCTGATGGCACATGTGTTCGTGGCTCATCACAAGGTTCTGACGACTCCGGCCAAGACCATACTTCCAGGTCGCAAACTGGTAAAAGGCGATACATCGCTCCAAGCTTATGAAGCCTACTCATGGGACGAGCAATGGCGCGCCCTAACAATATCGCCGAAGAATTGCTGCATGGCGCTGCGCGAATACTTCGCCGGTGAAAAGTGGGCAAAAGCCGTCGTTCCTGAATATCCCCTTGACGACCGACCATCACAATTTGCCAAGTATGGCGGCCTCATTTTTGAAGGCGAGTTAATCGATAAGGGTAAATCAAAAGCACGCCTTCAAGAGTTGCAAGAATACGTCCTCAGATATCTGGCTCAAGCACATGGGTTTAAAGAACGCCGCCAGGGTCATGGCAAAAATCCAGCTCCGGGGACAGGTTCATCAAACGCCTCCACTGAACACGAAGCCAAAGCCGAGGCCGCCTACCGGCATGATATTTGTCCAGGCGAAGACGAGCCGGAAAGTGACGAAGATGAATTCTCTTCAGCGAACAATGAATCCGGTGGCAATCCCCAATCGAGCGAGGCCGCCAAAAGAGGGCGGGCAACCCGCAAGCCCAAGAGCGCCGGCAAGCCGCGCAAGGGAGCAGGCAGCGCAGCGGGCGTGGGCAGCAATCAGGCAATTCGCGACAGTAAGTTCTTCCCGTTTGGGACTGATCGTCTCAGTCCATCGATCCTAGCAATTGTCGATGTTGATGGCCGGGGGCGCGCCGAAGCGATCCTCGACGAGCTGAAGACCACGGCCGGCTGTCTCAAGCATGCGAACGATGACGATCCGGCTCGGGAGGCACTCAAGTCGGAGCTCGAGCTATTTCTATTTTTGCTCGTGATGCTTTGGTCGAACAGCAACATCGAGCGCACGCATGCATTGCGTGCCTATTTGAGCGAATCTTGCCGCGATCGAATCGACCTCGCCATCTTGATTTCGCCAGGAACGGCAGGATACAGCGCTCAAATCCGAATCCATGTCGAGTATCCACCGGACGCGCCGCGGCGCGAACGATTACGGCCATATGATCGTGATCGTACGGAATTTGTGACACTGCCAGACGAAGCAACGCTCGGCCCGTTGCTTTGGGATTACCTTATTGCACTCGATGGAGCCTCAGCCGTTTCATCTCGAACGAACGCAATCGAAGTCTTCCGGCAGCCGATAGAGCACTACTACAAAGAGATACCTCGTGTTTTGGAACGGTTGGCGGCAGGCCGATTGTCTTCGCTCTCTTTGTCCTCCGCACTGTTCGGCGAGATCATGAATTGGTCGCACAAGGATATAAGCGCCGCCACCATAATCACCGGCACCCTCCATAAGAAGGCGCGCGTTCAGATGTTCTATGCCGTTCGACGGATGGCATTCCTGCATGAAATCTACGTTGGCACAGTACGCTACGTCCGCACCGCAATCTGTCTGGCAAAATCAGCAGACTTCGGGAGCGAATCGAAACCGAATGGACTGTCATCCCTCCTTCAGCTGCAGCGACGGACCAGCCCGCAAACGCCCTTTATTCCAACGTCAGCGGAGGCGAAGTACGTGGGGGTCAACGCGTGCCCACATGATGAAGCCATGCGCCACGCCGTGCAGGATTTGATTGCAAAGGTTGAAGATGCCTGGGAGAAATCACCTTCGACAAATTGGATTGAGGCCCACAACCTATACACATACTACGTAGTGTGGTTTTTCGGATTTGTCACTGGCGCAAGACCAACTGAAAGACCAATCCTGCGCGTTAGCGAAATCAATCAATCAAATTTGTCGGGACGCCTGCAGGATAAGGGCGCCGACAAAGCAAGGCTGGTGTGGATCGCTGGCGACCTCCTCGAGCAATTGAAGCTCAATGAAGCGTATGTCGACACCACCCGGCTGGCAAGCTGTACGAGCTATCCGTGCTGGTTTCTCAATGAGTCTGGAGCGCCAAAACCTGCAAGCGAGGAGATTTGCGAGCCAATACTCCACAAGGTGCTACCTGGCTTCCCGACCAACATCCACCGTAGGTGGATGTTCAACGCGTTACTCGACTCAGGCTGTCCGTACGTGGCGGAATGGGCTGGCCATTTCCTGACGGGCAACCGACTGGTAGGCCGCGGCGCCACCGCTTCGCCCACCGTAGTCGGGCACACAATCCTGCAGTACGTAGAGCCGATCGTCAGCTACCTTGGCTTCCGCCCGATCCGGGTGAGACTCTGAACAATGGCCAACCAACTCGCCAAATCTTCTGCCGACTGCCAGAAACCGCTTTGGGATGGGAGGGCGTTTGGCCTTTCTCCACAGCGGCAGGTCATTGCTTCTCGATTGCGGGCGATACTGCGCACATGCCCTAATCAGTTGGGCCCATTTCTTGCCGATGTCACCGAAGAGAGTCGGGGTCGGTTCAATAAATCCGATGTGGCCGCTATCGAAGCCCATCTCGTTGCCAATCTCGATAAAAAGGATGTCATCCCAGTTCTCCGGGTGCTGACGGGCGTAATCTCAGTTCTCAACAAGGTTTATCAGAAGAGCATTCCTTCTCCGACCAGGTTGGACCGGCTGACAAAAGATCCCAATCTCCTCCCGAAAAATCTGCCTAAAGTACAACTGCGAGTAACCGCCTGGGCCCAGGCCGAAGGCCGATGGCTCGCGCAAAACAGCAAATTCGGCGCGCACCCAAATGGTTCAAGCCCTGTTCGATGGGAAATGGTCATCGCCTCATCGGCACTCCGTTGTGGTCTGCTCAGCGTCAAACGAGTCGTCGCTTTTGCGCGTGCACTGGCGGATCCGCAAAAGCATTTTGGATGCACACTCTCGCGAGGCTACGCAGATCTGGGGGTAATGACCCATGGAGAAGCCGAAGAGGTTGTACGTTGGTACCCCAATAGCCAACTTCTTCTCCTGATCTCCCGAGTGTCGCCGATTCTGGTCGAAGCGGCTCTGACGTGCTGTTCACGATCAGAAGCGACCGCCAGCACGAGGGATCGCAGGCTTGCTCAGGTAATCTTCGACGGCATTGTGGCGGAATTCAGACTTCAAGGGGTCGGTTCGGACCTCCAACCGCGGTCTCTTGGCGATTTCGTGGGCACCGTTGCTCAGTATCTGAGAAGTGATCTCCCCAGCGCGCTTGTTGACTATGCTTCAGGGAGAGTTTTTGGTCCCTCTCTCCTACCGGGATCGGCGGCCCGAGTCAACAATGAACCCACGGTCTACACACCCCTTCGCCTGTCAAGACCAGCGGTTAAAGAGAGCGACGAGCTCCCAGACCTGAGCGAAGCCTATGCTCCTTACTCGGCTGAGAAAGGCACGACCGGGCATAGACTCAACTGGATGTCGCGTCTCCGAGCGGCATTTTCAAAGACCGATTCCGGGAAGATGCTTCAAGCAATCGGTTCCATCGAGCGATCGAGGAACACTACTCCGAGCGGCAGGCAACTATGTTCACTGGCGAAGATGCTACTTACCGGCCCGGCTTATTCCGGATACACATGGTCATTCTCGGGCACAAAGTGTTGCATCATGACCATCGCCCGCCGCTTCGCCCTGCAGCAGGGGGATGCCGATCCTGCTCGGTATCCCAAACGAGTGCTCGAGGAGCGCTACAGGATAGCCCTAAGCGTGGCGGGAGAAAACTCGATCTCCCCACAAGGTCTGCGACGGACAGTTGCGTGGGCGCTACGTCAGTTCCACAACCATCTTCACGACAAATATGAAGCGCCAAACATCGACTTCGATGACGTACTCCCAGTCACTTCTGGGCCAGACAATGCGGACGCCCATGTGCTCTCAATCGACGAGATATTCAAGGCCCTTGAATACATCGAGGCTTCCCGAACACGAAAGTGGAACAAGCTCTATCGAATAGTCGCAAGGGGACAGATAGTGCTCGATTTCCTCGGGAGCTTCCGTCGCGCAGAAGGTTTCGGCTTGATGCCAGATGACATTCTGCCAGGTCCTTTCTCTGAAGTCACGGTCCGTGGCAATGACAACCGCGATCTGAAAACCGAAAACGCCTACCGGCGGGTTTTGCTGGGTATCCTGGCTCATCCATTTGCAGAGCTTCTTAATCCGGTGAATGAACTGTTCCTACAAGCTAAGCAACTTGGCACCGATCTCTCATGCGGGATTAGCGACGATGTCATCGTTCCCATCATTCATGAAGCTCTTAGGGCCGCGACCGGGACTCGCGAATGCCATCTGAATACTCTCAGGCACAGCGCAGCACACTGGATGTTCATGCGTCTCATGCTTTCAGATCTGGATCAAGTGCCAGATCTGTTTCCTCACCTCGAGAAAACCACGAGCTGGTTGAAAGCCTCCGGAGAGTTTCGATCTCTTTTATTACACAATGGCCTTTCAATGAACGATCATGCCTGGGCCGTTGCGACCACGCTGGGCCACTCGAATCCCGACAACGTGACCCTCCGCTACTACACCCACTGTTTGGACACCTTACTTGCACTGTTTCTGGAGTCCCGTACTAAATTCGGTGCCCTCGCCAGTCCGCATGAACTCCGTCGCGCCAGCGGTCTTCCCCGGTCGACTGCCTTCGAATGGCTTCCCGGTTCCGAAGAAAAATGCGAATGCTCGAAAGTCGACGCTTCGGCGACCGACTCACGTTTGAGCCGCGTAACCCTCCTTCAGCCTGGGAAGGAGTTTGCCATAAGGGTCTTTTCCGAACGGCTCGGGCTCACGATCAGAGCTCACGGTAAATCGGCTCCGTTGCCGGCAGTTGTTCCATCTTGGGCAAAGGACACCTATGACATCCTCTGGATGTCATCTGAGTTGGGCCTGCCGGCGGAGCGCCTGGCAGCGGTCATGAAATTGGACCAACATGCCATACACGCGATCCTCTCCAATGCAGACTCCGTCTTACGCAATCGCGGATTTCAAAACAGTTCAGATAAGGCTCAGTCGATGCCGGCTTCGGGTGAAGATATTGCAGAAGCTCCCATCGTACCCCGACCGCCGAAGATCAGTTTCGATTCGGAAAGCTTCAAAGCATGGGCCGCGGGAATTGAGTCCCATGTGCGTAAGAGTTCCAACACTGCGGCTATTTCACTCGCTCATATGGTTTCGAATATTTTGCCGAAGACCGCTCAGGTTGTGTTCGCAGGGGCGCCTCCGCCAGACCTCATGAAATTCTGTCTGGATATTTATGAAGCATTCGGGTTCCACCGCGAAGGTCTCTACGCGATCACGTGCGATGGGACCACGAACGCAAGACCCACTGAGCAATGGCTGCGAAAAAGGGGGATCTCGCGGCGGGTCACCGCAATCAATCAGTTAGGAGGGGGCCTTCTGGATCTCAACCCCCCTTGGGTTGTTGTCGGCCCAAAGTCCGTTGTGAAACACCAAGCTGAGGCGATTTGGTTTCTGATCAGGATGGCCGCCATCCGGTTCTCGGGTTTCGGGTCCATTACACACTGAGTGCCCTCATCTGCCCCATCGGTCACATGGGCGGCTGCGGGTTTGGAGTGCAAATTTGCACCCCGGACTGCACTTGCCCCAGTCCACCGATTTTCCCCTTCGGCTGCGCAGCTGTGCAGCTCGCCTCCATAAGCTGCTTGAAATAAGATGTTTACGCTCGCGGCCGAATAATTGGAGGTCGTGAAAATGTTCGGCCCGCACAGCCAGTAGCGAAGTTCTTGGCCCGCGTTCGCTTCAGGTATGCTCGTGCGCGAAATCCAGAAGGGAGTTGATCTCCTTGAAAGCCGCGAGTTGACGGAAGAGCAGCTAGCAAATGCACGAAAGATGCTCAATGAAATTGAGACGAACCGCCAAAAGCGATTAGCGAATTCGTGAGGGGCATTGGATCGGGCTCAGTTCCGAGCATTTGAGTCATGGAGCACCGAAGGGCAGCGCCAACCATGGCGCCCAGCTACTAAAGCCTCAACACGTTCATCGCGGCAAAGTTCAGATTTCCGTTGTCGGATTGTCGGGTTTTTGGGGTTCAGAGGCTGGAAGCAGTACAAAATATGCACAATTTGCACAGATTTGTCGGGAACGCCGACAACGTCAACTCGTTGATTTATATATATGTTGTTGATTTTTAAGGATTTCTTTCAGTTTCTGGCGGAGAGAGGGGGATTCGAACCCCCGGTAGAGCTTTTGACCCTACAACGGTTTAGCAAACCGCCGCCTTCAGCCACTCGGCCATCTCTCCGGGTCTCAGTGGGGATTATACCGGAAGTTCCCCCGCGGTGCGCACGGAGCGAAATGCCGCAAACATGCGTCTGCGATCTCCCGGCATTGGGCAGGCAGTCCGCGGCCGCGTCTTAAGAGAGGTTTCCCGTTCCCGCCTGGCAAAGGTATCTTTAGACTCACGATGATGCGTTTTGCCTTCAAGACGGCCAAACGGAAGATGCTCATTCTGCCGCTGATTGCCGCCACCTACTTCATGGTGTCGGGAGGCCCTTACGGGATCGAGGACATTCTGGGCGGCGCCGGGTTTGCCATGGCCATCCTCATCCTGGTGACGCTGCCGTTTCTTTGGAGTCTGCCCACCGCGCTCATGATCGGCGAGCTGGCCAGCGCACTTCCCGCAGAAGGCGGGTTCTACGTCTGGGTGCGGCGAGCGATGGGCCCGTTCTGGGGCTACCAGGAGGGCTGGCTCTCGCTTTCCGCAAGCATCTTCGACATGGCCATCTATCCGGCCATCTTCGTCCTCTACTTGGGGAAGTTCAGTCCGGCGCTCACGGCGGGATGGAAGGGCTATGGATGGTCCCTTGCCGTCGTTGTGCTTTGTTGCCTGTGGAACCTGCTCGGAGCGCCAGAGGTCGGCGAGGATTCAATGTGGTTGTTCGCGCTGCTGCTGGCGCCGTTCGCGATCTTCATGGTCTTGGGGCTGTGGCGGGCGTATGCGCTCCATCCCGCCATCCATTGGGGCAGTCCCGTGTCGGGGTCCGTCTCGGGGTCCGCCTCGGCATCCGCCTTCTCGACCGCAATCCTGGTGGCCATGTGGAACTACATGGGCTGGGACAACGCCTCCACCGTGGCACAGGAGGTGGAGAATCCCCAGCGCAACTATCCGCGCGCCATGATCGCGTCCATCATTTTGGTAGCCGTCACCTACATTCTGCCGCTGGCGGCCATGGCGGTAGCCGGACTCTCTCCTGACAGCTTCTCAACCGGCGACTGGACAACCGCGGCGCGGGCGCTTGGCGGGCCGGCACTGGGGCTGGCCGTAGTAGCCGGCGGCGCAATTGCCGGCATTGGCATTTTCAACGCGCTGGTGATGAGTTACTCGCGTCTGCCCATGGCCATGGCCGAGGACGGCATGATGCCGCGAGTTCTGGCTCGGCGCAACAGCCGCGGTGTGCCCTGGGTGAGTGTACTTGTGTGCGGGCTGGCCTGGGCCTTGGCGCTCAATCTGCCCTTCGAGCGGCTCATCTCCATCGACCTGATCCTTTACGGATCGAGCCTGCTGCTGGAGTTTGTGGCGCTGGCCGTTCTGCGCATTCGCGAACCCAACCTGGAGCGGCCTTTCAAGGCCGGCAGCACGACCGTGGCCTGCTTGTTGGGAGTGGGTCCGGCGGTGCTCATCGGCTACGCGCTCTACGCCGCGCGAGACGAAAAACTGACCGGCTCGACCTCCGCTCTGCTTTTCTCGGTTGCGGTGGGCTTGCTGGGGCCGGTGCTCTATTGGCTCACGGCCGTTCCTTTGGCGCGGCGCCGCATGGCCTCGATGCCCGCTTCGGATTAGGACTTGCATCCGCGCAGCACGGCAGGAGGCGTCGATTCATGCGCTGCCGTGCTCACCGTGGAGTCAGCCCTTGGCGGACACAGCTACCTGCTTTTTCGCTTCCGCCTGCTTCGCCTTGCCCTCTTCAAAGAGCTTGATGGCGCGCGCCACCCGATCGCGGGCATAGGCGGCGTCATGCCAGCCCTTGATCTCCACCCGCTTACCCTCCAGATCCTTATAGATCGCGAAAAAATGCGTGATCTCCTTGAGCAGGTGGGGATAGATGTCGGTGTAGTTCCAGATATTGGCGAAGCGCGGATTATTCTTGCCCACCGCCAGCACCTTCTCATCCAGAATGCCCTGGTCCAGCATCTCCAGCAGGCCGATGGGACGGACTTCCTGCACGCATCCGGGGAAGCTCGGATCGGGCACCAGCACCAGCACGTCCAGCGGATCGCCGTCGTCGCTCAGCGTAGACGGAATGAATCCGTAGTCTCCCGGGTAGTGCACCGGGGAGTACAGGTTACGGTCCAGCTTGAAGACGTGCAACTGCTTGTCGTATTCAAATTTCTGGGTTCCGTCTTTGGGAATTTCGACGACCGCGCGAAAAATCTCGGGGGCGCGCTCGCCGACGGGCAGTTCCAGATAATTAATCATCCTGATCTAGCTCTCCTTCGATGGTGGGGCGGCGGATTCCGGCGCAAAGAAGCGAACCGGCACGGGGCAACGGCCGGCACGCTGCCGGAAACTCTATAATCAAGGATCATGAAGGCGCATGTCTATGTCACGCTGAAAACATCGGTCCTGGACCCCCAGGGCCAAACCATCCAGAACGCCCTGCACAAGAT
>NZ_DATKQC010000264.1:0-6006 GCF_035532915.1 Edaphobacter sp.
GCGACTTGATCGGAGCGGCAGCGCGGTCAAACGTCGGAATGGCGATACCGGGCGCGATGATTTCAGCCAGTGCGACGGTGTCCTGAAATGATTCTTCGAGGAATGCACTATCGCGTGCCTTGCGGGCACGATCAGCAGTGCCGGCAGGAGCTTCTTCAGCCAGCTCGCCCTCGACGGCTTCTTCGTCCTTGGCCTTTTTCTCTTCCTCTTCCTTCTTCTTGCGCTCTTCTTCCTCGGAATCACGTGCCTTGTCGCCGACCTTGGCGCTGAGTTCATCGAGCTTGCCGAGAATTTCCTTGTGGCCTTCCTCGAGCGACGTCAGGCGTTTGCCATGCTCTTCCGCATCGCGCGCCTTGTCCTTGGCCTTTTCTTCGGCTTCCTTCTCGGCCTCGTCGCGCGCCTTGTCTTCAGCCTCTTTTTTGGCCTTGGATTCTTCCTCGGCCGCCTCGTCGGCGATCTTCTTCATTTCTTCCTCATCCTTCGCATCGTGCGCTCGGTCGAGGATCTTTTTCAGCCATTTGCTGGGCGTAGCCATTTGGTGTTTCTCCGCAGGTTGGGGGATTGATGCGTGGTCGCCAATAGCGCATCGCGGGCCACAGCGACCTTTCTCGACCAACGCGACATGGTTAAACAGGATGTTCCGTTGTTCGCCCTGACCGGGGCCGGTTTGAAAATACTCAGCGTCGTAGCCTGCGGAGACTTCCCGCTTGCCATCGCGCACGGCCTGGATCGTGTCCGGGTCTTTGATCAGAAGATCCACGAAAAGAAGGTCGTCCTCCGAGCCCTTGCCGCGGCGCGGATTCATCACAACACCCTTTTCGAGTTCCTTCCAGTTGGCTGGGCTAACGTCTTCGTCCGGATGGTCGTTGGTGACAGACTTGCCATTCAGGCTAGCCATCGCATCAGGTCGAAACACTTCCTCGTCAGTGCGATTGATGCGCACGAACTCTTCGCCATCCGCCTTGACCGGGGTTTCATCCGGACCGTAGATCATCTGGCCTGTGCGAGAAGCTGGCACGTCAAGACAGAGCAGATATCCTTCAGGCGTCAGAGATTGCTTGGGCCCAAGCTGCTCGACGGAATAAAAGCGGATTGCCATAGCGAATCAGGTTCCTGCGGTGACGCGCAGAGGCGTCGAACCATCGGCAGTGATGGCTGCGATGAATGTGTTGGCGCCGAGCGTCAGCACGACGCCGGGATTGGGGCAAGGAAGGATGGGTGTGCCGTCTGCGACAGTGACTACGTCCGCATTCGAACTCCCGAGCAATACGAACGCAGCCCGGCTGCCGAGGTTCTGCACCAGCACTTGCGTAGGCGTGCCCGTCGTGGGAATGGCGACGTTGGACGAAACCGTGCCAGCCGTCAGCGCTGCCTGGCCTGTCGGATTGATTGCAGCGAGTGCCATAGAGCCTCAAATGAAAAACCCCGCCGAAGCGGGGCTTAGTGCGAAGCGGTTGCGGTTACAGCTCGGTCCATTCGATCGAGCAGTTGAGCGCGGTGCCAGCAGGGAATGAGGCGCCGTTGCCGTTGAGCGAAAACACCTGGCTTGCGCTGCGCAGCACAATCCCCGCGCGAGTACCGGCGTTGTTGCCGAAGGTCCAGTTGACCGGGTCTTCTGCGATCGTGGTCGACGAGGTCGGCGTGAGCACCAGCACTGCGGCGCGCACCGGGCCGACGGATGTACCGACGGTCGGATTGGCGGTATAGGCCTTGACTGTTGCGCCAGCTGCTGCATCGCTCGGATCAGCAGGAATAGCCGCAGGGGTAGTCGACGTGCCACCGGTATTTGCCGTGCTGCGAACCAGCGCGACCAGATTGGCGGCGCCTACAGCAGTAGCGGTGCCCGTGCATTCCGCGCGCGTGACGCGCACGATATGGCCAGCAACGCCAGTGATGGTCAGCAGATCGGTAGCGGACGCGGCAGGCACGAGCCCGACGATGGTCGCCTCGTACGTGCGCTGCGTGATCGGGAAGACAGCGGTTGCGGTGTTGAACGATTGAGCAAAGGCGCTGCCGGCCATCGCCATGAGCGCTGCGCCGATTACGGCCATGCGGGTAAACTTCATTTGCAAATCTCCTGGGGAGGGTGGCCGGCGGATGCCGGGGTTGAAACTGAATCAGATATCGTCATCGAACAGTGGGTAGGCAAAACACCGGCAATTCCACACTTCGCCGGGACCGTGCCTCATGTAGCGGCCGTTTTCTTCAACTTCTGGAGGAGTGTCCCAACGGAAAATCTTGCCCTTCATAGCTTTGTGCCCGGGGCGCACGTCGCTGTCTTCTGCCGTCATCCACCGGTAGTGAGTGGACCCAGCGTGGACCGCGCGCGCCTGAGTGAGTGATGCTGCACAGCGTGCAGTTTCTGTGCGCGCTATGAGTAGGGCGCGCGATTCGCTGACGTCGCCAGACTTTAAAATCTCTTTCGCAATCTCGGAAGCGCGCGAACTGTTGATCAGGCTTTCAGTCGCGAGCTTGTGGACGCGCTGTCCGGCCTCGATCGGCAGACTCGTAATCAGCGTGACTTGACGCTCAAGAATCTCGCGCAGCATATCGCCCGTCGGGGCGGTGCGGATTTCCTCGCGCAGCAGTCGGCCCATCTCATTGCCATGAGCGAACCACGCAGCCTCGTCACGTCTGGACACTTCGCTGACCATGCCCCAGCCGACGGCGCGCGCCCACGGCCGCAAGATCTCTGCGTACCGGGTGAGCGTCGACTGCATCGAGTTCAGGTCATTGACATTCCCGTCAGGTGCAAACGCCTTAACGATGGCATTGATCTGCCGCGCGACGCCGCGCAACTGCCGGGAATAGGCGCGCTCAGCCTTGCGGCCATTCAGGAAGCGCTCGTCAGACTTCTTCTTGATGAATGAGACGATACCGCGGTCAGATGTTCTCGTTCTCATTTTCTTCCTGCTCGCCAGGGGCCATCCGTCCCGCGCCACCTGCGCCGCCCATCATCTCCGGATCAGGAGCGCTCGGCACATCAGCGGCCTTGGCGACATCCTCGTCCGTGATAGAGCCGAATATGCCGGTGGTATGACTGCTGATTCGCAACTCCTCGAGTCCCATCTTGGGCGTGATGATTCCGGCGCCGTCCACCTTCGTGATCGCATCGGTTACCTTGACGGCGATATCTGCTTTCTCGGTATCTGTGAGTTGCCACAACGAGCGGAAGTCGACCGAAAACCCATCGGGTAACTTGATGCCTTCTGACGCTGCGATCGCACGATAGATGCGTGTGACTGGAACACCCAGTCGAGCTTTCTGCTGATTCTTGACGTTGTCGTAATAGGTGCGCAGGGCCGATTCACCATCGGAACCTATCCCACCCGGAGACTGGCCGAACAGACGCACCAAAGGAATCTGCAGCGCCCCGGAAAGCTGCTCGCCAAGCTGGCGGATGACCTGATCAAGACCCGTGAATGCACTGTGCGTATCGGTGACAAACTCGTCCTTGCTGTCGATCATCGTGATGCCTTCGATCGACTGGAACTTGGACATCATGTTCACGTACTGCGTCAGACCTTGCAAAGCAGGTCCACCAGCGGACGCAATTTCGCGCAGGTCTTCAACCTTGAACGTGCGCAGATATGATTTGTAGACGAGCTGTGCGGCGCCGGTCGTCGCGCTGTCGAACGCGATCATGCGATCGTACAGGCGCTCGAGCACAGAGATGCCCCACATGTTCTCCATCACGCGCTGCCAGTAGGGCAGGCGGATGCCTTCGAGACGCAGGCAGCGCGAGTGGTGGATCTTCTTCAGCGGAAGGGCGGGGGAATCGGCCGTGATCGTGTAGAACTTCGGCAGCCCCAATTCCGGGCCCATCTCCGTCACCAGATCCTGCAAGCTCGGCTCGACCATCCAGCGGTCCAGCACCAGCAGCCCGCGGAATTGCCCTTTGCGGATCGTGTTCAGGCGCAGCGGTGTCGACGGGTCCTGCCCATCGATCAGCATGAACGCCAGACAGCCACCATACAACCGAGACCACTTGACCGTATCGTTGATCGCGTTCCAGATACCGAAACCGTTAGCGCTTTCCTGAATCTGCTCGACCTGGTCCGGATGCAACTGTCCTTTCAGGTCTACGCCGGCGCGCGTCATATCATCCGCAACGACGTCAACCGCAACGCCGCCGAGCCACGATCCGCGATGCACCCATTCGAGCAGGGTGCGCGTACGCGTGATCGGATTGAAGCCGTACTGGCTCGACGACATGAGGTTGTCGGTGCCCATGCCCAGGCGGGCTTGGAAGTTCTGAAAACTGTCGTTCGACTTGACGATCTTCTTTTCTTCCCGGCTCGCGCGCTGGGCCACGCCTTTGACGCTTCGTTTTTGGGTCATTTCTATTTGCCGAGACTGGCCCAGATGGCCAATCCGCCTCCTATCAGGTGCGAGAAGGCGCGAGATAACGCATCAACCTGGTCGTCGTGAACGCCATTCGGGAAAGTGCGCAATTCATCGACGAACTTGTTATTCCATGCGCCTCTGACCATCAGAACGTTACCCACATTGATTTGCGCTGCGACTGGCTCGGCGCGCGTTACCTTATCTCCAGATTCAGGAGATGTGACGACGGAATAACCGGCGAGTGCCCGGGTCAAATAAAGAACCTGGGTTTTACCCGCCTGACCTGGGTCCTGCGGAATGCTTACCTTCGTTGAGACCGAATCGGAGGCGGCGGTATTTACAATCGCCGCATCTCTCTCGTCCGGACCAACGCGAACGCGAACGACGTCTGCAATGACAAATCGCCCATCCTGAAGACGGCCCACCTTGATGCCTGCAGTCCAGTCTCCGGTTGTTGTGCTGGCCAAGTCCCAGCCTCGCACCCATGTGATGTGCATGTACGGCAGCGCATCAATGATCTTGATCTGGTCTGGCTTGAATATCCCGCCCTCAGCCGGCGCCGGCCGTTGCTGGTACTGCCCGGCGAACGTATAAGGCGATGCCGCCTCCATGCGGCGCAACTCTTCGACCGAGTGCTTTTCAGGCCATAGCGCGGTGCCGTCATCCTGCAGCGCAGGGAGACAAACGTGTTCCCACTTCTCGCCGTTGCCGCCAGCCAGTAGCCAGCCCGCCAGATCGCTCTCATGCAACCGCTGCATGACGAGAATGATCGGCGTGTCAGGTGAGTTCTTACGGGACTCAAACGTGTTCTGGAACCAGTCGATCACGTTCTGGCGCATCACGTCGGAGCGCGCCTCATCCGCCTTGTGCGGATCATCGATCAGTAGTGCGCCGCCGAAGCCGGGCCGATGCTTGCCGGCGCCATAGCCGGTGATTGTGCCGCCCGCGCCGACCGCATACATGATGCCGCCGGCAGTCGTTCGCCACTCGTCTTTAGCCTGGCTATCTTCGCGCAGGCCAACAGACGGGAAGATCGCCTTGTACTCGGCTTCCTGCACCAGACCACGAACGTCCCATGAGGATGCTGCAGCAAGGCGCGAGGAGTACGACGTATAGATGAACTCGCTATCCGGCGCGTGCCCAAGCGACCATCCGACGAAGTTCTTGACGATCTCCGTCTTGGAGTAGCGTGGCGGTATGTTGATGATGAGCCGCTTGCACTCACCGCGAAACACCCGCATCAGCGCTTCGCAGACCGTCGCATGATGCTGCGCCTGCTGCCACGTGTAGCCGCGGCGATTGACGAACATCCAGCGCGTGAACCAGAAGAGGTCGGCCATCGACAGCGAACGGTAAGCGCGCCGCTCTGCGTCGGTGAATTCCATAGCCTCATACCTTCGGGTTCGCGGCGTTCTCCGTCAAAACCTGCTTGATCTCTGCCAGTGTCGCCGGCGGTGCGTTGTTGACCACGACCGAGGGGGCGGCAGGCGGCGGAGTTTCCTCGGCCAGTCCGTATGCCTCGCGCTCGAGCGTGATCAGCGTCTTAAGAGAATCGGCGAGTTTCTTCATGCCATCGATGCGGCCGGGCGTCGAGATGACGCGGCGATACGCTTCGAGCAACTTTGACTCAGCGTCACTTCCAGTGTCGACGATCAACTC
>NZ_DATKQC010000265.1:0-23839 GCF_035532915.1 Edaphobacter sp.
TGATCCAATTCGCTACACTAAAAGAGTAGAGAAATAACTCAGAAGTCCCAGTCCACAGGCTTGGACTTAACTCTTTTAGAAACAATATTTTGGCCGTAACTCTTTATAAATGAATATTTTACAAAACTAAATCCGCGTAAACAGCTAAAACAAAAAGGCTTATACCCAAAGTACCCCGGGGGGGGTGGGGTGCCATTCGAGAACATAACCCGGCTGCGCGATAGACTTAGGTCATGGAAGTTCTGTACGGTCTTCATCCGGTCGAGGAGGCCATCCGTTCCGGTTCGCGCCAGCTTGACCACGTAAGCGTCGCCCGCGAGCGCCGCGACGAACGCCTCGAGCGTCTCATCCAGCTCTGCCGCGCCGCAGGCATTCGCGTCGCGCTCGAGCCTCGCGATCAGCTCACCCGCCTCGCCCGCACCGACGCCCATCAGGGAGTGCTCGCAGTCGTCAGAGAGCGGCAATTTCTCAGCGTCGAAGACCTTCTGGCACGCAAAGAAGAGGGACAGCACCGCTTCTTCCTCGCCCTCGACGGCGTCGAAGACCCGCATAATCTCGGTGCCCTGCTCCGCACCGCCGACGGAGCTGGAGTCGATGGAGTCATCCTGCCCGAGCGACGCTCCGCTCCCGTCACCGCGACGGTCGCCAAGACCTCCGCAGGAGCCTCGGAGCACGTTCGCATCGCCCGCGTCACCAACCTCGTCCGCGCCCTCGAGCAGATGAAGCAGAAACACGTCTGGGTTCTCGGTCTCGACGAGCGCGGAACACCGGACTACACCGAGTTCGACTTCAAGACCGATTGCGTCCTTGTACTCGGACGCGAAGGCGCAGGACTGCACGATCTGGTCAAAAAGACCTGCGACCATCTGCTGCGCATCCCGATGGCCGGTCAGGTCTCGTCGCTGAACGTCTCCGTAGCTGGCGCGGTCGTGATGTACGAAGCCATGCGCCAACGGCGGCCGCCGGCAGAAAAGCCTGCGAAAAAGCCAGAGAAACCCCGCAAGGGATTAGGATCCTGAATTTGAAGCTGATGTCCGTTCTTCCGCACTACCGCCTGTGCCTGCTCGCCGCCGCCCTCCCGCTCAGCTCGCTGGCAGTCGCTCAGGTCAAGCAGCCTGCCACCAGTCAGCGCGACAAAGTCCTCTTCAGCAGCGACCACCCTCCCGCACCGCCCGCGACGAAGACTGCAAAATCGATCGACACCGTAAGCGATGCCGAGCGCAGCTCCCTCACCTTCACCGCCTACGATCTCGACGTACATCTGATTCCTGCAAAGTCGCAGCTATCCGTGCGAGCAAAACTGACCGTACGCAACACGGGAACCCAGCCGCTGACCGATCTGGCCTTCCAGCTCTCCTCCTCGCTGACGTGGGAGAGCTTCGAAATGCGCAGCGGCGATCGCATCGTTCCGCTCGTCTTCGCGCAACACCTCATCGACACCGACACCGATCACACCGGACAGGCAAAGGAAGCCATCGTTACTCTGCCTCAGCCTCTGGCTCCTAACGCGACGGTCGAGTTGACGACGTTCTACTCCGGCGAGATAGAGCAATCGGCCAAGCGTCTGGAGCGCATCGGAGCGCCAGTTGATCAGGCTGCTGACGCCGACTGGGACAAGATCGCTCCGGACAGCACAGCTTTGCGCGGCTTCGGCAACGTGCTGTGGTATCCCGCGGCCTCCGCGCCCGCGCTGCTCGGCGATGGAGCCAAGCTGTTCCAGCTCGTCGGTAAAACTCGCCTGCAGCAAGCCGAGGCGACTATTCATCTGCGCCTCGCCGTCGAGTACACCGGCAACCCGCCCGACGCAGCCTTCTTCTGCGGTCAGCGCAAACCGATGGTCGCCGTCAACGAGAACGTCGATGCGGCCTCGGCAACGAATCAGCCCGGAGTCGCCACGGCAGATTTTCCCAGCCGCCCGTTGGGCTTCCGCTCGCCCAGCCTGTTCCTCACCGCCGGTGCGCCCACGGCAACGGACGGCAACGAGATCGCCGCTGTGACCGAACACTACGACACCGTACCGATGTACGCAGCGGCCGCCATTAAAGTGCAACCGCTCCTGAAAGACTGGCTCGGCGCCGATCCGCTGACGACGCTCAATATCATCGACCACAACGGCCAGCCCTTTGAAGACGACTCTCTGCTCGTCGCTCCGATGCGCGCTATTGATCCGGATGCTTTGGCGCCATCGCTGATTCACTCTCTGACGCACGCGTGGTTCCGCTCCTCCCATGTGTGGCTCGACGAAGGCGTTCCGCAGTTCATGTCGCTGCTATGGCTCGAGCACACGCAAGGCCGCGATGCCGCGCTGCAACAACTGCAACAGCAGGTAAACACGTTGGCCCTGGCCGAGCCCACAATCCCTGAGAACGCAGACCCAACGCTCGAGGGACAGAGCCTGATCCGCGCAAGCGACGAGATCTACTATCGGACGAAGGCGGCAGACGTGTTGTGGATGCTACGGGACATCGTGGGCAACGACGCGCTCAAGCAGGCGCTGCAAAATTATCGCCAGAGCGGCAGCCGGGACGATGATCCAAAAGAGTTTCAACGAGTCCTGGAGCAGTCCTCGCATAAAGATCTCAACTGGTTTTTCAACGATTGGGTTTATCACGACCGTGGCTTGCCCGATCTGACCATCGTCAACGTAACCCCGCGCCAGCTCTCCGCACCTGGGCTGAAGGCGGCGAGCTGGCTGGTGGCGATCGAGGTGCGCAACAATGGCGACGCAGCCGCCGAGGTTCCGGTCACGGTCCGTTCAGGAGCGCTGACTACCACCGAACGCCTTCGCATCATGGGACAATCGAGCGCTTCGACCCGCATCGTCTTCGAAGGCACTCCCGACGAGGTCATCGTGAACGATGGCAGCGTGCCCGAGATTGGCGCAAGCACGCATACCAAGCAGCTTGTGAGGCATTGATCCTTATCGACGTCATCGACGTCCGCGGCGGGAATGGTGAACTACAGGATGGGCGGAGTTTGCAGTCCAGACCTGCTCGCCAAACCACGGCCGAACCGCCGTCAGGTCGATAACAGAAGGTGCGGAAGGTGTAGCGACATGGCTGGCCGGCTGTACCTTCGCCAATCCATCTCCCAGCTCCGGCAACGCGTTCGCCAGCGCGAGCAGGCGTGAAGGCGTTGCCATCCCGGTAAGGTGCAACGTATATCCGGTCGCGCCGAAACGGCCTTCCAGCATCGCCGGTTCCTTGCCGCCAAGCGCCAGCGCCGTGGGAGCCAGCACAAAGCTGCTCCCGGTTGTCGGCGGTGCAGCGTGCTTCGCGTGGGAATTCGCCTTGGTTTCGGGCTGCTCGACCGAACGGATGGCAATGTTGCCCGAGACCAGCGAGGATGCCCCGGTATTCGCGCTCATCAGCCTGGCGCGTGTCAGGAACATCGCTCCCTGCCACGATGGCGCAGCAGGCGATGCGCTGGGACGGTGAGAGATCGTTCCCGTCAGTGTTCCGCCCATGGTGACGTCGGGAGGAATACGCTCGTTGACGACATGCAGCCAATCCACAAGCGTGTCCGCCGGAATGCCGGGAATGGAGACATCGAGGGTCGCCGAATGGAGATCATGGATGTCCGGCAATGAGCCCGAGAGCATCAGCACCTGGGTTCCGGATGAGCCGGACGGCGGCCAACTGCAGCGAACCTTGTTGAAGGAATGAAACAGGTTCGTGGCGTCGCCAAGACACTCCATCTCGATATTCAAAGGATGGTTGGGAACGAAGTCGGCACGGCGAGCGTTCTCCGTGCTCAATTTCGCTTCCACCGAGCTGGCTCCCACCGTTCCCTGTATGTTTGCCAAGAGCGTCATGTTGCCGCGCCAGCCAGCGTCACGGCCAAACAAAACCCGGCTTGCTCCTCCGAGCGGCGCATCGCGCCACTCCCCCTGCAGGCGAATCGGCACCTGCCGCAGCGAGGAGGCGCGCCCAAGGGTGCCTTCAATCTGAATCGTCCCTGCACCTGAGACTACGGTGTCGGTTCGGGCGGGAGCGGCCTTCAGGCGAAGATGCCATTGCTCCGGGTTTGGAAGCCAGAGGGCGAATTCGGCGTCGGTAAACGAGAGCGGGATCTTTTCCTGGCCGAGCTTGATGTTCAGCCGCGCCCCGGTCGCCTCGATATACGGGAAGCGCGGTGTTGGGCCAGCCTTCTTCTGCGCTGTCGGAGCCGCTTCGATGTGCGACGCCTGCAGGAGAATGCTCTCAAGGTTCCACTTGCCGTTTGGCAGATGCACCAGGTTGACGCTGGGATCGGTAAAGCTGATGGTGGAGAACTCTACCCGCCTGGTCCACAACGAGCGGATGCGGAGGGTCACTCGCACCGAGTTGGCCCGGATGATCGGCTCGGAACCGAAGGCCGGGTCTTCGTCGACGACCAGGTTGTTCAGCGTAAATCCCGGCAGCGGCAACAGGTTCAGCGTCACCTGGTCCAGGTGGACCGGACGGCCGAGGCTCTGGCTGATGCTGGTGGCGATACGGTGCTGCAGGCGGTTGACGGTGATCAGAGGCGGAATAATCGCCAGAAGAATCAGGGCTACAAGCGTTAGCCACAGAAAGAGATAGCGGCGGAAGAAGCCGCCGGATCGGGGCGACTCCTCGTCGCTCTGCATGTGAGTTGAATCCATTTCCTGCATGAATAATTATTCCGCGTGGAACATTCACACGCGGCTTCAGCCTCTATCGAATGATGTGGAATGTGCGACGCCAGCGAGTCTCGTCGAAGAAATGAACGAGGATATGGCCCATGAAGCCTATGCGGTCGCCGAGGCTTGTCTTATCCATCTGGTCGGCAGGCGTCTCGAACGACCAGTAGACGAACAGAGGTCGGCCGACGATGTTCTGCCGGGGAACGAAACCCCAATAGCGGCCATCGAGGCTTTCGGTGCGGTTGTCGCCCATGGCGAAGACCATGCCGGGCGGAACAACCAGATCGCCGTTTTGAACGTGGTTGGGAAGATCGAGCGCCCAGCTTGCGGTGATGCCAAGTGCGTGTATCTCATACGGGGGAGGGGGAACTGCCGGGAAGTCGTCGCGATAGGCATCAAAAGCGTGCTGTGGGTTGCCGTCTTCGACTGGCTTGCCTGCCTGTGGCTCATCCTGCGCAACACCGTTGAGATAGACGATTCCGTTGTGAAGATGAATGCGGTCGCCAGGGATGCCGATGGCCCGTTTGACCAGGAAGAGATCGGGGCTTTCCGGATTCGGCTTGTAGAAGACGATGACGTCGCCGCGTTGGATATCGCGGTAGTGAACGAAAGGAGCCCACTTCGTCGGCGGCGCGAACGAAGTCCGATCGACCAGAACGTGATCGCCGATCAGCAAGGTCTTCTCCATGGAACCAGAGGGAATCTCGTAGTTCTGGAAGATGAACGTCATGACGAACAAGCCGATCGCAAGGACGGTGCAGATGGACGCCAAAGATTCCAAAGGAGTTTCGGTTTGATCTACCTGTTTGGCGGTCGTCTCTTCCGGTTCGGATGCCATTGTGCTCATTTAATGCTTGTCTCCACAGATGCAAGTGTCAGTGTATCGCCGATTTGCGGTCTTGACGCGCAGTTTGTGGTCGATCTACTCCTGAACCACTGCTTTGACCAGATTGCGGGGGTTGTCCACGTCGATGTTGCGGCCTATCGCCATGAAGTAGGCAAGTAGTTGTAGCGGAACGACTTCGTAGAGAGGAGCGATGTACTCGGCACATCGGGGGATGGTGATGGTGTGATTGCTGAGCTCGGCGATGCGGGTGTCGCCCTGGTTGACGATGGAGAGCACGACGGCCCCCTGCTTGCGCATATCGCGGAGGAGGTTGACCGTCTTTTCGTAGCGCAGCAGAGAGTCCGGCGCCTGAGGATCGCTGGTTGCGAGCACGACGAGAGGAGTGTTCGCGTCTATGAGAGCGTTGGGGCCGTGCTTAAGCTCGCCGGTGGGATAGCCCTCGGCCTGGATGTAGGAGGACTCCTTGAGCTTCAACGCTCCTTCGCGAGCGATGGGGTAGTGGACACCGCGACCGAGGAAGAGGAAGGATTCGGCGGACTGAATTTTGGGGGAGAGTTCGCCGATCTTCGACTCCCACTCGGGCAAGATGGACTGCATGGCGGCAGGGACGGCACCTATCTCCTGGAGGTGCGATTCGACGACGGCGCGTGTCATGCGGCCACGGATGCGGGCGGCGAAGAGCGAGAGCAACGAGAGCACGGTAAGCTGCGTGGTGAAACTTTTGGTGGCGGGAACGGCGCGCTCGATGCCTGCCATGGTGGGCAGAGAGCAGCTTGCCAGTTTGGCCATGGTGGATTCGGGCTTGTTGGTGATGGCGATGGTAGAGGTGCCGCGGGCGATGGCCTCGCGCAGGGCCTCGGAGGTATCGGCGGTTTCGCCGGACTGCGAGATGGCGAGGAAGCAGGGGTTTTTGAGGGTGTGGGTGGAACGGTAGATGTACTCGCTGGCGTACTCGACGTCGACGGGGATTCCGGCGAGGTCTTCGAAGAGTATCTCGCCGACGAGCCCGGCGTGGCGGCTGGAACCGCTGGCGGAGATGAGCAGGCTCTCTTTGCCGACGAGCGCCTGGAGCGCGGTGCGGAAGGTGTCCTCGCGGAGACAGTTGGCCTCGGTGTAAGCAGCCAGGGTTTCGGCGATGGCGTTGGGCTGCTCGAAGATCTCGCGGAGCATGGCGTGGGGGAAGGTTTTGTTGGGCGGAAGCATGGCTGAATAGTCCCCTTCTGTATCTTCTAGTTATAAATGAGTGCGATGAAACGAGTGGTTCGTCCAAAGCCGTTGGAGCTTCAGCGCGGGCTGTCTACCAGCTCGGCTCTGGGGCTGAACGTGATCGACATGGTGGGGGTGGGGCCGTTTATTACCCTGCCGCTGATCGTGGGTGTGATGGGCGGACCGCAGGCAATGCTGGGCTGGGTGCTGGGAGCGTTGCTGTCGCTGTGCGATGGGCTGGTGTGGAGCGAGTTGGGGACGGCTTATCCCGAGGCGGGGGGATCGTATGCGTATCTGAAACACCTTTATGGCGAGCGCGGACTGGGGCGCGGGTTCTCATTTCTGTATGCGTGGCAGTTGCTGTTCAGCGCTCCGCTCTCGATTGCTTCGGGGTGCATTGGGTTTTCGCAGTATGTCTCGTTCTTTGCGCCGAATGCTGGCCATGCGTTCTTTTCGGCGCGGTGGCTGGGGGTTCCGATTGTGCTGAGCGGGCAGACGCTGATCGCGATGGCGGCGTGCCTGATCGCGGTGGTGGTGCTCTATCGCAGCATCGTGAAGATCGACCGCATTGTGCGCTGGCTGGGAGTGGTGGTGGTGCTGACGCTGCTGATTATTATCGTCGCGGGGTTTCTGCACTTCGACGCGCATCGAGCGTTTGATTTTCCTGCGGGGGCGTTTCATCTGAATGGCGCATTCTTTGTGGGGCTGGGCGCGGGGATGCTGATCTCGGCCTATGACTATTGGGGCTATTACAACGTGTGCTTTGTGGCGGGAGAGGTGCGCGATCCGCAACGGACGATTCCGCGCGCGGTGCTGGGAGCGATTGGGATTGTAGGCACGCTTTATCTGCTGATGAACGTGAGCGTGCTGGGGGTACTGCCGTGGCGAGAGTTGGCCGCCGATACCGACAGCCATGCGCGGATGTTTACGATGGCCGTGTTCATGGAGCGGCTGTATGGGCATACCGCCGCTGGAGTTGTCGTTGTGCTGATTGCAGTGGCAGCGCTGGCTTCGGTGCTTGCGTTGCTGCTGGGTTATTCACGGATTCCCTTTGCGGCGGCTCGGGATGGGAACTTTCCGGCGTGGTTTGGAGCAGTGCACGAGAAGCACAGGATTCCGCAGCACTCGCTGCTGACGCTGGGCGCGATGACGATGGCCTGCTGCGTGTTTCGGCTGCAGGAAGTGATTACAACGCTGGTGGTGATTCGGATCCTGTTTCAGTTTCTGTTGCAAGGATTGGCGGTGCTGCTGCCGCAGCATCGACGCGAACGGAAGCTGCGCGGATTCAGGATGCCGCTGTATCCGCTGCCGGTTTTACTGGCGCTGGGTGGGTTTGTGTTCATCCTGTTTTCGCGGCCTCACTTTACGCGAGAGATGCAGACTGCTGGATTGATTCTGATCGCAGGCGGTGTGGTCTATGGCGTGCGATATGTTGCGGGGCGCGGCGAAGGTTGATTCGATGTCGTTGTTGCGGAGACGGGGCTGAGTGGGCAGAGACAAGCGGAGCCAGGGTAGTTTTAACGATTTACTTTTGGATTTATTGCGTTCTGTGGTTACGACCAGCTAAATTGACAGGTAGATCGATTCCCTTGAAAGCTGGTATGAAAATTATGTCGCGAAAGATGCTGCCTCTTTATGCAGGCTTGATTGCAACCGTCTCGGTGATGATGTGCGGAGCCACGGCAGGGGCGCAATCGACGCCAGTGTATATGGATTCTTCGCAGCCGGTGGCCAAGCGCGTAGACGACCTTGTGGGCAAAATGACGCTTGCGGAGAAGGTCTCGCAGATGCAGAACCATGCGGCGGCGATTCCGCGACTGGATGTGCCGGAGTACGACTGGTGGAGCGAAGGCCTGCACGGCATTGCACGGTCGGGCTATGCGACGGTGTTTCCGCAGGCGATTGGGCTGGCAGCGACGTGGGACACACCGCTGATGCATGAGGTGGCGACGACGATTTCGACCGAGGCGAGGGCGAAGAATGCGGAGGCGCTGCGGCATGGGAATCACAGCATCTATTTCGGGCTGGATGTATGGTCGCCGAACATCAATATTTTTCGCGATCCGCGATGGGGACGAGGGCAGGAGACGTATGGCGAAGATCCGTTTCTGACTTCGCGGATGGGAGTGGCGTTTGTCGAAGGGCTGCAGGGCAACGATCCGCACTACTTCAAGACGATTGCCACGCCGAAGCATTATGTTGTGCACTCGGGACCGGAGAGTACGCGGCATGTCGCCAATATTGATGTCTCCCCGCACGACCTGGAGGACACGTATCTTCCTGCGTTTCGCGCCACGGTGAAAGAGGCCAGGGCGGGAAGCATCATGTGTGCGTACAACGCGATTGATGGCGAGCCGGCGTGCTCGAATACATTTTTGCTGTCGGACATATTGCGGAAGACGTGGGGCTTCAAGGGCTATGTGACATCGGACTGCGGAGCGATTACGGACGTTGCCGAAGGGCATAAGTTTTCGCCCGACATCGAGCACGCTTCGGCAGTTTCGGTGAAGGCGGGGACGGATACGAGCTGCGGGGATGAGTATGCCAGCCTGACCAAGGCGGTGAAGGATGGACTGATCTCGGAGGCGGAGATCGACCAGGCGGTGAAGCGGCTGTTTACCGCACGGTTCGAGCTCGGGCTGTTTGATCCGGCGTCGAAGGTGGCCTATGCGCGGATACCTTTTTCAGAAGATGACTCGGTGGCACATCGCGAACTGGCGCTGCGCGTGGCTGAGAAGTCGATGGTGCTGCTGAAGAACGACGGCATCCTGCCGCTGAAGAAGAGTGTGAAGACGATCGCTGTGATTGGGCCGAACGCGGCTGCGCTCTCTGCGATCGAGGGAAACTATAACGCGATTCCATCGCATCCAGTGTTGCCGCTGGCCGGGATGGAGGCAAAGTTTGGCGGGCAGGCGAAGGTCCTTTATGCGCAGGGATCGCCTTATGTTTCGGAGCTGACAGTTCCGGTGCCACGGACGGTATTGCGTCCGGCGAAGGGCAGCGCGGCGTTTGGGTTGAAGGGAGAGTACTTCGACAATATCGATTTCACGGGCAAGCCTGTGGTGACGCGAGTGGACCAGCAGGTGGACTTCGATTGGGACGCGGCTGCTCCCGTACCCGGGGTGAAGGCTACGGCATTTAGCGTGCGCTGGACGGGAACGATTACACCTCCGGTGGCGGGCAAGTATGAGTTCAGCTTCCGCAGGGAGGCTGAAGGGGTGCGCGTATTCCTCGATGGCAAGCAAGTAACGCAGGAGCAGGCGCAGAAGCACTCGCATCGAGTCGAGCCGTTTGTGCTGGATTTGAGCGATGGACACGCACATGATCTGCGCATCGAGTACACCCATCACACTCCGTTGTTTGATGCAGGAATCTCGTTCGACTGGAAGCCGCCGGTGGAGGCTGAGCTCGCCGAGGCGGTGAAGGTGGCTAAGCAGGCTGATGTTGTTGTCGCGTTTGTGGGGCTTTCTCCGAACCTTGAGGGTGAGGAGATGCCGGTGCATGTCGACGGCTTTGACGGCGGCGACCGAACCGAGATCGAATTGCCTGCGGTACAGAAAGAGATGCTGGAGTCAGTGGCTGCTACAGGCAAACCGGTGGTCGTAGTGCTGATGAATGGAAGTGCGCTGGCGGTGAAGTGGGCCAAGGAAAATGCGGCGGCAGTGTTGGAGGCATGGTATCCGGGCGAAGAGGGCGGAGCGGCGATTGCCAATACGCTGGCGGGTGACAACAATCCCGCGGGACGGCTGCCGATTACGTTTTATACGGGGACGAAGGAGCTGCCGCCATTCGACGACTACTCGATGGCAGACCGGACCTATCGCTACTTCAAAGGGACGACGCTTTGGGGCTTTGGATACGGGCTCAGCTACTCGAAGTTCAAGTGGAGCGATGTGAAGCTGTCGTCGGAGAAGCTGACGGCAGGCGAGCCGCTGACACTCGACGCGGAGGTGGAGAATACCGGCTCGGCGAAGGGAGATGCGGTGTCGGAGATTTATCTGAAGGCTCCGGAGTCGGCCACGGCTCCGATTCATTCGCTGGTGGGGTTTGTACGGACCTCGCTCGATGGCCATGCACGGCAGCATGTGCATGTGGTGATCGATCCTCGCAACCTGAGCACGGTGGTGGCGGATGGAAAGCGCAGCATTGAGGCTGGAGAGTACACACTGTTTGTTGGTGGAGCGCAGCCGGGAGCGGATGAGGATGGTGTAACGAAGCAGTTCACCATTGTTGGTTCGAAGCAGTTGCCCCGGTAGATTAAGCCTCGCTGCGAAATAGTACCGCCCCTGTCTTCCATGATCTCTATGGAAGGCAGGGGCCTTTTTATTGATCCGCAGGACAAGGGAAACACCTCTTTCGATAGTTACTTTTGATTCGTATGGGTTGCGGGTAGAATCCTCTACTGGAATAGCGCAGCGTTGGCGGCGGTTGCGAATTTATTGAGAGTTACCGGTAAGGATTTGCCGGGTTGAGGGAGCTGGCTCATGGAGAAGCGATATATTCTCGCGCTCGATCAGGGAACGACGAGTTCGCGGGCGATGGTGATCGATGGCTCGGGCAATGTGGTGTCGATCCGGCAGCGCCCTTTCAAGCAGATCTTTCCCAAGCCGGGCTGGGTGGAGCATTCTCCTACGGAGATATGGTCGTCGCAGAGCGGCGTAGCCACCGAAGCGCTGGCGGCAGCCGACCTGACGGAACGGGATATTGCAGCCATCGGAATTACGAACCAGCGCGAGACGACGGTGTTGTGGGACCGCGAGACGAGCGAACCGGTGCACAACGCGATTGTGTGGCAGGACAGACGGACGGCAGAGTTCTGCGATAGCCTGCGAAGCCATGGCGATGCTCCGATGATTCAGGCCAAGACTGGCTTGCTGCCCGATGCTTATTTTTCCGGGAGCAAATTGAACTGGCTGCTGAACAATGTTCCAGGTGCACGGGAGCGTGCGGCGGCTGGCAAGCTGGCGTTTGGGACGGTCGATAGCTGGTTGATATGGAAGCTGACGCAGGGCGAGAGGCACGTTACCGATGCAACGAACGCCTCGCGGACGATGCTCTTCAACATCCATACGCTGGAGTGGGACGAAGAGCTTCTGAAGCTGCTGGATATTCCGCGATCGGTACTGCCGGAGGTGGTGGCTTCGAGCGGGCATTGCGGGACGACGAAGGGAATCCTGCATGGCATCTCCATCGCCGGTATTGCGGGAGACCAGCAGGCCGCGCTGTTTGGGCAGATGTGCACCGAGCCGGGGATGGCGAAGTGCACCTTCGGCACGGGCAGCTTCATGCTGATGAACACCGGCACCAAGCCCATGACTTCGCAGAACAAGTTGCTGACGACGATTGCGTGGAAGATCGGCGACAGGGTGGAGTATGCGCTCGAAGGAAGCATGTTGATGGCCGGCGCGGTGGTGCAGTGGCTGCGGGATGAGCTGCAGATGATTCGGACTTCGGCGGAGATCGAGTCATTGGCCGCTTCGGTCTCGAGTACGAATGGAGTGGTGCTGGTGCCGGCGTTTGCAGGACTGGGCGCTCCGCACTGGGACCAGTATGCGCGAGGCGCGCTACTGGGAATGACGCGAGGGACTTCGCGGGCGCATATCGCAAGAGCAGCGCTGGAGGGGATTGCGTTGCAGGCCATGGATGTTCTGGAGGCGATGCAGACGGACTCGGGTTTGCCGCTGGCACAGTTGCGGGTGGATGGCGGGGCATCGGCAAATAATCTGCTAATGCAGATTCAGGCGGACGTGCTGGGGATCGATGTCGTTCGTCCGAAGAATGCCGAGGCCACGGTGCTGGGCGCGGCGTATCTTGCTGGACTTGCTGTGGGATATTGGCCGGATAAAGAGACGATTGCGAGACAGTGGCAGATGGATAGAGTCTTCAAACCACAGATCGATGACGAGGCGCGACGCAAGGTAAAGGTCACATGGCACAGGGCTCTGGATCGTGCACGGGATTGGGCGGGGGAGACACAGGATTGAGCGAACGATCTGAAATATTACAACGGCTGGGCGAGCAGGGGGAGCCGTGGGATGTAGTAGTGATTGGCGGCGGCGCCAGCGGTCTGGGCGCGGCGGTTGAGGCTGCTTCGCGAGGCTATCGCACGGTGCTGGTCGAGCGCTTCGATTTTGCCAAGGGAACCTCGAGCCGCAGCACCAAGCTGGTGCACGGTGGCGTGCGGTATCTTGAGCAATTCAACATCACGCTGGTGATGGACGCTCTGCGGGAGCGGGGACACATGCTGCGAAATGCCCCGCACCTTGTCCACAATTTGCAGTTCGTAGTACCTGCGTTCGATTACTTCTCGCTTCCCTACTATGGCTTTGGCTTGAAGGTTTATGAGCGGATGTCGGGCAGGCTTTCGCTCGGGGCCTCGAAGCTGCTTTCGCGGGAGCGGACGGTGGAGATGCTGCCGGGGATTGCCGATTCAGGGCTGCGCGGCGGCATCTTGTATCACGATGGACAGTTCGACGACGCGAGGTATGCCATCTCGCTGTTGCGGACGTTTCAGGATTTGGGTGGGATAGCTGTTAACTATGTCGAAGCGGTTGGGCTACTGAAGCGAGACGGAAAGATCGTTGGAATTCGGGCGCGCGATTGCGAAGAAGATGTTCAGTTCGATTTGCAGGCGAAGGTTGTCGTGAATGCCAGTGGCGTTTTTACGGAAGAGGTGCTCGCCATGGACGGCGTGGCAGCGGAGTCGCTGCTAGCCGTGAGCCAGGGAACGCATTTTGTTCTGCCTCACTCCTTTCTGCCGGGAAGCACGGCGTTGATGATTCCCAAAACTGCGGATGGGCGGGTGTTGTTCGCTATACCGTGGCATGAATCGACGATTGTGGGCACAACTGATGTGCCGGTCAATGGGGCTTCTGTGGAACCGCGTTCCATGGCAGAGGAGAGAACGTTTCTACTCGACCACATTGCCCGCTATTTTGGGCGCAGGCCGCGAGCAGAAGAGATCCAGAGCATGTGGTCGGGGTTACGGCCGTTAGTACGCAAGGGTGGCGGTGGCAAGACGTCGAAGCTGTCGCGCGACCATACCATTCTGGTTTCTAAGTCGGGCCTGGTGACGGTGACTGGAGGAAAGTGGACGACCTATCGGCGCATGGGCGAGGACACGATCAACCATGCTGCTGAAGTCGCCGGGTTCGCGAAGATGGCATCGCGAACCCTGGACCTTAAGCTGCATGGATGGACGGACAGCTCAGGCGGGATTGCAGAATCAGACCGTGTGTATGGAGCTGATCTGCCGTTGCTGCAAAGTCTGTCGGACAATGATGCGGCGTTAGGGGCGCTCTTGCATCCGAGGCTGCCATACCGGCTGCGCGAGGTGGTCTGGGCGGTACGCTACGAGATGGCGCGAACCGTTGAGGACGTGCTCGCACGACGGACACGCGCACTCTTTCTGGACGCGCGAGCCGCGATTGAAGCGGCTCCTGCGGTTGCGGACCTCCTGGCTAAGGAGCTAGGGCGAAGCGATGCATGGCGGGACAAGGACTTGCAGCGGTTTGTGGATCTGGCGAATGGGTATATCTACCGGGATGAGTAAGTCCCGGATATGACGAGTAGTCCTCAGCTATGTTTCGATTCGCCGCTCAAGGCGCGGACGTGGGCGGGAAGATAGGGCCGAACCAGATATTGGTAAGCGCCTCCGCCGACAACACCGCCGATCAGCGGGCCTACCACCGGGATCCACCAATAGTTTTGCGGCGACGGGAAGGCCGAGCTGCCCCAACCCGTCATGAAGCAGAAGAGCCGCGGCCCAAAGTCGCGCGCGGGATTGATGGCCCATGCTTCCAGATATCCCATCGATGCGCCGATCAGAGCGACGAGCAGACCGATCATGAGTGCGCCGGAGTTGGCTCCCGGTGCCATCTCGTTGTAGGTTTCGGTGATGGCAAAGATGCCGAAGATTAGAAATGCCGTAAGGATGATCTGGTCGCTGAAGGCGTGCATGGGCGTGATCGCCAGACCTGGATGGGTGAAGAAGACTCCGGCTGCACCGCCCGCGGCCCGGGTAAGGTGCGAGACTTCGTTGAAGTGATCGATGACCGGAGAATACAGCGCATAGACCAGTGATGCTCCCAGGATTCCGCCTACGACCTGGGCGATGCAATAAGGGATGACTTTGACCCACTCGAATTTTCGGTAAAGGGCCAGCGCCAGCGTGACTGCCGGATTCGCATGCGTTCCTGAGACCGAGCCCGTCGCATAGATCGCGATGGTGACCGCCAGGCCCCACGCGATGCAAACTCCCCAGTACGCTCCCTGATAGGGGCTGGGCGTATAGAGCGAGTACATGGCGGCCACCGAGTCACCAAACGCAATGATGATGAAAACTGCTATCGTCTCGGCGATCAGCTCCCCAATCAATTGTCGCTTCATGGTGCCCGCCTCTTCGCTAATTTCGTTGCAAAGCAATCCTTCGACAGTTAAACGATGCCTTCGCTCAAGACCAGAGCGACGGCGCTGCGGAGCCGCGCGGCATTGCCATCGTAGGCTGGCCGCAGGACGGGAGACTTCGACAGGGAGTGCTTTCGCAGCTCTGCCTCGACGATGGGACCGAAGGTGTGCCAGACGCCGGTGATGTCGCCGACGACCACGATCTCCCTGGGAGCGAGCGCGGAGGCAATCATGCGGATGCCGCGGCCCAGATGGAGCGCCGTCTTTTCGAGCGCGCTGACGGCTTTTTTATTTCCGCTCTGCGCGAGCTTTAGTACATGATCGAAAGTTTCCGCTGGAGCCGACGGGGAGAGGTCGTTGTAGTAGCGAAGCGCGGCCCGATTGGACGCGAGCGTCTCCCAGCAGCCGCGATTGCCGCAGGCGCAGAGGGGGCCGTCGGGATCGATCTGGACGTGGCCAAACTCGCCGGCCATGCCGTTGTCGCCGCGAAGAAGCTGGCCGTTGGCGAAGATGCCGGTGCCGATTCCTTCGGAGACGTTGACGACGACGAGGTCGTGCATACCGTCGCTGTCGCCGAACCAAACTTCGGAGAGAGCGCAGGCGTTGGCTACGTTGTCCATCTCGACGCGCAGGCCGGTGGCGCGCTGAATGCGAGACTTGATGCTGAGGACAGGCCAGTTGAGGTTGGGCGCGAAGATGAGTTTCTGCAGATGAAGGTCGGTGCGCCCGGGAAGACTGATGCCGATGCCGTCGAAGGACTTTTCCTTGTGCGCAACGATGAGCTTGCGGATGCCGGAGACGATGGCAGTGAGCGCCTTGCCCGCATCGGAGGGAAGCACGATGACGTTCTGCGCAATGATCTTTCCGCCGAGATCAGCGACGGCGACCGTGGTCTGTGCGGGATGAATGTCGAGTGCGATGACTGCGCGCTGGTCGTTGAGCTTGATGAGCGTAGGACGGCGGCCACGGGGAAGACGGCCAGTGGCGCCCTCCAATATCCAATGGTCGGCGATGAGTTCTTCGACGATGAGAGAAACGGTGCTGCGCTGGAGGCCGGAGAGCCGAGCGAGATCGGCGCGAGAGACGGACGGGCGCGTGCGAATGAAATTGAAGAGCAGGTTCCGATTGATCTGGCGAGGGGTCTTATTCGAGGCGGTCTGTTTGCCGGCAAAGATAAAGTGCTGCATAGTTGGATTTATTTCCGCCCAGATCTGGCTACCTTCATCAGCCAGCGATCTATTCCTTCACATTAATTCGACACTGAATTTTGTGTGTAGCCTTTATACCATTGGAATTCCGCATTTCTCCATCCATATAAAGGCGAATGACTGACGTAGCCATCTAATGCCACAAAGATGAAGTAAAGGCAAAGAGGCCCGGCTGAGATTGCCGGACCCCTTTTGCGCTGGTCCTGGAGTTGTGGCTCTCAAAGCCTAGAGAGTTCCCGAGTTCTCCAGCGCTTTCTTCATACCCGCCCAACTGATACGGGTGGACTCCTCGTGCGTGGCAGCGCCATGCCAATGGGTTTCCAGGCTGACGGCTCCGTGGTAGCCAATGTTCTTGAGGTCGCGGAACTGCGCTGTCCAATCGATGAAGCCCTTGTCGACCGGAGACCAGGCGATCTTTCCGTCCGGCCCCTTCACTGCATTTTTAACGTGACAATGAAGGATGCGGTGCTTAGGAAGCAAATTCCAGCCGTTGGGGAAGGCATCGAGCTCGCCGCGCATCACGGCGTTGCCCGGATCCCAGTTGAGACCGAAGTGTCGAGACGGGACCGCCGCCAGGGTTCGCGCCGCTTCAGGAGCGGTCGCAGTGTTGCATTCAAACTCGTTCTCGATAACGAGAAGAAGGCCGTTCTTGCCGCAGGTCTCTGCTGCCTCTTTCAGCTTGTCGTCGATTGCGGCACGATAGGGCTTCACATCATCAAGCCGCCAGAAGTCGAAGCAACGAATCTTGTCCGTCTTGAACCGCTTCGCCAGCGCCATGTATTTGTCGAGGAGTTCGCCCTGCTGCTTGAAGCTGTCGTTGGCGCCAAAGTCGTGCTTTGGACTAAATGAGGACTTCGGAGCGTCGGGCCAATCGACCTTGAAGAGTGGACTGCCCATGTCGGTGACGCGAAGACTGTATTTTGCAAGGATCTTCTCCGCGTCCGCGAGCTGCGCCTCCGAGAGGGTATGCATGCTTTTGCCCCACATGCTGCGAAGCTCAACCCATTGCAACCCGAAGTCTTTCGAGATAACGGAACAGGCGTGATCGAAGTCCGGCGAAATCTCGTCGCTGATAACGCCAATCTTGAATGGCGACTTTGGCACCATCGCAAAAAGCGGCTGCGCTGCACAGGCTGCGGCCGCGATGCCTGCTCCTGCCAGGAAATTACGTCGTGAAAACCCTTCCATTATTCTTCCCCTTCTGCTCTTCTACTCAGTTCGAATCAATTGGTTTGCTCAAGCTGGAGGGCGGGACAATCAAAAAGAATAAATGTCCCGCCCTTCGACGATCGGAATGTATTGATCATTCTAGAACGAGATTCTTGCCGACGCCTGCAGCGTACGGCCGCCTCCCACTCCGTTGACACTGCCCTGACCGCTACTGAGCGTGCTGGTAACGCGGCCAAAGTTTCCTGACGTGAAAATATTTCCGCTGCCGCTGTTGGGGTTATTGAACTGAGGCGTGTTGCTCAGCTGGAATGCTTCGATGCGCATCTCCAGGGCCGCTTCGCGGAAGATGCCGAAGCTCTTGAACAACGAGACGTTGTCCTGAATATAGCCGGGGCCACGGAACTGATTTCTTCCCGTGTTACCGAGCCCTACGTTCTGCGGAGTGCACTGGGTTCCAGTGGGGCATCCGCTGGGCTGACCAAACGCAGTGGGATCAAGCCAGTATTTGTTCGGCCCAATGCCGTGAGTCACCTTGTAGGGGCCGACCAGATTTGCCGTCTGGGCCGTACCGGGCGTATTGAGTGTTCCACCGTTTGCATAGACCATAAAGGGTGTGCCCGACACAGCGGAGATAATGCCTGATACCTTCCAGCCACCGAGAGCTGCGGCAGCGATCCCGGTATTGAGATGGCTGTGGCCGCGACCAAAGGGCAGCTCGTAGGTAAAGCTCTGCTCATAATTCAAAAGCCGATCAAAGTCGTTGGGGGCGTAGTTCCTTCTCTGGTTGATATAGAAGAGGATGCCGCCGTCATCGCCGGTGACATAGCCCAATCCCTTTCCCCAGGTAAAGGCTGTTGTAAATGACAATCCATACGAGGTGCGCTTGTTGAGTTGGGCCTGCAGCGATTGATAGTTCGAGGAGAAGCCCTGGAAAAACAGGTTGGTGGCTGCCGTTCGCCCGAAAGTAGCATACTCGGGGTCAGACTTGCTGCCACCGCCATAGTAGCTGGGCAGATTGATGTTCTGGCCGCTCGCGATGTTCACACCGTGGTTTGCGACATAGGCAAGTTGCATGGAAAGATTGCCGGCAAACGCCTGCTGCACGGCAACATTCCACGACTCTACATAAGGATTTTTGAAGGTCTTGGGGATCACCGTGTAGACCTGACTGGTAAGCGCCGGAGTATTTGCGGGGATAATTCCATTGGTGGGAATGACGACCGGCACAGGTGCCGGAAATCCTGCCTGGAAGGTCGCAGTCGTGACCCCATCGCTCAGGACTGCCGGAGTGTAAGGCGAGCTTCCACCGGGCTGATAGCTGTTGTTGGCGCGTACGGGATAGTTGTAGGCATAGGTGTTATCGGGGAAGGGAGCATAACTGATGCCGAATCCTCCGCGAATGACCGTGTTGTCGGTAGCACGATAGGAAAAGCCGGTGCGCGGAGCGAAGTAGCGATAGCGCGTCTGCATCCCCAGATTCGACGGGTTGCCGCCAATACCCGCAAGCACAAGGTTATTGGTTGCCGGATCGTAGTTGGAGAAGCCGCCTGCAATCTTCGGCGTAGCGGGCGGATAGAACTCCCAACGAACGCCGAGGTCGACCGTCAACTTTGATGTCGCCTGCCACTTGTCGCTGGCAAAAGCGAAGAACCACCACTGCCGGTATGCCGGGAAGAAGGTGTTCAGGTCGCGACCAGTCTGGCTGGGCACATCGAGAAGGAAGCTGGCAATATCGTTTGCGACGTTGGTCTTGGCTCCAGCCTCCGAAGTCTGACTCTCTCCGAAGGTAAATGCGCCGCGCGGGCTGAAGGTCTGATCCTGCAGAAGATCGTCTCGCACGCGACGAAGATCAGCGCCGACCTTCAACGTGTGGTTGCGGATTACCTTGGTCCAGTTGTTGACAAGGTCGATATTGGCCTCGGCCCGAATCCAAGGCATCGACGCGGAGTAACCCATCGTTGGGCTGGTGAAATTACCGATAGTCACGGCGGCCTGGCCGGAGGTAAACGGCTGACCGTCAATATTCACCCCAGGGATACCGATGGTTGTCGCATCGCTGGTGCCGTAATCGCTCGGCTGCGATGTGTTGTGAAGGTGCGCAACGCCAAACCGGAATTCCGTGAAGAGCGTGGGTGAGAAGACGTGATCGTAGTTCACGCCGGTGCTATAGGAGTTCTGGGTGCCAGTCCCTTCAAAACCCCCGCCAGCAGGACCTCCTAAAAACGCTCCAAAGGCAGGCGCCTGGAAGAGAATGACACGCTGATAGCTGTACCGCCCGCTGAAATGGTCGCGGCCTGTCAACGCATAGTCCACTTTGGTGTCGAAACTGTCCGTGGTTTTGGTGAATGGCAGATTGGTTACAAAATTATTGGACGGCGATGCGAGATTGGACTGGTTGTTATTTGGCTGCGCCACCTTGCCCAGCGCGGTAAGGATCGCGAGGGAGATAGGATTCACCTTTCCGATCGGAATCTGATTGTTCACAAAAGCGGTACGCGGGCTCCCTGTTGTTCCATCGCCGGTAGTGGGATCGTAGACCTGTCCGGTTCCGTCCGTCTTGAGCGGGGCGCTGAGGTCGATAAAGCCCGAGCCGTTGGGGGTATAGAACGCCGGAGGAGGAATCGTGAATGTATTGGAGATGGCTTCGTGGTCTGTGGTGCGGAGATAGTCTCCGAAGAAGAACAGCTTGTCCTTGAGGATGGGGCCGCCAATGCTGCCGCCAAAGTAGTTGTAGGAAAGATGACCGAGTGGACCGCCAAAGTAGGAGCGCGCATTCACATCGTTGTTCTGAATGAACTCAAAGGCCGAGCCATGGAAGGAGTTGCTGCCGGACTTCAGGATGACATTGGTCACAGCGCCGGTGGCGCGGCCAAGCTCTGCTTCGTAGTTATTGGTCGAGATATCGACGGACTGGATCGCTTCCGCGGGCGGAATGATGATCTGGAGTAGACCGGTGCGCTCGTCGTCGTCGATGCCCTCGATCTGATAGAGATTTCCCATGCGCGCATTTCCGTTCGCCTCGGTCTGAAGAGAACCCTGCGCATTGAAGAACTGGGAGTGCTGGAAGGTTGCCGGCGATGTACCGGGAACCAGGTTGAGCAAGGACTGGAAGTTGCGATTCGTACCCAGCGGCAGGTTCGCTATCTGATGCGCTTCGATCTTTGTGCTGATGTCAGCGCGGTCTGTCTGAAGTACCGGCGGCGCCGTGGTGACCAGAACGGTCTCGGAGATGCTGCCGAGTTGAAGACTCACATCGACACGAGTCGAGGTATTGACCAGCAAAGCGATGTTTTGATGGGTGTTTTTCTTGAAGCCGTTGGCCTCAACCGTGACGGTATAGGTACCGGGCGTCAAGTCAGGAAAGGTATAGTTGCCGCTTGCGTTGGAGACGGACTGATGAGCTATGCTCGTCTTCGCTTCTGTAGCTGAGACGTTCGCATTGGCGACTGACGCGCCGGTGCTGTCGGTAATGGTGCCTAGCAGGGTTGCGTTGACGGCCTGCCCGAATGTGAAGTTTGCGGAACTGAGGACAAGAAAGACGGCGACACAGACAAGTATCTTATGGCGAATCACATGAACCTCCAGGAGTCGTGCATCAATTCAGTGTCAACAAATTATTGTTTGAAGAACGAACGAAAACCTATCAGGACGGCCTGAAAATAGCAACAAAAATAATAATGGAAAACGGTTGGACCAATTGGCTTCCAATCACATTGCGCTGGACGAGCTTACATCGGCAGAGTTAGGATGCCCTGCATGAGCCTTTCAATGTCCCGTCGTAACCTGTTGCGTGGAGGCGCGATGCTAAGCGCGTCAACCCTTTTTTCCAACCCTGCCTTCGCTTTTGCGGATGAGAACACACCAGCATCTTCCTCTCCGATACGGTTGGGAATCGCCAGTTATACCTTCAGAAATTTTGATCAGACCCACCTGATCGACTTCATGAGGGAGCTCAAAACACCTTATCTGAACCTGAAAGACGTTCACCTTCCGATGACTCCCGCGGATCAGGTAGCCAAGCGGGCAGCCGAGTACAGAGACGCCGGAATGATTTTAACGGCGGCTGGGACCATCTATTTTCCCAAGGATGACGATGACGACATTCGTGCGAAGTTCGACTACTGCAAAGCTGCGGGAATATCGCTGATCGTCGGCGCTCCGACCCATCAGACGCTGCCGCGCGTAGAGAAGTTTGTGAAGGAATACAACATCCGTCTCGCTATCCATAATCACGGTCCAGAGGACAAGGAATGGCCTTCGCCCTTGACGGTGCTCGCTGCAGTTAAGGATATGGACCCACGCATCGGTTGCTGCATCGATGTAGGCCACACCATGCGGACGGGAACCGATGTCGTCTCGGCAATCCGCGAGGCCGGACCGCGCTTGTTGGATATGCACATGAAGGATCTCGCCAAGAGCAACGTGAAGGAGAGCCAGGTCGCCGTCGGGGACGGGTTGATGCCGGTACCGCAGATCTTCAAGGCCTTAATCGAAATGAACTATCCCGGACAGGTCGATCTGGAGTACGAGATCTTCGCTTCCGATCCAATGCCGGGAGTCATCAAGAGCTTCGCTTACATGCGTGGAGTGCTTGCGGGGATGGGCTACAAGGGATAACGCTTGTACTGAGGGCCTACGCAGTGTGACGATTTCTAAATCGATATAGCCGCACTATAGTGCGCAGTTGCTACTTTGTAAAAATACGGTCGCCAGAATGTATCCGGAGTCCGGGATACAAACCTGGCGACCGCATCAGTTTTTACTTCGATACGCGCAGAAAGAGAACACCGTGGCCCGGCACAGTCACCGTGTAAGGCTCGCGAATCGTTCCGAGATCCTTTGACAGCCAAAGATCTTTTGCCTTAACCGCGTGGCCGAACCCAAGCTTGCTGAAGTCAACCTGCGTGATCAACGGTGTGGGCGCTCGATTGAAGACGCCAATAGCCTTCGAACCATCCCCCAGTGGCTTGGCCCATATTTCAATGGGGCCTTCAGCACTTATGCGGTCGCCCTGCTTCCCCGCCGAATCCTGATCGACGGCGATGACGTCGCGATTCGTAAGGATCGCAATGGTCTCCGGCGTCATGGTGGTCAGGTCATTGCCCGCCAGCAGCGGAGCGGCAAGAATGGCCCACAGAGCCATGTGGGTGCGATATTCCTCTGCCGTCATACCTCCGTTGCCAACTTCGAGCATGTCGGGATCGTTCCAATGGCCGGGACCGGCAAAGCGTGATAAGCCCGCCTGGCCGAAACCGATCTCCGCCATACGCGAGTAGTGGTCGTTGATGTCTCCAGTCGTGCGCCAGAGATTGCCACCAACGTTCGTGCCCCACCGCCAGACGGCATCCACACCATACTGGCAAAGGCTGTACACGATTGGCCGGCCGGTGCTGCGCAACGCGTCACGCATCTTGATGTAGGAGTCGACCATAATTTTGTTGGCCGCCTCGGGCGTCGGGGCAGCGCGCATCTGGTCGCGCAGTCCGCACAGGTCGTATTTTAGATAGTCGATACCCCATGCAGCGTAGGTTTCCGCATCCTGAACTTCATGACCATAGCTGCCCGCGAACTTCGCGCACGTCAATGTCCCCGGCGACGAATAGATGCCGAGCTTCAGTCCTTTACTGTGAACGAAGTCGGCCAGCGCCTTCATGTCAGGAAACCTGCTGTTCGGATGAATAATGCCCTGGGCGTCGCGCGTGCCCTGCCAGGTATCGTCAATGTTGATGTAGGTATAGCCCGCATCGCGCATACCGCTTGAGACCATGGCCTCTGCCTGCGCGCGAATGGTTGCGTCATCGATCTTGCCGTGAAAGTGGTTCCAACTATTCCATCCCATTGGGGGATGCACGGCCAGTCCGTTCTGCTGCGCCGGGGCGGCTCCCGGAGCAAGGAAGAGAACGGATATCAGGGCGGCGCAGGCAACGCGTATTCGTAAGAGCGTCATAAATTAGGACTCCCGGAGTGAGTATCTGTCTGTTAATAGGTGCGGTAAAGACAGGGAGTTTTATACGTCATCGCACGCAGAAAATGCAAATCGTATTTTTACTTATAAAAAGTTACCCCCACATATTGCTGAAGCTGGATTCCGCTGTCCACCGTGACGAAGGCAGTGAAGGGAACTCTACCCGCTTACCTCATAGGCCAGGCTTGAGTTTCGATCCATCTTTCTTTCTCTATGGAGCACAAATTTATCGCATGGAAGACACACGCCTGCGCCAGCAAGTTATAATCGCAAAAGCCGAAGCACAATCGCAACAAGAGTCGGAGAGTTGGCCGAGTGGCTGAAGGCGGCGGTTTGCTAAACCGTTATAGGGTCAAAAGCTCTATCGGGGGTTCGAATCCCACACTCTCCGC
>NZ_DATKQC010000266.1:0-8560 GCF_035532915.1 Edaphobacter sp.
GATTCCTTGCTTGAAAGCATCACCGCTGTACTGGATGAGCTTGACTGGGGGGTAATCCACCTTGGGGGCGTGGCCTCCCTGGGGGAGGGCGATCCAGACCTGCCGGGGAAGCTGCGTGGTGAGCCCGTGGAACTGCAGGGCCGTGAGCAGGCAGAAGACGGCTTGCGGTGCCCTTGCCGCCACGATGGTCAGACTCTCATTTTCCGAGAGAGAGGCCTCGGCAAGCCGGTAGAGGCCACGGCCGGCTTTCGAGAGCTCGCCGCTGGCTGTAAGACGAGTGAGGTAGACCCGGGGAATTGCGAGCTCAGTCAGATCGCTGGAGCGTAGCAGGCCCTTCTGCTGGGCGAGCAGCAGGAGCCGATCAGTATGGCTTGGCTGAGTAGGCATGATGTGGGATTATGTTCCTAATAGACGTTACTTGCAAATATGTAAAGCCATTTAGGAACATAGGGACTACCTATCGCCAATCCGCCGACCAATATGCCAGGCAAATCAAATGACGTGGGGCTAGCCTCGGATTCAGATCTTCGGATTCAGATCTTCAAAGCAGACGTACATTCCCGCGACTGTGCCAGAGCAGCATAAGTGAACCCACTGTGCCGCGCATTTCGTGCGGGAGACGCTTCAACGCGTGACCATGGTCAAGATAAGTGAAGCTTGCAGTGTCCGAAGCGTTTGCGCTTTAGGCATCAACCTCGGTGCTGGCTGGTAGCGCCAGTTGATCGATTGAATCGAGTTCCGGAATCGCATCATGAGCAATGGCGTTGATGTCCCCGACTACGGTAGCCATCGTATTGGTCACGCGCTCGATCTGGCCCTGACGCTTTGCCCAGATTCTCTGCATCGCGCGTTTTTCAGCCTCAAGGTCGTGACGCATCGCTTCCACTGACTCCAATACGGTGCGAACCTTCTGAGCGAAGGTCGGACTCGACAGGTAGTTGAACAATAATTCCATTTTTTCGCCGCGCCCGGTATTTACAAGTCGCAGCTTGTTGATTTCAATCAGGCCGACGCGCAAGGTTTCCGCCACTGGTCGCACAAGATGAGGGGAAACCAGCCAAACATCGCCGACCATTGCCAATGGCTCTGTGACTCCCTTCGGCATTGCCGTGGTAACCAGTACGGCGAAATCGGCCTGGGCCTCCTGTTGGTCGTCCTTGAGCTTGGTAAGCCATTTGTCCGACCAGTTTTCGGCTCGTTTTGCTTCCCAGATGATCTTTCCACAGACTTCGCCATTAGAGGTGCGAACAGTGTGGATGACATCGGCGCCGCGCTGTCCCTTCTTGACCTCTTCGATCTGATCGTGATGGAAACTGGCTGCGAGGGCGTGCTCGAGTTCGAGTTCCAGTACCTCGCCGTGGAGCTGCTGCGAGCCTTGTTCCAGCTTGCGGCGGAGATCCTCGTTGGCCTTCTGGGCGTCTTCAATTTTCTTTTTGTAGTCCGCTTCTACCAAGCCGAAACGTTCCGCCTCCCTCTGACCAATCTCGCTCGATAGCTTCTTGAGCTCTGCATCCAGTTTTCGCTGCAGATCCAGTTCCTGGTTGGCTCGCTGTTCCTCGACCTCCTTCTTCTGCCTACGGAGCTCGAGCTCCTGCTCCCGGAACTCCTTCAGTTTGCGGTCCTTCTCGGTAAGTTCAGCGGCGAATGCTTGCCGTTCCTGAGCGAATTCGTCTGCGGCTTTTGCTTTGGCATCGTCTCGGGCTTTGACGATGGCGTTCTTTGCCTCGGTGGCACCTTTCTCCGAATCGGCGAGCCGCTCCGTCAGACGCTCGATTTGTTCGTTAAAAAGCTTAGCGGCCTTGCGCTCTGCCTCACGCCCGACGGTTTCCTCGAGTTCTTGGCGCTTTGTTGCGAGCGCCTTTTCGAAGTCCGCTTCGTAATGCTCGATCGTATGGCGCGCAATGCCCAGATCAAGGGAGAACTCATTCCTGCACTTGGGGCACGTGACGGTTTCGTTGGCGCTCAAGATTATTTGGCGTTCCATGTTCTCTCTCTTCCAGGCTAAGACATCAGTGAATTGTTGTATTTTGCGGAGGCGGCGAATCGGATACGACCGTTGGTTTTCCATCTTCCTTGCCAGCGGAACTCGCGGCGCTCGCCTGCGAGACAGCGCTGAAGACGACCGGAAACACATCCAACGGATTGGTAGCGACAGCTAAGCCAAGCTCAGTCGCAATATAGGAGAGTGCAAATGAGATTTCCTCAGGTGCAATCCCGTTTTGCAAAAACTTGCGAACTTCGACGCGTACGCGTTCGAATACCTTGTCCCGGTCGGCCGTTCCGTGCTCCTTCGTTATCGAATCTGACATGGCGATTCCCCAATCAAAATTGGTCAGGCCCGCTCTTCGAAGGCAGCGAGATGGACGACATGCTCATTGACTAGCAGCGCGCCTCCCGCAAGATGGTCGCCAGTCATGCGAACATCCTCACCCTCTCCGAGCGATGCATACGACTTCGTCGACGCATCGGCGATGCGCTTAAGCAGCGCTGACACCTGCTCCATTGATACGCCGCCTTTGCCGGTTTCGGCTTGATCGATGGCATCGAGCGCATAGCCGGAGACTAGCTTGGTGAAAAGCTTTCGAAAGGTGTCAGGAGAGTCGAAGATTTCCACGCCGACGAGTTGCCCAGCGATGGCGAATGCAGCTCCCGTTTGGCCATGTTCGGGCCGCAATTTGGTCTGGTAGGCGTCAAGACTGCGGCTACGCCGATCGTAGACGTCGGACATCGCTTCCGTGTCGGAATTAACGGACATTCGAGCGGACATATGTGCGATGTCTTCCCAGATAGCACTTTGATTCGCCCGACGAGTGCCGGAGGAGTTAAGGCTATGGGAGACGTCCCGCATCTTCGCTGCCTTCGCGCTCGAAAAGAGCGTGCGGTTAGCAGAGCGGAACTCGCGCGACACATAAGACCACCGGCCGCGCTCCACGCAGGACACGGGAATTGCGATCTTCTTGTGACCTCCCACCAGTATGGTGATATTGATAATCCGATTCTGCCGGGCACCGATCAGTTCCTCGCCGTCCATCAGCAGGACAGGCTTATCGCCTTGGTTTTCGAACCAGAGTTCGGGAACGCTGCCGCTCTCAGAGATCTCCATGATCTTCGCCGTGCCGTTGGCAAGCGCTTCGTCGATTGTCAGATAACGGGGCGCCCCTACATCGTCGGCAAGCAATGGCACCATCGTCACGTTGCCGAACGATTGGAGAGTGCCGAGCCGAAGTTGCTGGAGTGAATCGGAAATTTGAGTAAGCATCGTATGCCTCCATGTGGGTTCGCAGTCTCTATAGCAGCCGCCGTGCCAGCCCTGGGTGATCCTGGGGAACCTGAGTTAAATCAAACTATTGCGGGATTTTCTCCAACAGATTGATTGACGGATAGGGCGTTGCGGGCGTAAAGTCTATTACGTGATACAAGAACCTTTATGCTAATGCCTCATCAAGCGCTCGTTTGCTGGATTGGTAATACGGACCTCAAAGCCTCAAGTGGCGTGAGTCCCGATGGTGACGGGCCGGTGGCCAATGCGGTGTCGGCCATCAAGTTCGACGAGATTCACTTGCTTTGCGATTACCCAAAGGAGAAGTGGAAGGGATACGTCGATTGGTTATCCAAGCGCACTTCTGCGCTCATCAAGGTTCATCAACAGACTCTCTCGAGTCCGACGAACTTCCGGGGCATTTATAAGGCAGCGGACTCGGTGCTTTCCGCGCTGTGGAAGGCTAAAGGCCCTGGATTCCAGTACACCTTTCACTTGAGTCCGGGCACCCCTTCGATGGCCGCGGTGTGGATACTGCTAGCCAAGACCAGTTATCCAGCGCAACTCTTGCAATCTTCAAGGGAAGCGGGGGTCGAGGTGGCAGATGTTCCCTTTGACATCGCCGCTGAGTTCATTCCAGATCTGTTGCGGACCGCCGATCAACGACAGGTGGCATTGTCGGAGGCGAGGCCCCCAGAGGCAGCGGGTTTCGAGGACATCGTTCACCGTAGCCCAATGATGAAACAATTGATCGCCGAGGCGCACCGGGCCGCGCGCCGATCGCTGCCAATCCTCATCGAAGGGGAAAGCGGGACAGGCAAGGAGCTGTTCGCGCAAGCGATCCACAACGCGAGTCCTCGGGCCGCCATGAACTTTGTGGCGGTCAATTGCGGCGCGATACCGGCCGAGTTACTTGAATCCGAATTCTTCGGCCACAAGAAGGGTGCGTTCTCAGGAGCGGTGACCGATCGCCTCGGTCATTTTGGAGAAGCGCATCGTGGCACGCTGTTTCTTGATGAGATTGGTGAGTTACCGAAGGCCATGCAGACAAAGCTCCTTCGCGCGCTCCAGCAGGGGGAGGTTACGCCCGTCGGACAGAGCAAACCGGTAAAAGTGGATGTACGCATCATTGCCGCCACCAATAGAACGTTGGTGGAGGACGTGGCGGCAGGTCGTTTTCGGGAAGATCTGCTCTATCGGCTCGCGGTAGCGGTGATCAAATTGCCCCCGATTCGTGAACGTAAGGGCGATCTCAATCTTCTGATTGACGCGATGCTCGACTATGTCAATCGGCAGGCCACTGCTGAGCCGGGATACCAGAAGAAGAAGCTTTCTGTATCCGCAAGAAATCTTCTGCTCCAGCATCATTGGCCAGGTAACGTTCGCGAGCTTCAAAATACTCTGTTGCGGGCCAGTCTTTGGAGCGAAGCGGACAGCATCGGTCCGGACGTGGTCAAACGCGCCTTGATGACGGTTCCGGTCGTGGGGGGGCGCAACGAAGCGATCCTCGACCGTGACATCGAGACCGGGGTGAAGCTCGAAGATCTCATGGCACAGGTCGCACGCCACTATCTACAGCGGGCGCTGGAGCACGCGAAGGGCAACAAGACCCAGGCAGCAAACCTGGTTGGATTTTCAAGCTACCAAACGCTGACCAATTGGTTGAAGAAATATGGTCTGGAGTGACGTGGCACGCCATTTGCTCAAGGTGTTCAATCGTGAATTCACAAACGCCTCGGCTGGGTGACCTGAAGATAGTGAAAACAAGGCAGACAAATGGCTAGAACAGAACGCGTCACCTGCAAAGAAGTAATTGAGCCAGCCTTGTCTGCGGCAGGATGGTCATGGCAGGCGCAACTCCGCATTGGGCCGGGCCGCGTCAACATCTCTGGCGAGAGCATGTACGACGAAACCCAGTCCATCATCGCCGACTACGTTCTGCGATACCGCGGCGTCCCGCTTGTCATTCTGGAGGCCAAGGCCGAGGGCGAAAGCGCTGCGGACGGGATGCAACAGGCATCTCGTTATGCACTTCGTCTCGCCATTCGATTCTCCCTGGCGTCGAACGGTACGGACTGGATTCTGACGGACAACGAAACCGGTCAGTACGAAACGTTCATAACACCGCCAACACCCGAAGCCATTCTTAGCCGCTTGGGCGCATCCCTGGACTGGGATCGGTGGGAGGGCGCGTTCACCGCCGGCTACTACGTGGATCAGGTGACTCACAAGGCTGTGCGTCCTTATCAAGATATCGCCATCAACAAGACGCTGTGGCAGTTCGCGCAAGGCAAGGATCGTGTGCTGCTCCTCATGGCCACGGGAACAGGCAAGACGTTCACGGTATTCCAGTTGATTTGGAAGCTCCTCAATGCGAAAGCGCTCAAGCGTGAGCATGTTCTCTTTCTTACTGACCGAAACAGTCTTAAGGACCAAGCCTATCGCGCGTTTTCGGCCTACACAGCCTCGGAGCGCGTGCAGGTAGACAAGGAGACAGTTGCCCAGGGGCAGCACCTCGTCGGAAAGGTCTTCTTTGCCAATTACCAGAGCCTCGATGAGGAGCTTGACGGAAAGAAGGTCTACGAACACTACGACCCGGACTTCTTCGACCTTGTTGTTGTGGATGAGTGTCACCGCTCGGGCTTTGGGGACTGGTTTGGCGTGCTTGAGCATTTCGGGTCTGCGCTGCAATTGGGGCTTACCGCCACGCCACGCGAACTGGAAGAGGGCAACCGAGAATTGACGGTTGAAGAGAAGCGGCGCGATACCCAGCATTACTTCGGCGAACCCGTTTTCATCTACAGCCTCAGACAGGCCATCGAAGATGGCTATCTGGTGCCGTACTTGCTTGAAGAACGCATAACCAACGTCGATGAGGACGGCTTCACTGGCCCCGACGGCAAGCGCTATACCACCGCTCACTTTGAGCGAGAGATCCGTATGCCGGATCGTACCAAGGCTATTGCAGAGGACCTTTGGGAAGTGCTGGGCAAGCATGACTTACGCGACGAGAAAACCATCGTCTTTTGTGTCGATGACACGCATGCCGCATTCATGGCGCAAGAACTGCGGCGACTGTCTGGCGATTCAGATTTTGCGGCACGCATTACTCGTGCCGAGCGCAACAGTCACCAGCTCGAACGCAATTTTGCTGTGGTCGGCCCCAGCAATCCACGTATCGCAGTCACTGTTGACCTTCTGACCACCGGCTTTGATGCGCCTGATGTCAAGAACGTAGTCTTCATGCGCCCCCTGCGCAGCGCCATTTTGTACAAACAGATGAAAGGACGCGGCACCCGCCTGTGCGAGGACATTAACAAGCGTTACTTCACCATCTTCGACTACTCCGGCGCCAGTGCGCTGGAAGATGCGGAATTCGACGGACATCCGGCGAACAAGCAAAAAGCCTACAAAGCCGCCCGGCCCACGCGTCCGCCGCGAACGGGGGAAGCGGTACCTAAGCTCGTTGGTGAGGGTGTTTCCGTAATTATCTCGGCCACCAATCGTTACGTTTGCCTCGCGGATGGTCGCAAGGTTCCGTTCGAGGAATACAGCGAGAAATCGCGTGAGTTCATTCTCGATGTGACCCACAAGGGGCTGGATGAATTGCTGCGCATCTGGATCGACAAGAAGAGCCGGTTGGAGTTGCGCGAAGAGTTGCGGGACAGGGACATCTACCCTTCCGCTTTTCGACATTACCTGGAGCTGCCGGACACGGATGACGTGGACATTCTCGCCAAGATCGGTTTTCAGATGCCGCGCGTACCGACGCGCAACGACCGGGCCAACCGATTGTGGGACCAGGACCAGGTCTGGCTGCTCGACCAGCTCGGTGAGAAAGGTGTTCCAGAGAAAGCACGTATCAAGAGTCGCTTTTGGCTGACGGCGCTCGATCACTACCGCTTGTTCGGAGTGGATGATCTTGAGCAGGCCCGCACCTACAGCGCGCCGCAGTTTTCAGAGCAGTTCGGGAGCTTTCAGTCGCTGACCAACCGTTATGGCGGGGCGGCGCTGTTGAAAGCAGACCTCGAATTGGTCAAGCAGCACTTGTACGTGCCGATGGGCGCTTAACGCATCAAATGGGATATCAGAATGAATAACAAGACTGACCATCGCCGCCAGGAAGTCCAGCAGATCGTCAAGAACGCCTGCGACCAGCTCAATCAGGAGGGTGTAGACGCCAGTAACTATGTCGAGCAGCTTGCGTGGCTATTTTTCCTCAAGGCTTTTGACGAGGCGGAAACTCGACGCGAGGAGGAGGCACAGTTTGACGACAAAACGTACGAGCGTCGCCTCGCAGGTAATTACGCGTGGTCCGCGTGGGCGAGGGACACCGATCATCCGGACGAAATGCTCGAGTTCGTTGACGGCAAGCTCTGGATCAAGATTACCAGCCCCGATCCCAAAAAGGGCCTGGGTGATGACCCGTTAGCGCAGCGGTTCCGCCGCATATTCGAGAACGTGCGCAATTATTGTCGGCGTGGTGTGTCCTTCGCCAGAGTCGTGCAACAGGTCGACAAACTGCATTTCTCCAATGAAACCGATGTCATCGTCCTGTCGGAAATTTACGAAGACCTGCTTAAGCGTGTGGCGGCCGATTCCGCTGGCTACGCCGGGGAGTTCTACACCCAACGCCACATCATCCGTGCCATGGTCGAAGTGGTGAAGCCCAAAGCGGGCGAGACCGTCTATGACCCTTGCTTTGGAACCGCAGGCTTTCTGGGGGCTGCAGCGGATTTCATACGTCAGGCCGGAACACTGAGCGGCAAACAGCTCGACGAGCTACAGCATAAGACCTTCTATGGTCTGGAGCTCAAGCCTCTGACCTACCTGTTGGGTTCGATGAACATGATCCTGCACGGGATCGAGGGCGCCAATCTGGAGCTGTCCAATACGCTGGAGGTGCATAACCATAACGTGGGCGAGAAAGACAAGCACAAAGTCATCCTCGCCAATCCTCCCTACGGCGGCAAGATGGCGCAGGAATTACAGACCAACTTCCGCGTAAAGAGCAGTGCCACCGAATGCCTGTTCCTCCAGCACATTATGGCCAATCTGGCCAAGGGCGGGCGCGCTGCAGTGATCATCCCGGAGGGCGTGCTATTTCGTGGCGGCCCAGACCAGAAGGTGCGCAAAGAATTGCTGGAACAGTTCAGTGTCCACACCATCCTGTCGCTGCCAGCTGGATGCTTTCTGCCTTACACCGGTGTTAAAACCAACATTCTTTTCTTCGACCGGCTGAAAGACGGCTCCGGGACAGACTCCGTCTGGTATTACGACCTCACCAACGATGGCTTCGAA
>NZ_DATKQC010000267.1:0-12713 GCF_035532915.1 Edaphobacter sp.
AGGCGTTCGTGGCCGGTTCGATTGGCCCGCTGGGGGTCCGGTTGGAGCCTCTGGGCAAGGTTGGCCTGGATGAGGCGCGGGACGCGTTCGCCGAGCAGATTCGAGCGATGGCCGAAGGTGGGCCGGGAGTGGGCGTCGACCTGTTGATGATCGAGACGATGACCTCGTTGTCGGAGACGAAACAGGCGATTCGAGCGGCACGCAGTGAAGCCCCGTGGCTTCCTGTTGTGGTGATGGTGACTGTCGACGAGGATGGCAACTGTCTCGATGGCGCCTCCGCCGAAGCCGCCGCCAGGAAGCTGACGGAGTGGGGCGCAAACGCGATCGGCTGCAATTGCAGCGCCGGACCGGCGACGGTGCTGAGCGTGATCGAGCGGATGCGCAAGGTAAGTTCGTTGCCGTTGGCGGCGATGCCGAATGCCGGGATCCCGCGAGCGGTGGAAGGAAGGACGCTCTATCTGACGTCGCCAGAATATATGGCGAGTTTTACCCGCAAGCTGGTGAAGGCGGGCGCGACTTTTGTAGGCGGCTGTTGCGGTACGACTCCGAGCTACACGCGGGCGATGAAGAGCGCGCTGCGTGCTCTGGGAGCGATGGAAACGGGCGCGCAGGTGATGGAGAGCGGTGAGGGTGGCGTAACCGCCGTTGTGAAGAACAAGGTGGAACCTCCGCTGTTGGCGCACCGGTCGAAGGTAGGTTCGATGGTGGCCGCGGGCGAGTTCGTCACCATGGTCGAGATTGTGCCGCCCAAGGGAATCGATTGCAGCAAGGAGCTGAACGGCGCTGCCGAGTTGCACAAGCTGGGAGTGGACGCGATCAATGTGCCGGATTCGCCGCGAGCCAGCGCAAGGATGAGCGCACAGAGCCTGTGCGTGCAGATTCAGCAGAACGTCGGCATCGAGACCATTCTGCACTACACCTGCCGCGACCGAAACGTGCTGAGCATTCAGAGCGACCTGCTCGGCGCATCTTCGATCGGGCTGAAAAACGTTCTTTGCCTGACCGGCGATCCGCCGAAGCTGGGGAACTATCCCGACGCGACGGCGGTCTTCGACGTGGACGCGATTGGGTTGGTGAACATCGTTCGCAATCTGAATTGCGGTCTCGACATCGGCAAAAATTCGATTGGCGAGTCGACTGGATTTACTGTTGCGGTCGCGGCGAATCCCGGCGTGCCCGACATCGAGCAGGAGGTTCGCCGGTTTGCCTATAAGGTGGAGGCGGGCGCGGAGTATGCGATTACGCAGCCGGTCTTCGACCTGCGCTTGCTGGAGGCTTTCCTGAAGCGGATTGAGGCGTTTCGCATTCCGGTGATCGCCGGAATTTGGCCGCTGACCAACCTGCGCAATGCAGAGTTCATGAAAAACGATCTGCGCGTGAGCATGCCTGAAGAGATCATGGCGCGGATGGCTGCTGCCACTTCACCCGAGGCGGCACGCGCCGAGGGTGTGAAGATTGCCCAGGAGATGCTGGCGGAGGCGCGCCCCATGGTGCAGGGAGTGCAGGTAAGCGCACCGTTCGGCAAGTACGCCGCTGCGGCGCAGGTGCTGGGCTTGGTGGAAGCGGGGGTAGCCTGATGGCTGACTTTGAGCAGAAGCTGGCGGCGCTTGAAGCGGTGGTCGAGAAGCTCGAGCGCGGTGACTTGCCACTTGATGAGTCGGTGCGGCTGTTTGAAGAGGGAGTCAAGCTATCGGATGCCTGCAAAAAAGAACTGGAGGCGGCTGAAGGAAGAATTCAGGTGCTGGTCGAGCGAGGAAGCCGCATGGTCGTGGCTGATCTCGACGTTGAGATAGAAGAGGACGACGATTAACGCTAGTGCGCTGTCGTCTGTAATGCGCTATCGGCGGAAGAAAGCCTGACCTCGCGCATGCCGCGCAGAGAGCTACATAAATAGATGACATCCGCTGATTGGAGATCTTCGAGCGTCACTGTTCCTTCTTTTGCCGTGGCGTCGGTTTCGAGAATGTGGCGGCGGAAGACTCCGGGGAGAACCCCGGCACTGAGCGCAGGAGTGAGTAAGGTGCCTGCTTTGCGGATAAAAATATTGCTAATGGCCCCTTCGGTGACTTCGCCTCTCTCGTTGATAAAAATAACCTCGTCAATGCCATCGTCGCGGCATCCCGCATATTGCGATTCATATAACTCGCGATGCGTCGTCTTATGCCTCAGGAAGACATTTGTCGACGACGTGCGTTCTGACGAGAGTCGAATGTCACCCGTCTGCGAAGCGACGTTCGCAGTATGCTTCGCGTGGCTTATGGTCAGTTCTCCGGATTCGGCGAGCAGCGAGCGCACACGATAGAGCTCTCCGGGCTCGAACAGAGACGACTCCGCGATCAATTGCGCCTTGATGGCAAGCCGGTCGAACGCAAACCCGAAGTATGCGGCGGAAGACTCCATGCGATCGAGGTGCATGGAGAGGAGGCGGAACTCTCCGTTCCAGAGCATCGTCTCAATCAGCTGGAAGTCGCGCCGCGGACGGACAAGGAACTCCGCCTTCAGCAGGCATTCGCGGTACTCGTCCTGCGGGTCGGAGTCGGCAACAATCCCGCCTCCTACTCCCATCTGCGCTGTGCCTTTATGTAGATCGAGCGTGCGGATAGCCACATTAAAAGCAGCATCTCCGTTGGGAGCCATGTAGCCGATGGAGCCGGTGTAGATTCCACGCGGCGTCTCTTCCATCTCGTGAATGATCTCCATCGTACGAATCTTGGGAGCGCCGGTGATGGAGCCGCTGGGGAACACTCCTTTGAAGATGTCGTAGTAGTTAAGCCCGTGGCGAAGCCTGCCCGAGACCGTTGAGGTCATCTGTAACAGTGTCCGATACGTTTCAACGGAGAAGATATCCTCTACCCGCACGCTGCCCATCTCGCAGATGCGGCCAATATCGTTACGCAGCAGGTCGACGATCATCACGTGCTCGCAGCGATTTTTTTCGTCGTTCTCCAGGCGAATGGCGGCTTCCGCATCTTCTGCGGCATCAAGGCCGCGCGGCATGGTGCCCTTCATCGGACGGGTGGTGATCTTTCCGTCTTCGATCTTGAAAAAGAGTTCCGGGGAGAGCGAGAGAATTTGATGTCTCGCGACATTCAAGAACGCGCTATAGGCCACAGGCTGCTGCTGCAGCAGCGTCGCGAATGCAGTATCAGCGCCAAGTTCAGAGCGGACACTTACTTTGTCGGTGAAGTTGACCTGATAGGTCTCCCCGGCGGCGATGTATTCCTTGATGCGTTTGATCTTTGCTGTGTAGTCTTCTTTCGAGATCGCCAGCGCAATGCTGTCAGCAAAGGTGGCAGGAGCTTCTTTTACTGACTCACCGACCAAAAGAAGAGGTTCGCCATCGAAGATGCCGGTTTCGTGGTCAAAGATCAGAGGCTTGGGATAAATTCCAAACCAGGCCAGCGGGAGACTCTGCTCCGTAAGAACGATGTCCTTGAATCGCTCGAAGTGGTATCCACACTCGTAGCTGAGAAAGCCAGCCGCATAGTATCCGTCGGCGAGCGCCTGCTCGATGCGCTGGAAGATGCCGGGAACTTCGTCAAGGGTGCGAGCCGCTATTGTTTGAAGAGCATCGAGGAAGAGAAGGCTTCGTTTATTCGACGGATCGAAGCGCGCAGTCTGGAGCAGCACAGAGTTTGGATTGCGGGCAACCAGGGTGTGCAGCTGCTGCGGAAGCTGGTGCCATCGGGTCAAGCTGTCTCCATTGATGCGGCGCGGGGGATTCGACCATCGTATGCTGCTGCGAGCCTTTCATCATTTTAAGTCAGGAATGACCTTTACGGATTCTGCGCGAGGACGACTATCTCGCCGCAGTGACTGTGGCCACTGCAAATGGTGCAAGCGTCATCGTTTGACCGCTCCAGGACTTGGCTGTGCTGCGGGTGCCGTCGGTCGATAGGTCCACAGTGGTCACCTGTCCCTTGGCAAACTCCTCAGGCAGCGTGACGGTGATATCCCGATTGCGTTTATTGATCAGCAGCAGCCGCTCCGAGGTCGCATCACGAAATGCCTGCGCGTCAAGTTCAGCGCTTGGGAACGTCGTCTCAGCCATAGCATCGCCGACATGCACGCTCTCGTGGATCAGTCGTAGCACCTCGAGCCGCGCATTCGGCTTTCCGGTTGTCCAGTCCACCAGCGACACGCTGGGATACTGCGTCGGGTAGCCTACCAGTTGCGACTCTCCCACAACGTCGATGCCCATCTTCGCCGATTCCACAAACAGGTACGCGTAGAGCGCGCCCGAGACATGCCAGTAGAGGGGCGGAATCGACGGCTTGGCGTTGGCATCGCCATCGGTGGGGAGGATCGATCCTATCTCGTCCATGTCCGTTCGCGTCTCCGGAGAGAGCCGCTTGCGAATCGACTCAATAAACCGGGTCGCCACGATGAAGCGCTCCGCCTGGTCGAAGAAACTGTACTGCCAGTCATTCACAGTCTGCTCTCTCGTCGGCGTTGCGTAGAAGTGATAGCTGATCATGTCGAGCGGTATGCCCGGCTTGTGGTTGGCGTGGTTCAAAAAGTATTCGAACATGGCTGGATTGCGCTCGGGAAACGCCAGCGCCAAGCCGACGAACTTCATCTGCGGGTCCACCGCATGAAGCGCGCCTACGATGGCGTCGTAGTTTTTTGTGTACTCCTCCGGAGTCTGCTCGTGCTCGCTGTCAACTTCGTTGAAGACCTCCCAATAGGGAAGATTGAAGTGATGGCCGGACTCGTGCCTCATACCCAGTTCATCGGTAAAGCCGCCCTTGGTGTACCACTCGATCAGGCGCGTGTAGTAGTCCGCCAGTTCCTTGCGAGATGGGTCGCGGAGCTGCGTGCCTTGCGTGTAATCCCATACGACCTGGTTCGGATCTTTGGGTAGAACGGCCTGCTTCTTCGACTCCCACATCCACGCCGGACTGGTGCTGAAATTGAGAATCGTCGAGTGACCCTCAGTCGCTTTCAGAAAGTCAATTGTCATCGGATCGATCAGCGAAAAATCCCACGATGTCTTTTCCTTCGTTGGTGGCTCCAACTCTGCCACGGCGAGCCGGGGGTAGGGAAGCCACGGGACGTAGCGCACATAGTCGGCGCCCAGCCCTTTCAACGTCGCAAATGCCTCGTCATGAATCGAGGAGCCGCGCCGCAGCGGTGGGTTCACCACCACCTGCAGCGTCGGTGTAGTCCGCAGTGTCTGGGCCACGTTCTTCCAATCCACGGAGACCTTCACGGCAGCAGTCGGCTGCGCTGCGGCTGCTACCGCGCCCATGGATATCACCGTCGCACAACTCAGCCATGCCGCTGCTCGGTTCATGCTTCCTCGTTTGGTAAGCCTGTGGTGAATATCTACTTGCTGCCAAGCTTGTAGTGGCCAGCCGAATCGAGCGTAACGATCATGCGCGCTCCGCCCTCTGCGGCAACAGCTTTTTGTTCCTTCCCATTCACCAGCACCTGAGATTTGGCAGACGTCACGGGCACGGCTACCTTCGCTACGACGCCTTCAGGCACATCAACCGTCACGGACGTTTTGGATGCGTCACGGCGGACGTCAACCTTCAACAAGCCCTGCGGTGTCGGCTCTGCGCCCTTTGCCCAGCTGAGATCGGCAAGGTCTGGGCGAATGTTTACGGTGCTGAAGCCCGGGCCGGTCGGCTGAATGCCAAGCACCTGCTCCATCAGCCACGCCGTCGGTCCGCTCGACCATCCATGCGCAAGGCTCACAAAATAGCCCGAGCCATCGTCTGCCTGCAGCGCGGCGTGAAAGTTCCCCTTGTACCAGCTAGGGTCGTAGCCCTCCCAGAAGCTGGTTGCGCCCTCATCGATCATGCCGCCCCAGTACTGACGAATCCATGCCAGCGCATCCTTGCGATGGTTCATCTCCGCCATCGCGCGAATGACGTAGTAGTTGTAATACGGCGTGATGATGAGAGCGTTGTACTTTACATGACCGACGTTCGAGAGCACGTGATTCCAGATCGCACCGTACTGCTGTGGCCCCGCTGCGCCGCTGATCACCGCAGCCGCGTTCGTCTGCCATCGCAGGCCATAGGTTCCTGTTGCGGGATCGAGAAGATACTTTTGTGTGCCTGCCTCGATTGCGGCGGCACGGGCCTGGTATTTGTCCGCATTCGCGTTATCGCCAAGCTGGCGGAGCAGCCACACTGCTTCGCGATAGGCACGAATGAACTCAAGGGTAGTTGCGCGGCGCGTCTCCGGCGTATCGCCGTTCAGGTCGGGCGACCAGTCCACGTAGAGCCACTGCTTCCGTGTGTTTGCAAAGACTCCGCGTGCGTCGAATTCGCCGTCGACGTAGTTGAGCAACTGCACCAGCCGCGCGTGTTCGCTCTCAAGAAATTCTTTTGAGCCAGTGTGCCTGTAGTAGTCGGCGACCTCGGTAAACCAAAATGAGCTGTAGCCGGGAATACCGTTGACGTGACTTTCAATAGGCGCTGGCCCCATCAGGCGGTTCAGCGTGTCCTCCATCAGAGGCTTGTCGCCAAAGACATCTTCGATCACGCGTCCGCTTACATCGGTGTCGCCCATCCAGCGCGCACGGTCACGCTTGGACGCGTCCCAGATGTCGTCCTGCATGCACAGGTGCGCGGTGTAGGCTCCGGTCTCCCATATCCGGTTGAGCATCGGATCGGACGACTCAAACGAGCCTGCATACTTCACCGGGTAGTAGATGTCGTCAACATGGATCGCCTTGAAGCGAAGATTTGGGCCGCCGCCGACGAACCGCAGCTTCACGTAGCGGAACGCGGACTTGGGGCCATACGCTGTGCCGTGCGCGGGAATGGTGAGCTGGTCAACCCCGAGGTAAGGCTCATGCAGCGCCTCCGCCTCCGACTCGCCCATCTGCAGCGTCACGGTCGCGGGGGAATCGCTGTTGGAGACGATCTCGACGCGGCCGACAAGTTCCTTTCCGAAGTCGAGAAACAGGCTGGGTGCCTCTGTATCCGTCAGCACGCTCGCGGGCAGCTTTACCTCTACCTCGTCTGCGCCGGAGTCTGCCGAAGTGATCGCGTCAAGATGGGTAAATTGTCCTTGTCCGGGATACTGAGCGATGATCTTCTGCGCCGGAATCTTGAGGTGCGCGAGAAAGTTGGAGATGCCGTCGTAGCCCGGCCAGTTGTAGAGCCCTGCATCGGAGTTGCGCTGGAAGAACTCGATCGAGCTTTCGATGCCGCCGAAGCTATGCGCAGGCTGCCAGTCTGCATCTTTGAAGCTGGCTTTCTGCCAGTCCGAAGCAGCCTCGGTGGAAGCCTTCCAACTGCCATCGCTCATCATGAGTGGGGCCGCGTTGGCTTCGTTCACCCACGGCGTGAGCGGCAGCAGCTTCACGACGAGCGCCTGGCCCGCTCCGCTCACTCCGTTTCCACGCGTGGCCTCGACGGCGATGGTGTTCTGTCCCGAGCGCAGAAGTTTCTCTACCGGCATCGCGAAGACGTGCATGCTCAGTGGTGAGGACGAATCGCTCTCCGCGTGCCCCGCCATCTTCCCGTTGAGCCATACCTTTACGCTGCCCGGACCTGCGAGATAGAGCGTGGCTTCAGCTGGCACCGTTGCGACGGAAAATTCGTGACGGAAAAAGTAAGGCTTGGCCGCGTGCTCTTTTTTGTCATGCCGAGCGTTGTCGTTCGGAGTAGCGCCAGCCGTCCAGATGTACTCCTCCGGCAGCGGCTTGTGCAGGCTCGATTCCAACACCGGATCGGCGATGCCCCGCGTCGGGTCTAGTTGCCCATTCTGTGTGAACCCTGTCCGTGGAAGACTCTGCGCCAGCGCGCCCATGCCAAACATCGACGCTGCCAGAACAGCACAAGCGAACCGTACACCCGTCTTATTTTTCACCCAACCGTCCAATCACTTCAGTATGGAAACAGTTTCCCGTTATACCGTGATGGGGTACAGTTGGCAATGCTGAAAGAGGCCTGACCACTCGTGTAGATGCTCACGCAGGTGTCTTCGTCCACGGCGTCGAACAGACGCTTCGAGTGTGATTTCCTTTACCAGTCGCGGCCGATATGAGGTATTCGTGCGCAGTCTCCCTCAGTGAGGTAGCAGCGCAGCAGGCCGCACACGACCGCCATTCCTACGCCGATAATCATGAACCATATACCTGAACTGGTCATGATCTTTCCCCTGAAGTAAGGAAGGAGAAAGACAACAACTCCCGCATACATCAGGATCGTTAGCACGGTGCGCCATGTTTTCCTCGTCATCCCTCAACCTCCTTCGGCAGCATGTCTTTCATTGCTTCTTTACCAGGTGGCACTCGGCCTTTGGATGCCCATCGACGCCATCGGCATAGAGAGTTACGCCGCGCGCGCCGGCGTCCCACCAGATATATCGTCCGGCGGCATAGCGCGCGCCCGAGCCGGAGATTACATTCGCAAAAACCAGCGCCTGTCCATGGACAGGAAGCACGGCGAGATGGTTCTCCCCGGCATTCAGATACTCGACGGTGAAAGGTCCTGCGGGCAACCCCAGAGCGACGCCATCGGCACCGCACTCAAAGCTGGCATGAATCCTCGTGACCGCAACGCCGGGCAGGCGCACGGAAAGGTCTTCCGCAAAGGCGGACGCGCCTGTCCCTGCCATCAGCACCACTCCGGCAATCGCAGCCATGTATCGCATGTGCAATCTCCTGCGCGCACCATGCTATGCCGAAATCATCCGCCTTGCCACAAATAACAGCGGTCCGGCACCAGCGTCGACCCTCCACCGGGATCCGTCGACGCTCTTAGCTTAGACGGACCGCGACTCGCTTTGTCCCCTAAGCGCAACGGCACGCTCGAAAGGTGTCTTCCCCCCTGTCCGGGAATCCGGCCAGGCAAAATCGGGTTGAGGCTCCAACTCGAATCACCGACTACGCTATGCTGGTTGCAATCGTTTAAGAGGCGTAAACCCAGTCGCTGCCGCACGAAGGAGATGTATCTTGTCGAACAAGACCTCGAACCACCTCTATCTCATCCCTATCATGTCCGCCGCGCTCGACGTTCTCGAGTATCTCCAGCGTGAGAACTGCTCGCTGCCGCTGGAGCAGATCTACCGCGAGACCGGTCACTCCAAGACCAGCGTCTACCGCATCCTCAAGACCTTCGTCCATCGCGGCTACGTGTCGCAGTCGCCCGACGGCCTCTACCGCAGCGCCAGCCGCCCGCGCAAGATGCGCTTCGGCTTCGCCGGACAGAGCGGCGACCAGCCCTTCTCGCAGGCTGTCACCGAGAGCCTGCGTTCCGCCGCCGCTACCTCCGGCGTCGATCTGCTCGTCCTCGACAACCGTTACGACGCCTCTACCGCCCTTGCCAACGCTGAGGAGTTTATCCGCGAGCGCGTCGAGCTGGTCATTGAGTTCCAGGTCGAAGACCACGCCGCGCCCATCATCGCCGCCCGCCTCGCCGCTGCGGGCATCCCCTTGATGGCCATCGACATCCCCCACCCCAACGCCACTTACTTCGGCGTCGATAACTACCGCATCGGCTTCCAGGGCGGCGAAATCCTCGCCAACTACGCCATCGACCGTTGGGACAAACAGGTGGACTGGGTACTCGGCCTCGATATCGAAGAGGCGGGCACGCTCGTTCAGAGCCGCACCACCGGCGCGTTCGAAGCCGTCCGCACGCTGCTTCCGTCACTCCCCATCGAGTCCCTCGTCCGCATGGACGGCCGTGGCCTCCGCGACGAGAGCCATCGTCTGGTTAGCGACTTTCTGCATCGCCATCCGCACGATAAACATATCCTGATCGCCGCCGCCAACGATTCCAGTGCTCTTGGCGCGCTCGAAGCGATCCGCGAACTCAACCGTCAGCACGACACCGTCATCATCGGCCACGACGGCATCCCCGAGATGCTCGCCGAGCTCGAAGACCCCACCAGCCCGGTACTGGCCTCCATCTCGCCCGACGTCCAGCAGTATGGCCCCGGCCTCATCCACCTCGGCGTGCTGCTCGTCACCGGCAACACGGTGCCCCCCTACAACTACATCGACCACAAGATCTTCAGCCGCGCCACCGTCTTAGCTTCTGCCGAAGCCGTATCAAGATAGAACGGCAAGCATGAAGAACACTCGCCGTCAGTTTCTCCGCCACTCCGCCATCGCCGCCACTGCGGTTGCTGCTCCTCGTCTCTCATTTGCCTCGACGGATGAAGTGGCGCCCTTCCGCACGCCGTACAAATATCCAGGCCTCATTCTCAAAGCCACAGGCAAAAAGGGTAATTTCGACGAGCACAGTGTAGACGACCCCATCGTCTTCCGCGCCAACGGCGCCTTCTACATGCTTTACATCGGATTTGACGGCATCGGCTACCAGACCGGACTGGCCACATCGACCGATCTTCTCCATTGGGAGCGCGTCGCTCTGGTGGCCCCGCGCGATCCGTCGTCGAAGTTCACCAAGTACAACATTGCCCTCAGCTCCATTCTTCGCAACAAACAGCTTCGCTCCAACGGTGAGGCCATTAAGATCAACGGACGATATCTCGGTGCATGGAACGCCTATCCCAGCGCGGGCTACGAAGAGGGAGCGGCAGTGCTCGGTCTCGCATGGTCCGACGATCTCCTGCACTGGCAGCTCACCGATCCCATCCTTTATCCCCAGGATGGAGCGCCATGGGAACACGGCGGCCTCTATCGTCCCGATCTTATGCTCGATCGCGGAACCTATTACCTCTACTACAACGCCAAGACCGACACGCTGCCTGAATCCGTCGGCGGAGGCTGGCACGAGCAGACCGGAGTAGCGACCTCAACCGATCTCAAAACATGGAAGCGCTATCCGGGAAATCCTGTGCTTCGCAACGGCTCACGAGGCAGCGCAACGTATCCGGCTACGAATCCTATCCACGCCACGCAGCCTCCTACACCGGACGCGCGCGATAGCCGCTTTGCTTCGAACCCCTTCGTCGTGCAACATGGCTGCGACTTCGCCATGTTCTATTTCGGCTTCAACTACGAGCGTCCCGGCCGTGCCTGCGAACTGCTCGCTCTCAGCGTCGATCCTTACACCTTCGTCAAGGTGCCGGAGGTGCTCATCGACACAGGCGCACCTGGCAGCATCGACGAGACCTTCGCCCACAAGCCATCGGTCATCACTCACGAGGGCGTGCTTTATCACTTCTACTGCGCAGTCTCCGGCAAGTACCCGAACGAGACCCGAGGCATCGCCGTAGCTCGCTCGAAGCCCTGGTAGCTATTACTTCACCGTAAAGTGATAGCTGCCCGACGCCACACGATAAACCACGGCGCCATCTCCTCGACGCACCAGCGAAGCTCCAGCCGCCTTCTCCGCATGCGTCGCGCCTTCCATTACTGCAGCTCCATCCGCAGCTGGAATCCAGACCGTTCCGATCTCGCCCGTCGGAATAGTCAGGTCCATCGCGAGCGCACCGCCCTCTCTCTTCCAGTCGCTCTCAATCTTTCCGAGCTTCGAGTCGTACGAGCAGTGCACCCACGCCATCGACGACCGCGGGACGAATCGTGATTCGCTCATCCTTCGCAGGCCGCGAGAGATCGAAATCAATTCTGCCCAGCCCGCGATAGAACCACTCCTCCGCGCCGCCCAGCATGAAGTGGTCCTGCGAGCTATGCGGATTGGCGTCCCACGCCTCGGTCAGCGCGGTCGCTCCCGCCTCAAGCTGCGAGCCATAGCTCGGCGGATCTCCTTCAGATATTTCGCGTTACAAACTTACCCTGCACTCAATGATTGCGTCTCAGTAAATTCTTCCCCCCATGAAATTTCGGCTTTGGGGCAGACAGCCTCCCCACTATCCTTGACACACCTAAAAGGCGCATACTACGTCAAATGAAGTGTTGAGTTGCGTCTCCCTGCAGGGAGGCAGCTCATCAGGAGACCCCCATGCGACCCGTCATGCAACTTGCCCTGGCCGCCCTTCTCGTCGTCGCCCCAGCGGCCTTTGCCCAGATTCAAACCCAGACGCCGTCGCCGTCGTCGAAGGTGCCGACCGAGTCACCCATCCCCGGCAAGCCTACTGCGACCGTCGAAGAGAGCAAAGCTGCCGCCGCCAAGGCCGCCGCCAAGACCGACTCCCTGCCATCGCCCGGCGAAGACCTCGATCCCCACATCAAGAAGGGCAGCGAAGACGATATCAGTGCCGTAGGCGACCGCAACATTGGCGGCCGCGGCATGGGTAACTGGTACTCCACCGACTGGGAGATCCGCAACGGCAAGCAGTACTCCATGGAGATCGAGAAGTCGGCCCACATGGTCACCGATCCCGTCATCAACGAGTACGTCAACCGCATCGGCCAGAACATCGTCAAGAACTCGGACTGTAAGGTCCCCTTCACCATCAAGGTCATCGACTCCGACGAGATCAACGCCATGGCGCTTCCTGGCGGCTTCTTCTACGTCAACAGCGGCCTCATCCTCGCCGCCGACGAAGAGGCCGAACTGGCCGGTGTGATGGCACACGAGACGGCCCACGTCTGCGCCCACCACGCTGCCCGTGAGATGACCCGCATGAACTACATGCAGATCGGCTCTGTGCCGCTCATGATCATCAGCGAAGGTTCCTGGACCGGATACGGAATCTATGAGGCGTCGCAGCTTGCCATCCCTGTTACCTTCCTGCAGTTTTCGCGCAATTTCGAGGCAGAGGCCGACTGGCTCGGCCTTGAGTACATGTACAAGGCTGGTTACGATCCTCAAGCCTTCATCCAGTTCTTTGAAAAGCTCGATGCACTCGAGAAGCACAAGCCCGGCACGCTG
>NZ_DATKQC010000268.1:0-23228 GCF_035532915.1 Edaphobacter sp.
GCAAGGATTACAGAGGGACTGAGAAGAGGGCAAGTTTCGCTATTGGAAAGAAACTAGCCATCGTAACGACAGCGCCGCAGCCTGCCGCTGAAGAGAGCAATCCACGCGTAGCTAACACAACTCAGAGCTCTGAACCCCAGCAGCAAGAGCCAGTGGTAGGCGGGGCTCGGATGGGCTCAAAGAACAAATGGAAGGCCCCCTCACCTAGAACTACAACGACGGAAAGCGTATGACCAGTAAGTGTCGAATTCTATAGTGCACCGAGAGCGTGAAGAGATGCTCGGAGAGCGCATGCAGGAGATGTGCGTGGTCGTCGAGATGCAGGGCGAAGACTTCCGCCAGAAGGTGAAGCGCGCCAGCTTCGCCTAAGAACCTATTTAAACGGAAGGCTTAACGCCGATTTGCACTGTGACCCTAATTTAAGAACAGGCAAGGGCAAAGACCAGGGCAGAAATACAGGGGTCTCTCCACTCCGCCACGCGATAAAACCGCGCGGCTCCGGTCGAGACGACGTTGGTTCAGAGTTTGCAGACAAGTATTAACAAAACCAGCCACCTCGCGTAAGTTCGCATCGTTCCCGATAAAACGCCTACTATGCTGCTACGCATCAGAAGCCAAAGAGGGCGCGATGAAACAGTTGCTTAACACTCCTGCCGACAACACCCCGAACACAGAACTGATCATCGACGGACAGCCCGTTCCTGTTCGCTCCGGTGAACTTCTCATCGAAGTCCTCAATCTGTATGCCGCAACCCGCAACCGAAAGCCGGTGCCTCAGGTCTGCTATCTGCCGCAGATGGGGCCTATTGAAACGTGCGATACCTGCATGGTGAAGGTCAATGGAGAATTGGTGCGCGCCTGTGGCACCCGGGCAACCACCGGGATGGTCGTCGAAACCGCAGGCGAGGCTGTTGATATCGCGCAGCGCGAGGCCTTCGACCGCATCCTGCAGAACCACATGCTCTACTGCACGGTCTGCGACAACAACAATCAGAACTGCACTATTCACAACACGACGGCGCAGCTTGACGTAAAGCACCAGTCGCGGCCCTTCACCCACAAGCCCTATCCGCAGGACCACTCGAATCCGTTCTATCGCTACGATCCCGACCAGTGCATCCTCTGCGGCCGGTGCGTCGAGTCCTGTCAGAGCGTTCAGGTCAACGAGACGCTTTCGATCAACTGGGAGAGCGATCATCCTCGCGTTCTATGGGATGGCGGCGAAAAGATCGATGGATCGTCGTGCGTCTCCTGCGGTCACTGCGTCACCGTCTGCCCCTGCAATGCCCTCATGGAAAAATCCATGCTTGGCCATGCAGGCTATCTCACCAACCTGCCCGTCAAAGTTCTCGACGACATGATCGATGTGGTGAAGGCGATTGAGCCGCCCATTGGTTACGGCCCCATCCTTGCGCTCTCGGAGATCGAGGCGGAGATGCGCCACGCTCGCGTCAAACGGACCAAGACCGTCTGTACTTACTGCGCCGTCGGCTGTTCTTTCGAGGTTTGGACTCGCGACCGCCACATCCTCAAGATTGAGCCGACGCACGGCCCTGCTAACGGTATCTCCACCTGCATCAAGGGCAAATTTGCATGGGGCCACATCAACTCCGACGACCGGATTACCAAGCCTCTGCTCCGCGACGGCGACAGCTTCCGCGAGATCCCCTGGGACGAGGCGCTCGACATCATTGAGAAGAAGTTCAAACAAGTAAAAGAAGACCATGGCCCCGATGCCCTCGCCTTCATCGCCTCCTCGAAGTGCACCAACGAGGAGAGCTACCTGATGCAGAAGCTCGCTCGTGCCGTGGTCGGCACAAATAACGTCGACAACTGCGCGCGCTACTGCCAGAACCCCGCCACGATGGGCCTGCAGCGCACCGTCGGCTATGGCGGCGACTCTGGTTCGATCGCCGATATTGAGAAGGCGGGCCTCGTCGTCATCGTCGGCGCCAACCCGGCGGAGAACCACCCCGTTCTCGCCACCCGCATCAAGCGCTCGCACAAGTTTCGCAACCAACGGCTGATCGTTGCCGATCTGCGCAAGCACGAGATGGCCGAGCGGGCCGATATCTTTATTCGCCCAAAGCCCTCTACCGACGCGGTCTGGATGAATGGCGTGGCTCGCTACATCCTCGACCACAAGCTGCACAAGCCGGAGTTCATCGATCAGTGGGTCAATCACTTCGACGAGTACGCCAAATCGCTGGAGCCCTACACGCTCGAATACACCGAGCGCATCACAGGCATTCCGCAGGACACGATCATCACCGTCGCCAATGAGATTGCTGCAGCCGATGGGGTCTGCATTCTCTTCGCGATGGGCGTGACGCAACACTGTGGCGGGTCGGATACTGCAACCACTCTTTCCAACCTGCTGCTGCTCACCGGAAACTATATGCGTCCTGGTGCTGGGGCTTATCCTCTACGCGGCCACAATAATGTTCAGGGGGCCAGCGATTTTGGCTCGATGCCGAATGTCTTCTCCGGCTACCAGAAAGTAGACGACGAGGCCGTAAGGGCGAAGTTTGCAGCGGACTGGGGTGTTACTCTTCCCGTCACCACAGGGAAAGACAATCATCAGATGATCGACGCCATTCTCGAGGGCAGCCTCAAGGTGCTTTACATCAAGGGCGAGGACACGATTACCTCCGACTCCAACGCCAACTATGTGGCCAGCGCGCTTTCGAAGCTGGAGTTCTTCGTTGTGCAGGACATCAATTTTTCCGAGACCTGCCGCTACGCCGACCTTGTTCTTCCCGCTGCGGCTTCGCTTGAAAAAGAAGGAACGTTTACCAGCACCGAGCGCCGCATCCAGCGCCTCTATAAGGCGCTCGAGCCGCTAGGCGAATCGAAGGCGGACTGGGAGATCATTCAGCTCATCGCCAATCGCCTGGGCGGCAACTGGAAGTACAAACATCCCTCCGATGTGATGGATGAGGTTGCCCGCCTCTCCCCGATGTTTGCCGGTGTCACTTATGAGCGCCTTGAAGGCTTCAAGAGCCTGCAGTGGCCGGTCGACAAAGATGGCAAAGACTCGCCGCTTCTTTTTACCGAGAAGTTTCCCTTCCCCGACGGCAAGGCCCGCTTCTTCCCGGTCCAATATATTGAGCCTTGCGAAGAATCCAGCGACGTCTTCGACCTTCACCTCAACAACGGCCGCCTGCTCGAACACTTCGAGCAGGGCAGCATGACGTACCGCACCCCCGGCATCAAGGAGATCACGCCCAACAGCTTCGTCGAGGTCTCCCCCGAGCTTGCCGCGGAGCGCGGCATCACCAGCGGCCGCTATGTTCAGATCGCCTCCCCGCACGGCAAGGTGCGGGTGCAGGTGCTCGTCTCCAACCGCGTCGAGGGCAAGCAGCTCTACATGTCGCTCAACTCGATCACGGAGCCGGTCAACAAACTTACCGGCAGCTTCACCGACCGCCAGACGCACACGCCTGCGTTCAAGGAGACCGCCGTCAGCATGACCGTTCTGCCGGAACAGGGCGAGAACCCATTGCCGCGCCGCAACTTCCGCTACGGCACTCGCACGCCGCAGAGTGGCGTGGAGGTCGAACGCAAGTGGGCGCGCGCAGACTATCGCCTTCCAGGAACCTCGCCCTCTGACAAGCTGGTCCAGATCAAATCCACCACGGTATAACGACTCAACCCGAGGAGTCTCTTCATGGCCAATCCGATCATCTTCAAGCCGCTTCCCGTCGATCCGCACCTCGAACTCGAGCGCCGCCTCAATGCCGCTCCCCGCGAACATGCCGAGGCCCTGCTGGTCGTCTACGACATCCTGCAGGCTGCCCACGATAATGGCCTGCTCGACACGGCTCACGGGTTGGTCAGTGCTCGCGACACCATCTTCGGCAAGCTCGCCGAGTACGCCAAAACTGCAGAGGGCGAAGCCGGCATTCGCAACCTGCTGGCAGTGGCCAAAATCTTTGCAGCGCTTGATTCCGAGACTCTCGACGAGCTAGCGAGGTCGATTGCCGATGCGTCGCGGCAGCACAAGCGGGAGCAGAAGCCTCCCAGCCTGTGGCAGCTCTTCAAGAGCACCAGCAGCGAAGATGGCCGTCGTGGCTTGTTCTTCCTTACGCTGTTGCTGTCTGGCCTCGGCAAATCGCTCAAGAGGCAATAACAAACGGCGCAAGCTGGTGCAGGCGTCGTATCATGAAGACGTATGGCATTTTCGATTAAAGTTTGTGTCGTCTGCAAGGAAGAGTTTGAGCTGAAGCCCGATAAGCCGGGCTTTGCTAATCGCTGCCCGGAGTGCAGTATGCCCGAAGAGTCCAATGACTCCAGCACAAAGCAGCGCATGGACGCCGACGAGCGCAAGTCCGCAGCGGAAGCGAACGAGGCTCGCAGGCAGGCAATGCGCAACCTCCTCTACCGCAAGGACAGCTAGAGGACGCGGTAAAGGCTGGAAACGTGCTGAGGTTGTCGGATGTGATGAAATAACCCTGTGAACACTCCATTCGATATTGCCAGCGTTCCTGTAGGTCACGGCCAGCTATTTCTCATCTCCGGCCCCTGTGTCATCGAGTCCGAAGCCCATGTCCGCAAGATGGCCGACTCCATTCAGCGCATCGCCTCCGGCCTCGGCGTCCCCTATATCTTCAAGGCCAGCTACGACAAGGCCAATCGCACCTCGATTAAGAGCTTTCGCGGCCCCGGCCTGACGGAAGGCTGCCGTATTCTGCGTGCCGTCGCCAAGGACACTGGCCTGCCGGTGCTCACCGACGTTCACACGCCGCAGGACTGCAGGGCGGTGAGCGAAGCTCTGGGCGACGTTGAGGCTGTGTTGCAAATTCCTGCTTTTCTATGCCGCCAGACTGACCTGCTGATCGCTGCCGCTGAGACGGGCCGCGCCATCAATGTGAAGAAGGGCCAGTTCGTCGCACCGTGGGACATGCGCCATGCCGTCGAAAAGGTGCGCGAGAGCGGCAACCAGCGCGTCTTTCTTACCGAGCGCGGGGCCAGCTTCGGATATAACAACCTCGTCGTCGACATGCGCTCGCTACCTGCCATGCGCGCTTTTGCTCCGGTCGTCTTCGACGGGACGCACTCGGTCCAGACTCCTTCTGCGGGGAATGGTGTTTCAGGGGGACAGCCGGAGTTTATTCCCGTGCTCACACGCGCCGCAGTTGCCGCGGGGATCGATGGCGTCTTTCTTGAGGTGCATGACAACCCCGCCGAAGCAAAATCTGACGGAGCCAATGCCCTGCATCTGAATAAGCTGAAGGCTGTTCTCGAACAGCTCCTGGCGGTGCACCGGGCCGTAAGCTCAACCCAGATCTAGATGGCGAATGGGAAAAGGATTAGGCTTTTGCTATGAGGGAACGGCGGCAGATCGTTCGGCTTTGGCGGCAGAGTGAGGCCGCCGTCCTGGTGACGCTGATTAAGGTCGCGGGGTCTAGCTATCGGCAGGCAGGAGCGCGGTTGCTGCTCGATGCCAGGGGCGAGTATGCAGGAACCATCAGCGGAGGTTGCCTTGAGACGGAGCTGACCCGCAAGGCGGCCTGGATGGTGCGCGATGGGGCGGCGGTGGAGCGCTACTCGACGATGTTCGATGACACGGCAGAGATTCCGTTTGGGTTGGGATGCGGGGGCGTCGTCGATCTGCTGGTTGAACCTGCGGGAAGCCCGGAGTGCCTGGCGCTGATGGAGGCGATGGAAGATTCGCTGCGAGGCACTGAGGCTACCGTGGTGACGTGGCTGCCGGGTGAGGGGAAGGGGCTGCGGCGGGTGGTGCTGGGCCCGGATGGGTCGGTGGTGTTTGCGAGTGCGGCGTTGAGTGAGGCGAAGATCGATTGCGCAAAGGGACTGCTGCCGGAGGGAGACAACGAGGGGCGGTTTGTGGAGGAGCTGCGCGCTCCGCAGCGCCTGTTTGTGCTGGGAGCAGGAGACGACGCCAAGCCGCTGGTGAGCATGGCTGCACTGCTGGGCTGGAGCGTGATTGTGGCGGATGGAAGGGCGCAGCTGGCGCGGGCGGAGCGGTTTGCCGAGGCGGAGCGGGTGGTGGCGTTGGGTTCGGATGGGGCTGCGGGGTTAGGGATCAGGAGGAGGGACGCGGCGGTTTTGATGACGCACAGTTATGAGCAGGACCGCGAGATTCTGGCGTCGCTGTTGCCGATGGCTCCGGGGTACATGGGGCTGCTGGGAGCCCGGCACCGCAGCAGCCTGCTGGTGAGCGAGGCCGCGGCGATGATCGGATGGACGGTGGAGGAGTGTTGCGCGTTGATCCACGCGCCTGTGGGCCTCGATCTGGGAGGGGATGGGCCGGAGGCGATAGCGCTGGCGGTGATCGCGGAGGTGCAGGCATGCTGCCAGGGGAAGGCTGGGGTTTCGCGGCGGCTTACGGCGGAGAGCGTGGCCCGGCAGATTGAACTGGGTGGAGCTTCACGGTATCTGCAGGTACAGTGCGCGATGGAGCAGTAACGTCCGGGGATGACAATCTGGCAGAGGTGAGTATGGACGGTTCAGCGGGCATTGCGGCGGTGGTGCTGGCTGCGGGAGCTTCGCGGCGGCTGGGGTCGCCGAAGCAGCTGGCGATGCTGGACGACGAGACGCTGTTGGAGAGAGCGGTGCGGTTGGCGCACGAGGCGGGCTGCTCGCCGGTGATTGTGGTGCTGGGCGCGGAGTACGAGAGAGTGCTGGCAGAGTGCAGGCTGGGCGATGCCGTGCCGGTTATGAACGACAGCTGGGAAGAGGGGATGGGGTGGTCGATTCGGCTGGGGGTGCGGGCCTGTGAGGCTGCCGATGGGGTGGTGGTGATGACGTGCGATCAGCCTGCGGTGACAGTCGGACACCTGCAAGCGCTGATGCGTGGGCCGGACGTGAAAGCTTCGAGCTATGCAGGCAGAAAGGGAGTTCCGGCGTTCTTCCCTAAGAGATATTTCGACGAGTTGATGGCGTTGAGCGGGGACATGGGAGCTCGCAACCTGCTGCGGCCTGCCGAGGCGGTGGAGTTGGAGGGTGGGGAGTTGGATGTGGATGCGGCGGGGGACCTGGATCGAGCACGGGAGTTGTTCGGCGACCGCCCGCTATCCAAACGCCGGAAAATGAGGCTTCAGCCCCTGGGGTAAAGTAGAAACAGGGGTTGCACGAACGACATGACGACGCGCCGCAAAAAGACTGTACGGCCACTCGCAGGTCCGGTGGTGTCGACCCTGTTCGACCACAATTTTCGGCAGCCCGACCTGTTGACCTGGGCCCTCACCCACCGTTCTCTCTCCTACGAGACCAATCCTGAGACCTCGCCCGATCCCCGATCGGACAACGAGCAGTTGGAGTTCCTCGGCGACGCCGTCCTTGGCCTCGCCGTGGCCGAATCCCTCTTCCTCCGCTTTCCCGGCTCCCGCGAGGGCGAGCTTACCCGCCTCCGTGCCTCGCTCGTCAGCCGCCGCCATCTCGGCGAGGTGGCCGCCCGCATCGACCTCGGCGATCTCCTCCGCCTCGGCCGCGGCGAAGAGCAGAGCGGCGGCCGCCAGAAACCCGCTCTGCTCGCCAACGCCATCGAAGCCGTCATTGCCGCCCTCTATCTCGACGGTGGCCTCGATGCGGCACGAGCCTTCATCGACAAACACATCATCGAGCCCGCTCTCCCCGACCTCAACCTCGCGCTCAAGGCCGGCGACACCTTCAGCGGAGCCATCGGCGACCACAAATCCGCCCTGCAGGAGTACCTGCAGGCCACCGGCGCAGGTCAGCCTCAGTACGTCCTCACCGCCCAAAGCGGCCCCGACCACCAAAAACGCTTCCGCGTCGAAGTTCGCATCGAAGATAGTGAGGGTGTCTCTATCGCCCTCGCCGAATCAGAGGGAACCACCAAGAAACAGGCCCAGCAAGAGGCCGCCCGCATCGCCTTTGAACGCCTCCTCTCCGAAAAACGCTCTATCCAGGACGACACCGCGAGAGGTTCAGGCAAGGATTCAAGCAAGGATGGCTTCGAGGTATAGAAGTGACTCAACCAGCCATCGACTCCAACCCGCCATCCCACCCCGACGCTGCCCTCCACGGCGCTCCGGTGTCCGGTCACCAACATCATCACAGCAAAGAGGGCATTCTCCCCGCCATCCAGTCGCTGCTCGCCATCATGGTGACCGCGATCTTCATCATTACCTTCATCATCCAGCCCTTCCGCATCCCCTCCGGCTCCATGGAGCCAACCCTGCTCGTCGGCGATTTCCTTCTGGTCAATAAGCAGGTCACGACCCCCGGTGCCTCCGGCTGGATCTTCCCTGCGCCGCGCATCCATCGCGGGGAGGTCGTCGTCTTCCACTTTCCCGTCAATCCCACCATGCACCTGGTCAAGCGCGTCATCGGCCTTCCCGGCGATCGCATCAAGCTGCGGGACGGCCGTGTCTACATCGACGACCAGCCTCTCACCGAACCCTACGCGGTCTACCGCCCCAGCGCTCCCGATGGCTACCGCGACAACTTCCCCCGCCTGCTAAGCACCGAGCCCGACGTCGATTCCCGCTGGTGGATCAAGATGCATACCCTGATCCACGACGGCGAGCTCACCATCCCTCCCGGCAGCTACTTCGTTCTCGGCGACAATCGCAACGACAGCGAGGACAGCCGCTACTGGGGCTTAGTCCCTCGTGCCGCCATCGTCGGCGAGCCTCTCCTCATCTACTTCTCGCTGCAGCAGCCGGAGGCCAGCGACGACACAATCGCTGTGGCGCGTTCGTCCAATGCTCTGGCGCTGCACCGGCACCGCTCCAGCGCCCTGGATGCCCTGGCCGACTTCGCCCGCTGGGACCGAACCTTGCAGATCGTCAAATAGCCCTCAAACACAGCGCAAGATGGCCCGCCCCGCCACTCCCGTCATCTGGTCCTGCGCCGCCAGCACAACCGTCAAAGCAGCTCCACTCAGATCTCTCAAAGAATTACTGAAATCCCAGGCAAGGTCGCGTGCCTTGCAGATATTCCAGAAGGCCAGCACACGCCCGATCTTTCCCGTGTCCTGCGCGGCCAGCCCTAGAATTCCCACTGCCAGCATCTGCAGCGCGGCAGGCATCACGTTGTTCAGCAGGTCATTCACTGCCTCGTAGTCCACATGCTGCGGACTTCCATCATTCGGTACCAAACTCATCTCGCGGTCGGTCTCGAGTAACGCCAGCGCCAGATCGTGGTTAATGTGCGCATTCATCCCCGCCAGCGCAAAAAGAATGCGGTCGATCCCCGGCTGGTGGCGAGCCTCCATCAACGCACACCACGAACTGGGCGTATTGCCCGAGCCATCCAGAAACCCGGCGACCGCCCTAAAGTAAAACCCGGCAAACACCACATCCAGCCGCAACAGCCAATCCGTATCCTCCCAACCACCAGGAGGAGGGCTGAAGTCGACGTCCTTCGTCACCATCATGTACAGCCGGTTGAACCACTTCAGCCCGTCCTCGTCAGCCAGTAGATCGTCGATCTGTTGCATGGTGCGCAATACGTCGTCGATCATTCCCGGCTGAGCACCGCTCACAATCGCATACAAAGGCTGGTCAGCAGCGGCAACACTCACAGGCACCTCCCGGTTCTCGTTCTGGTTTACGCCAAAAGTATAGCCACACCAAACGACGGTGTTGAGACATAAAATCCGCGGCGAGCGAGCCATTTCCCGTAAAGCTCCGTCTCTCCTCTGTCGCGAAACTTTTGTAGCAGGCGAATCACTCGCGGTAGCATCTCTCTAACATGCCGATTACCCGAACCAAAGCTCTTCTGGCCCTCTGCCTTGCCTGCATCGTCACTCTTTCCGCCTCCACGCCCGCATGCGCGCAGATGCTCGCCCGTCCCGGCTGGGCCGGTTTCGGCCAAAGGTCCGAGGTATGGTGGAAGCACTCGATTATCTACGAGATCGATCCTCACAGCTTCAGCTCCGAGGGTCTGCACGGCATCGCCGAGCGCCTCAACTACATCCACTCCCTCGGCGCCGACGCCATCCTGCTTACCCATATCGCGCCCGACGCGACCCATCCCCAATCGCTCGATCCTGCCCTCGGCACCCTCGACGACCTCGATAACCTGAGCCGCGAGGCCAGCACGCGCAACATGCGCATCCTGCTCGACTTAGGCACACCGCCCGCAGGCACCGACCTCAACAGCCTCGCCCGCCTCTGGCTCAACCGCGGCCTCGCCGGCTTCCGCATCGCCGACCCTCAGCAGGCCGACCAGCTCCGCAAGATCACCGGTTCCTACATCGGCGAGCGCATCGTCATCGGCGACCTCGACCCCTCCAACAGCCACCAGCAGCCTCAGCTCCTGCTCGATCCCAGCCTCACCGAACTCAATCAATTCAACGCGGCTGCCCTGCGCCCCGCCGTTGAAGCCATTCTCTCCAACTCAGGCTCGCTTCTTCTCGCTACGGACGGCCCGGACATTCCCCGCAGCGCCGCCCGCTTCGGTGATCCCCAGCACGGTCTCGATCAGGGCAAAGTTCTCGCCGCCCTTCTGCTCACCAACCGCGCCTCCTCGCTGATCTACTTCGGCCAGGAGATCGGTCTCGCCGCGCCCACCATGCAGTGGGGAACGCCAATCGTTCCAACCCCCGCGCATGCCCGCCGTCCTCTGCACCCGGCTCCTGCCAACGATCCCGTCAGCGTGGCCGCGCAGGACGCCAACCCCGCCTCGCTCTTAAGTTGGTATCGCCAGCTCAGCGCTCTCCACCACAGCAACCAGACGCTCGAATCAGCGCCTGCCACCGTCTTCGATCACGACGCCCAAAACGTCCTCGCCTGGGTGCGCAAGCCGTCAGACGCCTCGCTCAGGAATCCAGCAGTGGTGGTGGTCTGCAATCTTTCTGCGCAGCCGGCGCACCTCTCGCTCAAGGACGACATGCAGAAGATCCATCTGAAGGGTAATTTTCTGCGCACCCTGCTCCGCTCCGACAACGGCATGGGCCCCATGAGTCTCGATTCGATGACGATCCCGCCTTACACCGTCTATATCGGCCAGCTTCGGTATTAAAAAAAGAGCAGATTGTTTGGTACTAAAAAAGGAGCAGATTGTTTAAAAACTGTACCCTTGCGGCTACCGCTGATGCCGCTCGAAAGAGACAACAGAGGGCCGCTCTGCTACTGTCGAATGTGGGAGTTTGATGTCTGGAGATCAACAACTTTTTCCGAGTTCTGAACCGCCCGTAAGTTCCACCACAGAGGCCAACGGCGAAGCAGTCAGAAGATCTGCACCCATTTGGCTGCAACGGCTGTCGCTGTTCGTGCTGGTGCTGTTCTGCGTCTACCTCGGCGTGCTGGTCATGCTGCTGCCCTGGTGGACACGGATATGGGACCACAACTTGTTCATTCAGGCGCATCCGCCGCTTTCCGCCATCCTGCACAATGGAGCCGTTCGCGGCGTCATCTCCGGCATTGGCCTGCTCGACATCTGGATCGGCATCTCCGAGGCAGTTCACTACCGCGACTATCGTGGGTAAAGAAAAAATAGTAAAGGCTGGACAACAATAGACCCATGGAAACTCCGAAGGAACTGGAACAAGCACCGCTCGCCTACGAAAACAGCGATTTTCTGAACTCGCCCGATGGTCGTATGCTGCGCATCATCGCTGAATACCAGGAGCCCATGGCTCGCTTCCGCCGCGAGCGCATCCAGGACACAGTCGTCTTCTTCGGCTCCGCCCGCTTTCGCGCTCTCGACGTGGCCAACTCCGCACTGGAGCTGCTGGAGAACACAGGTTCCGTCCAGCCCGCGCCGGAACATGAACAACCCGCCCGCCCCGACGAGATCGAGCGCGGAGAAGCCAGCGCCCTGAAGCTTCGGCTCGCCGAAGCAGCCGTGGAGATGGCCGCCTACTACGAAGACGCCCGCAAGCTGGCAGGCCTCATTGCAGGTTGGGCAAAGACGTTGCCCGGGCCTCGTCATCGCTTCGTGGTGACCTCAGGTGGCGGCCCCGGAATCATGGAAGCAGCCAACCGCGGTGCCTATGAGGCGGGCTGCAAGACCATTGGGCTGAACATTAAGCTTCCCTTCGAGCAGCATCCGAACCCGTATATCACCCCGGCCCTCAACTTCGACTTCCACTACTTCTTCATGCGCAAGTACTGGTTCGCCTATCTGGCCAAGGCGCTGGTGGTCTTCCCCGGCGGCTTCGGGACGCTCGACGAGATGTTCGAGCTGCTGACCCTGGCTCAGACTAAAAAGATGGCGAAGAAGATCACGATCGTGGTCTATGGCTCGAAGTACTGGAAGAGCGTCATCAACCTGGATACGTTCGCCGAGAAGGGAGCAATCGCAGTCTCCGACCTCGAGCTGTTCCAGTTCGCGGACACGCCCGAGGAGGCCTTCGCCATCCTGAAGCAGGGCCTGACCGAAAACCACCTCGAATCGGCCTACGAGCGAGAGCAGAGGTTGCGCGAGCACCAACAGGTTCCCAGCGAACCGGCCCCCAACGCGCAGGAGATGCTGGGCCCGGACATCACCAAAACAAGATAGTAGCCCGTGTAACCTCTCTAGTTACTGAGTTTACAAAAATTGAAGCTCCATTCTCGGTGCAGTCACGACTGCGTCACATAGCGCCTCCATACTTCCTGACAGGAAGCCTTAAATAGGAGGTAGCCGATGAGCCAGTCGAGTATCTCGTACCTTTGGCGGGAGCCCGAAGCAGCGAAGAGCTTCACCACCGGCGTGTCCCTGCACAGCCATACCAATCAGTCGCAGGAGACGCTGGACTTTATCGCCGAGCTCTCAAAGAACTGGGGCATCCTTCAACCTCTGATGCGCTGGTGCGAAGATCGCTGCAATCGCCTCACTGGAATCCAGCCGGATTACGCTCGCAGCTACTGGACTCCGCCGCTGACGCCCAGCCTCGCCTTTGATCTCGAGCGCAGCCAGATCGAGGATCGCCTGCAGATGCCGGGTCTGGTCTCGCTCACCGACCACGACGACATCCAGGCGCCGATGCTGCTACGGTCCGTGCCATCCTCGCGCCACATACCAGTGTCCGTGGAGTGGACGGTGCCCTTTGGGAAGACGGCCTTCCACCTCGGCATCCACAACCTGCCCAGTGCCACGGGAGCCCAGTGGATGGAGAGGCTGAAGGCCTTCACGGCGACCCCGGTGGAGGCGCGCAAACCCAGCCTGTTGAAAGAGATGCTGGCCGAGCTCGACGAACTGCCGGGAGTGCTGATCGTCTTCAACCATCCCGTCTGGGACCTCTATCGCATCGGCAACGAGCGCCATAACGTTCTGGTCAATGAGTTTCTCGCGGTCAACGGACAGTACATCCATGCGCTCGAGCTGAACGGCCTTCGCGACTGGAAGGAGAACCGCGAGGTATCGGAGCTGGCCCAAAAGTGGAACCAGCTGGTCATCAGCGGCGGCGACCGCCACGGCATCGAGCCCAACGCGAACATCAACCTGACCCGCGCTGCCAGCTTTACCGAGTTCGTCCACGAGGTAAGGCGCGAGCGGCAGAGCCATGTGCTCTTCATGCCCCAGTATGCGGAGCCATGGAAGCACAGAATCCTGCAATCGACGCTGGATGCGATTCGCGATTACCCGCACTTTCCCGAGGGCTCCCGCCGCTGGGACCAGCGCGTCTATCACCCGGACAGCCGGGGCGTGATGCAGCCTCTCTCCGAGCTTTGGATGACGGGACACGCTCCCTTGTACCTTCGCAGCGTACTGAGCGCGGTACGGCTGCTGGGCGCGGCACCGCTCTCCGGCGGCTTGCGGATGGCATGGAACGATGCGGGAGAGATGCGCGCCGCTCTGGCGAAGCTCGACGCCTGAGGGGTAGGCTGAGAGCGATGCGTGTGCCGCGTGTTGCCTACTTTCCCGATTCGTTCCACGAGGTCAATGGAGTCGCGCATACCAGCCGCAACTTCGTGGCGTTCGCGGAGCGGCGAAATCTTCCATTCCTCTGCGTGCGCGCAGGCGGCAGAACTCAGGCCTTCGAGCAGGCAGGAGAGCTGCGGACACTCGAATTGGGCAGAGGCTGGGCGTCGGTCGGGATCGAGAAAGACCTCGCGTTCGATGCGCTTTTCTGGCGTCATGCCAGTGCGATTCGCCGCGAGCTGGAGCGCTTTCAGCCCGATGTGATTCACATTACCGGGCCGAGCGAACTGGGCATTCTGGGCGCTTACTTCGCATGGAAGCTCAATATTCCCCTCGCTGCGTCGTGGCATACCAATGTGCACGAGTACGCCGGGCGGCGCATGAACTGGCTGACGCAATACCTGTCGGAGAAACAAGGGCTCGCAACAGAGCGAAGCATTGAGGCTGGTGCGCTTCATGTGACGTCGCGCTTCTACCGCCTGGCGAAGATATTGTTCGCGCCCAACGACGAGCTTTGCAAGCTGCTGGAGAAGGCGACAGGAAGACCGTGCCATCTGATGCAAAGGGGGGTTGATACCAACCTATTTTCCCCGTCGCGTAGAACTCGTGCGAAGAACGATGGCAGCTTTGTCATGGGCTATATTGGGCGCTTGTCCATCGAGAAAAATGTTGCTTTGCTGATACGAGTGGAACGCGAGTTGGCCGCGATGGGGCTTGATGGGATTCGCTTCGTAATTGTTGGGCATGGCAGCGAAGAGGCATCGCTCCGGGCGGCATTGACACGGGCTGACTTTGCCGGAGTGTTGCGCGGCGCGGAACTGGCGGGAGCGTATGCCGATATGGACGTACTGGTCTTTCCTTCGCACACCGACACCTTTGGCAACGTCGTGCTGGAGGCGCTGGCCAGCGGCGTACCGGCGGTTGTAACCGGCGACGGCGGCCCGAAGTTCATCGTTCGCGAGGGAGAGACGGGATTTATCGCCGCAGACGAAGCCTTTCCGTCTGCCATCGCCCGTCTGGTGCGGGACCGGTCCCTGCTGCAGGCCATGCGCCGCAACGCCCGAAGATACGCCCTCGGATGCAGTTGGGACGCCGTCTTCGAGAAGGTGTACGCGGGCTATCTGACGGCGCTGCCGTCCGCCGGATTCGTTGCACCGAATGCAGTGGAAGCAGCGCGGACAACCTGATTTGGCGAGCATCGCAGCGTCTTGTGCGTTCAATGCGAAAATAGAAATAGATGCTCCAACTTTCTGCTGCCGGTAAACGATTCGGCCCCAAACTCCTCTTTGAAGACGCCAACTGGCTGATTACGCCGGATGAACGCACTGGCCTGGTGGGCGGCAACGGCACCGGCAAATCGACGCTGCTGAAGATTCTGGCCGGGGTGGAGTCGCTTGACTACGGCACGCTCACCCGGGTCAAAGGCATGACGCTCGGCTATCTGCCGCAGGATGGCCTCGCACTGCGCGGCAAGACCGTCTTTGCCGAATGCCTCTCCGTCTTCGACCATCTCCACGCGATGGAAGCGGAGTCGACGGCGCTCACGCATACGCTCTCCGAAGCCGACCCCAAGTCAAAGGAATATGCCGCCGCTGCCGATCGCTACTCCGACATCGCCGATCATCTGCATGTGCACGACATCTACACGCTCGACTCGCAGGTGGGCGCGGTTCTGGGCGGCCTTGGCTTCACCAAGGAAGACTGGGAGCGCAAGACCGAGGAGTTCTCCGGGGGCTGGCAGATGCGCATCGCGCTGGCCAAGCTGCTGTTGCAGAAGCCTTCGCTATTGCTGCTGGACGAACCCACCAACCATCTCGACCTTGAGTCGCGCAACTGGCTGGAGAACTACCTCCACGACTATCCGAACGCGTTTATCCTCATCTCGCATGACCGCTACTTTCTCGACGTCACCGTCAACAAGACGGTCGAGCTCTGGAACAAGCGGATGCAGACCTACCACGGCAACTATGAGAAATACATCACGCAGAAGGAAGAGCGCCGTACCCAGTTGATGTCCGCGTTCAAAAATCAGCGCGACCGCATCGAGGCGCTCGAAGCCTTCATCAATCGCTTTCGCGCGCAGGCGACCAAGGCCAAGCAGGTGCAGTCGCGCATCAAGGAACTGGAGAAGATCGAGCGGATCGAGGTGCCGGAGGAAGAGGCGACCATCCACTTCACCATTCCGCAGCCTCCAGCCTCGGGAAGGACGGTGATCGACGTCTCTCACCTGAGCAAGCACTATGAGCCGAAGCACGTGCTTGAAGATGTGAGCTTTACCATCGACCGCGGCGACCGCATCGCGCTGGTCGGCGCGAACGGGGCGGGGAAGTCGACGTTGATCCGGATGCTGGCTGGCCTCGAGCCTCCGACCAGCGGAGAGATCAAGCTGGGCCACAATGTGCTGGCCGACTACTTCGCGCAGGACCAGTACAAGGTGCTCGACCCCAAGGCCAAGATGCTGGACGACATCGCCGGTATTGCGCCGAAGGTTCCCGTGGTGGAACTTCGCAGCCTGCTGGGCTGTTTCATGTTTTCGGGTGAGGACGTCTTCAAGCCGCTGGGCGTGCTCTCAGGCGGCGAGCGGAACCGTTACGCGATGGCGAAGATGCTGGTCTCGCCGGCCAACATGCTGCTGCTCGACGAGCCCACCAATCACCTCGACCTGCGCGCGAAGGACGTTCTGCTGGATGCGATTCGCAACTTTACCGGAACTGTGCTGTTTGTCTCGCACGATCGCTACTTCATCGATGGGCTGGCGACGCGCGTGTTCGAGGTAGAGGACAAGCGTGTCCACATCTACCCCGGCAACTACGAGGACTATCTCTGGCGCAAGCAGGGCGGCCCCGAAAAGGTGATCGCCTCGATCACAAAGCAGCCGGAGTCGGTGGCCGTGGTGGAGGCACCGAAGGCGGTTGAGGCTCCGCAGGCCGCAGTGAAGCGGTTGAACCCGATCAAGCTACGCCAGTTGGAAGACAAGCTGAAGTTTGCGGAAGAGGAGATTCCCCGGCTCGAAGGCGCGATTGCAGCGGCAGAGGAGAAGATGGGCGTGTTTACTTCGGCGGAAGAGTCGCAGCGCACAGCGGCGGAGCTGGAAGAGCTTCGGAGCGAGCGGGCGAAGCGGCTGGCGGAGTGGGAAGAGCTGGCGTTGATGCTTGAGGAGCAGAGCCTGGCTTAGCAGCATCATGGAACCATCTGGAGGTGCTAGTGCGAGACATATTGCTCAAGGGACTGTTCGTGGTGTTGGTGGGTAGCTCTGTCGCAACTGCCACGTTGTTGGGACAAGATCGCTTAGGCCAGGTTCACTTCCCAAACTCATGCAAACCAGAAGTGCAGGCTCGTTTTCTTGAAGGTGTTGCTCTATTGCAGTCCTTTGAATTCACAGAGGCAGAGCAAGCGTTTAGCCAGGTCGAGAAAGACGACCCTCAATGTGTCATCGCCGCCTGGGGGATGGCTCTTTCGAAGACGCAACGCAATGGCGCGAATGCGCCGCAGAAAGATTTAGCCGCAGGGTGGGCACAGCTTCAGCCGTGGCTTGCGATGAAAGCCGGGACGGACCGCGAACAGATGTACGTGAACGCGGTTCGCGCTCTGTATGAGGGATATGACAACACCTCTGCCGACGAGAGGGGGAAGAAGTATCACGCTCGAATGGAGGAGATTCGCCGCAAGCACCCCGACGATATTAATGCCAGCCTGTTCTACGCAATCGCGATAGCCGGTGGTTCAGGAAAAGAGGGTCTTGAGCATCGGAGAGAAGCACTCGCTATCCTGCTGCCTATTTTCAAGCAATATCCAGATAACCCCGGTGCTGCTCACTACATCATCCATGCAGGGGATACCCCAGAGCTTGCGCCGGAAGCTTTACCGGCAGCTCGCGAATATGCGAAGATCGCACCCGACTCTCCCCACGCGCTCCATATGCCGTCGCACATCTTCAATCGGCTTGGTTACTGGAAGGAGTCAATCAGCGCGAATCAGGCATCTGCCCGCGTGGCAGCAGAGTGGATAAAAACCGGACGCGACGGAATATTCGATGAACTCCATGCCCTCAACAACCTTGAATACGCCTACCTCCAGTTAGGCCAGAAGGAACAAGCTCGCGAGACGATGAAGAGGATTGCGGAGATTGCCGCCAGGCCCGGCGGCGATCCTTGGGTTTTGATCGAAGCCAAAATCTACTATGACGTGGATACGCATGACTGGAACGATGCGCTAACGATTCAACCGCCAGCAAATTCAAAGTTCACTGACAATTTTGAGATTTACTGGATTCAGACGATTGCCGCTGCGCGTCTGGAGCATCCAATCGAGGCCAGCGCATCGTTTGAGAAATTTAGCCGGTCTTTGTCCGAATGGAGAAAGTCGCAAGGGCCATCGTGGGACGCTGCCTGGGGATCAGTCTTTAAGATCGCTTCGACCGAGGCCGAATCATGGACGATGTTCTCCGAGGGAAAGCACGACGAGGCTATTACTCAGCTCAAAGATGCGGCTCAGTTTGAACGCGACCACCCCTTGTATTACGCGGACGTTTTACCCCGTCCCGTCAGCGAGATGTTAGGAGATATGTTGTTGCAGATGGGCAGATCGACAGAGGCATTAGCTGCATATCAGGCAGCTCTCGACGTTGCACCCGCCCGGCTCGATTCTCTTCTCGGAGCCAAAACAGCAGCAGCAAGGTCTGAGAACGTTCAATTATCAGAGAAATATGCAGCAAAGATTCGGAAAGAAGGCGGCCTGATCATTTCAAGACCGTGAAGCGATTACAAGCGTGTCGCATAACATGTCTCGTTTCATCAATTGCCTCTGTTCGTGCAGCAACCCTCTTAGCGGCCTTCGGTGAGGCGGGCGGCAAGCCTCTCTGGGAGTCCGGCCATCAGGATGCGGCCCTGCGAGGCGGTGATGTCGTAGGGAACCCGGTGGAAAGTGATGGCCTGCGCTTCGGAGTCGTAGATGGCGAAGGCAGCGCGCCAGTCGCAGTCGCGGGGCTGGCCCACGGAGCCGGGATTGATCAGATGACGAGTGCCGGGAGGGATGGGCATGGTCCACGAAGAGGCTTCGTTGATCCGCGGAAGCTGCGGGCGCAGCTCGTGCCAGTCGTGCCCTTTTTGCGAAAAACCACCCTGAATGTGAGTGTGGCCGAAGAAGGTGATACTGGTGGCCATCTGCTGCAGAGGCGCCCAGGCGTCGCGCATGTTGAGGATGTATTGATCTTCGTTGAGCGGGGAGCCGTGCGCGCAGGTGACTTCGGCCTGTTCGGGTTGGAGCGGGCCTTGCGGTAAACCTTTGAGCCAGTTCAGGTTGTCCGGCGTCAGCTGGTCATGGGTCCAGTGGGCGGCGGCGCGGGCGACGGGGTTGAAGCCGAGGGCCGAGGTAAGGCCGCAACAGACGCGGTCGTGGTTGCCGCGAACCGTGAGATGTGACTTTGGCCTAATCAAATCAATCACTTGATTTGGACTGGCTCCGTAGCCGACAACGTCGCCGAGGTTCCACAGAGCGTCGAAGTCCGATGCTACGTCGAGGACTGCATTCAGGGCTTCGAGATTCGCGTGGATGTCGGACAGTATAAGAGCGCGCATTTGCCGGGGTTGACCAGCTTTGTAGTTTAGCTCATTATCGTTTTACGGTCTTGCGGATTTTGTATATATCTCATTGCATTGCGTTTATAGGCGAAGCCAAAGGGCGGTTCTTGTCAGTCCTCATCGTGGGCGCGGCGGCGATCAGGCTGCGCGTATAAGGGTGTTGCGGATGGCGAAAGAGGGTCTCGGTGGGGGCCTGTTCGACGATCTGGCCATGCTGCATGACCGCCACCCGGTCGGCCACCTGGGAGACGACCGCCAGATCGTGAGAGATGAAGAGCATCGAAAGATTGTGGGTCTGCCGCAACTCTTTGAGCAGGTGAAGGATCTGTGCCTGAACGGTGACATCGAGCGCGGTCGTCGGCTCGTCGGCGATCAGCAGGTGGGGCCGGTTGATGAGGGCCATGGCGATGAGGATGCGCTGGCGCTGGCCGCCGGAGAACTGGTGGGGGTAGTCGCGGAGACGCTGCTCAGGGTCAGGCAGGCCGACTTCCTGCATGGCGTCCAGAACTTTTTGTTTGACGGCGCTGGCGGCGATCTCCGGATGGTGCGCCTGGAGCGCTTCGGCGATCTGTGCCCCGATGCGCATGGAAGGGTTCAGCGCGGTCATCGGCTCCTGAAAGATCATGGCGATGCTGCTGCCGCGATGGCGGCGCATGGCGGCTTCGGGGAGAGGGAGCAGCGGCTCCCCTGCGAACGCTATGTGGCCGGAGACCTGCGCGGACGGGGCAAGCAGTCGCAGGATCGCCAGCGAGGTGGCGGACTTGCCGGAGCCTGATTCGCCAACAAGGCCGAGGGTTTCGCCGGGGTTGATCTGAAAGGAGATGTCCCGTACGGCAGGTTGTTTGCCGAAGGCGATGCTGAGACTGCGAACGTCGAGCAGAGGCGCGGTGGACATTGCTTGTATGGTAGCTAGATTGACGTGGTTAAATGTGTCCATCACACAGTTTTTCCGTCAGATGGACAGTTTTTTAAAACAGGCGCTTTTGGATCATGGTTGGGCTAGGGCGGGGGACTTTGAGCAATGGGTGAACGTCTAACGAGACGAACGGGGCTTATGAAGAATCTGTGGCTTGGCGTGATGTTGAGCAGCATGGTTGCGGCGGTCCCGTCTGCGTGGGGGCAGATGCACAAGGTCGCCAAGCCGCAGCAGGTCGTGCGGGCGGTGGGGGTGTATGAGTGGACCGGAGATATGGCCAAGCCCACGGCCAGCCGGTTGATCCCTGTATCGCTCTACGTCAATGGAAGCCTGCAGGATGCCGGGGTATATATGTCGCAGCCGGTGCCGTTTGCGCTCGAGACGGGGAACGTCTACGAGCTGGAGAAGGCCGGAATCAGCGACGGCCAGATCGACCTTGAGTATGCACGTAAGCTGCAGACGGCAGACGGCGATGGCGGAGGTTGGTTTGGCTATGGGAGGTTCAAGGGGCTGGCTCCGGTGAAGAAAGCTCCAGCGCTGCATGCTTCCAAAACGTTGCCGGTGATTGTAGGCTCGAAGGACGATTCGCGGCCGCATTTTGGCAAGGCGGACGGAACGGCTGCTCCCGCCGGAACCAAGGATGGAGGCGCGGCGGCAAAGCCCGATGCCGGAAGTACGACGGCAGACGATTCCGACCGGCCTACGATGATTCGGCGAAAGGCCGATGCGGACACCGGTACAACGACGACGGCAAGTACGGCGAGCGCGAATGAAAATAATCCAGAGGACGACCCCGACCGTCCGACGTTGAAGCGGCGCACGCCTGCTGAGGCCAAGAAGGCTAAGGACGAGGCACAGAGCTCGGGAACGGGTGCGGTGGAGTCGTTGAACAACGATCCCGACCGACCGAACCTGCACTATGGTCGGCCAGCGGGCTCGCTGACCGAGACCGAGCTGCCGAAGCTGGTGGGGACGCCGCCGAATCTGCAGCAGATGGTTGCGGTGTCGGATGCGGTGGACCGCGATCCACATGACTTTTCGCGGCCATGGGCGGATGCGGCGGAGCGGGCGTCGGTGCTCGCGAAGATGGAAGCGATGGCGCAGGCGAAGCTGACGCAGTATGGCGGAGCGACCGCCCCTGCTGCTGTTCCGGCGGTTGCACCTAAAAAGATGGCGGTGCATGGCAGAGTGCGACACAAGGCGGCTGCCACACCCGCAACGCCGGTGGTGGTTTTTCTGGACGAGCAGTTGAAGGGCTATACGCTGAGCTACGGCGGCGCTGCAACGTACATCTTCATGGCGCACACGGCAGGCACGGGAGCGACGCTGCGGTATGTGACCGTGGTGGCACAGGCCGACGATTTGGGAGAGTTGAAGCCTGCCTTGCAGACCGTGACGGATGCCGCGCATCTGGACCGTACGCCCGAGATGAAGTTTGTCGATGTCGTCGATGCGGATGCCAGCAACCGGGCGAGCCTGCTGTTCGAACTGCGGGCGCAGAACTCGCGGCAGTTCGTCCTGTATCGTGTGATTGCGTCTGAGGCGCAGTTGATCTTTGCGGGCGGATCGATGCAGTAGCTTTTGTATCGAGCATCCTTTTTATCGCATGGTTTGAATTTCGCTGAAAGATTACCTGGCGTCAAAAAAGAGGAGAGCGAATGGGAAAGATTGCTTTGTTTGGAGCTGCAGGAGCCATCGGGCGGAGTATTGCCGATGCGCTTCGTGCGAAGGGTGAAGCGTATCGCGTCGTGGGCCGCAACCGGGAGCGGCTGGCAGAGACCTTTGGCTCCGACCCAAACGCGGAGATCGTCACCTGGGACCCGGCCGATGCGGCGTCGGTGCGTGCAGCGGCGCGAGGCGTGGATACGCTGATCTATCTGGTGGGGGTACCGTATCACCACTTCGAGCTGCATCCGGTAACGATGCGGCAGACACTGGACGGCGCGATCGCAGAGGGCGTGAAGCGGGTGGTGCTGATCGGCACGGTGTATCCGTATGGCGTGCCGGTGACGGAGAAGGTGAGCGAGGAACATCCGCGCAACCCGCCGACGTACAAAGGGAAGATGCGCAAGGAGCAGGAGGACATACTGCTTGCAGCACACGCCGCCGGAGAGATACAAGCGACCGTGCTGCGGCTTCCGGACTTCTATGGGCCGGGCGTGGAGAGCAGTTTTCTCGATGGCCTCTTCAAAGCCGTGGCGAATGGCAAGACGGCAGACATGGTGGGGCCGATCGACACACCGCATGAGTTTGTGTTCGTGCCCGACGTTGGCCCGGTGGTGCTGGCGCTGGCGGAGAAGCCCGAGGCCTATGGGCGCTGGTGGAACCTTGCCGGAGCGGGCGTGACCACGCAGCGGAAGATGGCGGAGCAGGCGTTCGCGCTGGGAGGGCGAAAGCCGAAGATTCGCGTGGTAGGAAAGTTGGGGCTGCGGTTGATTGGCTTGTTCCAGCCCCTGATGAAGGAGCTGGTGGAGATGCAGTATCTGCAGACGACGCCGGTGTTGATGGACGACAGTGCGCTGATGGGACTATTAGGGCACGTGCACAAGACCTCGTATGCCGAGGGCGTGCGGCTCAGTGTGGAAAGCTACCGAGCCGCCATTACGAAGGCATAGGCGCTATTGGCTAGCTGCGCGTGCGGCCAGTCGTCGGTCCAGTTGATGGTTGCGATCTGCATCCTTCGTGATTTTATTTTTATTTATGCCGATGCGTAGGCCAGCCGAGGTATTTGGTGGCGGCTTCGTGGATGGGGCCGGCGACGGTGGCGAAGTTGGCGGCGACGTGGTGTTCGAAGCCGTTCTCGCAGATGTAGCGCAGCAGCTGCTGCATGTTGGGGATCTCGACCACTCCCGCTCCGCCGAAGGTGTTGAGGGGGTCGTTGGTGAAGTTGCCCTCGCCGACGTAGCCCTTGATGGTGCCCTCGAAGTCGTCGGTGGAGAAGCGCGCAAAGC
>NZ_DATKQC010000269.1:0-6828 GCF_035532915.1 Edaphobacter sp.
CCCCGCACCCGGGATTTTTGACCGAAGCTCATGGACCAAATGGAATGAACGCTACGGCCGCACTCCGATTCCACCACTTCCGGGACGACGGATTCCGGGTGTAGATCCAGCCACGGTCCCAGATTTCTTTCCCGCCAAATCTTGAAACCTGCTACGTCACAATTCCAAGTGCTCCCCGACGTTAAAGTAGGAGCCACAGGGGGCACTGGGATACTTTCCGAGCAAGGACAGCGGGGAGCTATAGGTGGTACCAGATAACAAACGACTTGCGCATTCGTTATCTGGGGAGTGCGCGACCACTCGTCCAGAATCGTCGGATACGATTTGCGAATTGTACGAGTTGACCATCATGTTCCCAGGTGACCGAAAGAGTTCGAGTCCACTTCGCGGGAAGCTTCTTCTTATTGCCAATTATATGAATTGAGCGCCGCTAGCGTGGGGAGTATTCTCTCTTCAGAATGTCAAGAATGCGCGCGCCAACAAAAGCCACCGGTGGCGGGGGCTACACTTTTGCCGACAAAGTCGCTGCGGGATTCCTCGTGCAACTGCTTAGACGGGCCTTCCCCATTGAGCCCGATTTCGGGTCTATTGCGGAGGTCCATTTCGAGGCGCGCGATTCCGGACAAGTTCTCGATGACCTGCTGCTGGTCTTGAAGCACGGAAACGAAACAACACGGTGCGCGATTTCGGTGAAGAGCAACCGGCAACTTACCAAAGCTGGATTCAATGCTGAGTTTGTCCAGGACGCTTGGGACCAGTGGGACGCTACGACCGGATCAGGCTTCAATCGAGAGACGGACCTTCTGGGCCTAATCGTCGGGGTGATTGATATCCAGACCCTAGAGGAATGGCGTGGATTACAGAAACAAGATGTGGCTACAACCCCAGAGCGTATGGTTCAAAGACTCGCCGGTGCTCAACAGTCATCGGCGATTCAGCGCGCGATTTTTCAGAGCCTCCACAGGGCCCCTAATGGGGTCAGTCCTGATGCACTCGAAACCGCACGGTTTGCTTCCAGAATTCGCGTTCTACCATTCTTGGAAGGTGAGGAGGGCGAATACATAAACCGGTGCGCAGAAATAGTGCTCGATGGCACCTTGGATGAAAGTACGAAGCTGTGGAGTCGTCTGCTTCAGCTCGCGGCTGAGAACAGAGGGACTGGGGGATATTTTGACCTTCCAAAACTTGTGCGCGCACTGCGTCCCGACTTTGAGCTGCGGGACTATCCCGATTTTGAGGCCGATTGGAGGAGCATCGAAGCGGTTTCGGCCGAGAACGTGAAGGGCGTCCGTCACGTCATTGGCACGGAGATTCAGTTGGCGCGCACCGATAAAATGAATGTGATCTCGGCGGAAGTTGCGGGCCACAACATCGTGGTGATGGTAGGAGAATCAGGAAGCGGAAAATCTGCGGTCGTATCCCAGCTCCTGGTAACTGGCGGGCCGTTTAAGCGCGCCCTATGGCTGAGCGCGGAGCAGTTGTCGAAGGCCAGCCAAACTGAGGTCGCTCACGTATTCAACCTGCGCCACAGCATTCCCGACCTGATCCATAATTCGACCCTTCGGGGTTGCGTGCTTGTAGTTGATGGCTTTGAAAGATTTGAGGGTGATGCGCGCCGCCGTGCTTTGGAGTTAATTAGGGCCGTGAGCGACGAGAATTTCATTGGATGGAAGCTGATCGTCACGTGCCAGCCGCAATCTTGGGAAGCCACTCAGGACGCGCTCATAGACGCGAGCATCACTGAAATGCGCAAAGTGGATTTCGCAAAGCCGTCGGCGCAAGAGATCTACGATGCCATACCGCATTTGCCCGAGATTCGCACGCTGCTATTTCGAACCCAGCTTCAGCCCATTCTGCGAAATCTGGTGGTACTGGATTGGGTGCTACGGGCGGAAATAGCCAAGCGCCTTTCGGATGCTTCCCAAGGATGGATTGGAGAAACCGAACTTATCAATTGGGTCTGGGAACGGTGGATAGGTGGGGGCGCGATGAGCATTGCGCGTGATTCGTTGCTGCGAACCTTGGGTGAGCGGGAGGGCGAGAGACTGAGCGGTGCGGCGCACGTTGATAGCATTGCGCAAGGCCAGTTACCCCTCCTCGGGACTCTCGCGCATGAAGGACTGATACGGGTAAATCTTCCGTCAGTGCAGTTTCCTCACGATCTGATGGGCGACTGGGCACGATTTCGCGTCCTGGTGTTTGCCGGAAATGAGGCAGTCAGCAAGATCAAGGCTGTGGCGCATATCCCGCGCTGGGGCCGGGCTATTCGCCTATATGCTCAATCGCTTGCTGAACATGGAGACGGGCTGGCGGGATGGAAGTCCCTCACCGCGCGACTGACAGGTGAAAACCCAGAGACACAACTGGCAAGCGATATTTTCTTGGATGGCTTGCTGTTCGCGACAAATTCGGAGCCGCTGCTGGAGCAAGTTTGGCCGCACCTGATTGCCGAAAAGGGGATGATCCTCCGGCGATTGCTAATGCGGCTGCAACACGCAGCTTCAATGCCCGATGTGCGATTGCGCGGCTTGGTTGACCCGAAGTATGCAGAGCAATCGGAGGTGTGGTTTCGCATTCCGCATCCGCTTTATTGGTATCCGGCCCTCTGTGTTTTTAGTCGGCATTCCAAAGATGTGGCCGAGCACGCGCTCCTTCTGGCAGCTGAGGTGTGCGCGCTCTGGCTGAGAACAATGCCGGACGAAATGCCTGGCCGACGGGAAGCCGGTCTGCTTGCATTGGACCTTGCTAAAGAAACGCAGGGGCTGATCGCTGAAGGAATGCATTTCGGTGATAAGGACCAGGTCGTTTATGAAGCCTTGTTATCCGCCGCGAAAGAGTTCCCCGAGGAGGTGACGCAGATAGCTTTGGAACTATGCGCCAGGCGTGACGAGCCACAGCATGCGATCGAGCGCGCGATCGAGACCGAAGAACGGCAAGCTAAACTGCGGGAAGAATGGCGCAAAAAGCACCCCGAGGAAGAGAGAACGAGGCGCATTCCTCCGCCCACAATGTTGTCATTTCCGAGAGGAACGATGCGAGCACCGGCTACGGACGGTCCGCTGCAGGACGTTTCGGACGGATTTCGCTCTGCGGTCCTGGAAACCCCTGCGCTGAATGCGCTCATTGCTGCGCGTCCGGAAGTGGCCAAGGAGGTTTTGCTTGCCGTCTGCATTGACGAGCCGAAGCCCTCAGACCCATACAACGACAGATTCCATTTGCTGGAGAGATACGGCCTGGCTGATTGGCGGCACGGATACCCTGCATTCTACTGGAAAGGGCCATTCCTCAAGTTTTTGCAAGATGCGCCGGAGCACGGGCTGGATGCAATCGTCCGGTTGGTGAATTACGCAACGAACCGATGGCTCGAAGACGGACCAGGCCAGAACCTGACTGCGGAGGAATGCCAAAAGTACGGGCTTGATTTCGAGTTCGACGGCAAGACGACATGGTGGCTGGGGGACGGCAACCTGTTCGGCTGGCATCGCTCTGTTTCGATGAATGGCGCTGCTGTCGAATGTGCGCTGATGGCGCTGGAAAAATGGCTTTACGATGAGATCGAAAACGGTCGAAACATTTCCCGCTGGGTGCAATACATTTACGCGCACGCGGAATCTTTGGCCTTCGCCGGTGTGCTGGTCTCGGTCGGGCTGAAATATCCTGCCCTTTTTGCAGGAGACCTCCAGCCTCTTCTCGGGAACTTCCACATCTACGAGTGCCAACTGAGCTGGACCCTGAACGAACTGCATGAGACTTGGAGAATAAGCCTAGCAGGGCAGGGCCAGCCGACCATAAAGCTAGCCGCAGAATGGCACAGAATGGCGCATCGGCGTTCGGCCCTGCGGGATGTCGCACCATGGCTGATGCTCCAGCATCGAGGCACGCTAGAGTATCTATCCGCACGCAGGATCGAGTGGTCAAAGCGCCTGGAAAAAGCCGGTCAAGGCCGAGATGCCCTGGAATTATTTCTGGCGAGATTCGACCCGGACAACTACATACAGACGGAACAGCCGGATGGACAGGTATTGGTCGAGATGCGCGTGCCGGCTGAGCTGCAAGCAAAGATAAGGGATGCTCAGGAAGAGGGGCAACTGAAGATGCTCTCCTTGACGCTCGCATCTCGGGCGCGCCAGTACCTTTCGGGTGAGTATACATTGCAACCTCAAGAAGTCCCCGCGTTTGCGGCTCAGGTTAAACGCCTGGCGAATTGGCAAGCCTCCGCCGAAGATCGGCATCAGGCGCAGTATCGGATCAACTCCCTTGCCGGTGGAATCGCCGTTCTCGTCGTGCAGCATCGCGGTTGGCTGTCGCAAGATCCAGAGCTTGAAGAATGGTGCATGCGCACTCTGCGCGAATTGAAACCCGCAGAGAATTCCGAATACGACACGCCCGTATCAGCCTTGGATTCCACCGCCGAGTCGTTCCTGGGCGAGGCGGGCGTGGCGCTGTTGCTGGAAAGCGACGAAGAGTCGGTCTTGCGGATGGCATTCGAAGGCGTGACTGGCTTTTATTACGGGTCCACCTTGCAGACGATGTGGCGCGCCTATTTGCTGCGTGAGCAACTCGGGGAGAAATTCGCAGAGTTGGCAAACATCGTGGTCTTCTGGTCCGCGCTTCGCCGTGCCGCGATTCGGGAATCCGGATATCACGCAGATCGCACTCTGCTTGCGAAGTATAAGGAGACTCTGTTTCGCAGATACGTGGCGGGTAGGCTCAAAGGGTCCCTCGTTCCGTTGCGCACGGCGGAAACACTCGGGCGGCGGCTGGTAGAGAGAATCTCCCGCAGATCAACGTCGGACGGCGAGCGGCGCGTGAGAGAGGCGCAGCGAAAGGCGATGCGCCAGCAGCGAGATGATCGCAAGCTTCACCGGGAGATTCCCGACATAGACTTTGAGGTGATTCGGAAAGGATTCGGGTTCCTGGCGGCGATGGTGCGCGCACCTCTTCCCGGCGAGGAGCAGACGTTGCGGCACTATGTCCGTGAACTGTACGACATGGAGATGCGCACGTTACCGCGCCCGGAGCCCGGCGAGGACAATTACGAGATAGAAGGAACAGCCCACGAATTCGACGTTTGGGTGATGGCGCGTGTTGCGGAATTCATCGTCCAGGCGAACTCTGTCGACATCGCGCGAACCTTCTATCGCCCCATCCTTGACCTGGGACCAGCCGCCCGCTACTGGGTGGAAGATTTCCTGCGATCATGGGTCGGCGTCGGGCTGGAGATGAGCGCCGACCTTGCAACATTCTCGAAAATCTGGGACGACATGGTGCGGTACGCGATGACTCTCCCAGCTTGGCAGCCCGGCGAGCGTAATTACTGGTGCCGTGCGGAATCTCTTGTTGTCGATCTGATGGGTTTGCGTGAAGCGCAGGCATCCGTTCTTGGCAACGCGAAATACATCGGTGTAGTCAGGGCGATGGTTCCGGCGTTTGAGGAATGGGCGCGCCTGTGGCTCAAGTATGGATCGGTAGCGGCTTGGTTTGCTCACTTCCTGCCGACCGAATCCGGTCGGGTTTTGCTTGCGCAGGGGATCAAGCAACTGGCAGGCTTCGTCGGCTTATTCGAGGACCGTGACTGGCACCATCACGGACTCGGCGTCTTGCTTACCGAAGCACTGGCAGCGTGTTGGAAATATCTGCGGAACGAAGTCGAGTTGCAGCCTGATTTGCGCAAAGCGTTTCTGAGCATCCTCACCGACCTTTGCGCGCGCCAGGTTCCGGAGGCACTGCACCTCAGAAACAAGGTTTCGGAAGTGCTCAGCACTTCATAGCGCGAATAGTTCATCTTCAACCCCATATTTATTGCCACAGGCGGACGAGTAGTTGGCAATCCAGAGATATGGTCATTTCTTGACACTTTGGCGATTGTTTCCTAATGGCGACGAACTCGGAAACAAATAAATCCGCGGAATGACACTCTCCGGAAGATGGTATTGCGGCCCAACGTGCCTCTCGTTCCCAGCTGACTCACCACGTCCGGACGACCACCTTTGCGAGGAGGCTACGGTTGGACTGCCGTTTTCATGGAGGACTCCGCAGGCGTTTGAAGTGGAGCCGGAGTTGGTGCGAGGCGTTTAAGGTGCTTTACCCGTTGAGGTTTAGGCTGAGGCGAAATATCCGCCCGCACAACAGGAGCAGGACAAACGCCGAACACTGGGCAAAGCAGAGGTCGCCACGGCGACCACAAGAGGAAAACGAAGATAAGCGTAAACACCAAAAACGTTTTCCGAAATCCCGGTTGTGTGTCGCATTTATAATCGACATAGAACAACAGTGTGAGAATTGATCTCATTTCAACACCCTGGCAAGCAGCACTCCCAAACCAACACCCAACATCAAGAGACCGCTCGCGGCAATTACGCCTACGGCAACCCAGCGGCGCACCGCGGATCGCGAGTAAGCACGGTTTAGTTCCACAATCAACTCTCTCGCGTGTAACCGCCCAGCGTCAATATCCTTTTGAATCTCTTCGCGCACCGCAATCCCAGCTTTCCGCGCTTCTTTTTCAACGATTCCCAAGGCTTCGTGTTGCGCCGAACGAAGGCCAGCTTCTATGCCGGCGACCATTTCTTCCGTCCGGGCCTCGATACTCCCAATCACCTGCTGCAACACCACTTCATTCATTGTCACCAAAAGCATCGCAGGATCATCCGGCATAACCAGCATTCCGTGGCGCGCTGCAACTTCCGCAGTTATGCGGCTCAAGTTCAGCGCAGCTCCCGCCCTCATTGGACTCTTTACCATGAAGATTTCCCCGCTCACGGGCGGGCTCCTTCACTACATGAACGGAATCGCATCCAATTGGTCGAAGAGGTCACGCTGCACCAC
>NZ_DATKQC010000270.1:0-8074 GCF_035532915.1 Edaphobacter sp.
AAAATGATCTGCAGCTCGAATTGAATGGGCGTAAATGCTCTTTGAAGTGGCGCCAGGAAGAGCAGAACGAATTGTGGATCGGGCGGCATGACCAGCCAAACCAGATGATGGCGAAGGACCCTTCGCTGGTGTTGCCGGACGTTCGCCGTTATGTTCATCTGCCGGGCGGACATCAGGAGTCGTGGACGGACGCATTCTGCAATCTCATGCGCGATGCCTACCATTGGATTCGTGAAGGCGGAGCACCGGCGGCAAAGCCGGAGATGCTGCCGACCTTCGAAGATGGATACCGATCGGCCTGTGTCATCGACGCGATGCTCAGGAGCCACGCGGCCGGTGGAGTGTGGGAGAAGGTCCGCTACGCGGCTGCTGAAGGAATAGCGTAGAAGCTGGGGCAGCAAGCGGCCCTCAATATTATTTGTGCAACTCAGGAGCAACCGAATGAAACTTGGAGTATTCACGCCGCTATTGGCCCAACTTCCCCTCGATGCTGTTCTCGGCAAGTTGAAGTCTCTTGGCATCAGCACCGTAGAGCTGGGAACAGGGAACTACCCGGGCGATGCACATTGCAAGCTCTCGATGTTGGAAGATGCATCGGCGCTCAAGGAGTTTCAGCGGAAGCTCGAGGACCATGGGGTCAGCATCAGTGCGTTGAGCTGCCACGGAAATGCGCTACATCCCGATAAGGTTCTGGCCAAACAATTCCAAGAGGTTAGCCGGAAGACGATTCTGTTGGCTGAAAAGCTGGGTGTATCTACCGTGGTCGATTTTTCCGGCTGCCCGGGAAATTCGCACGAAGCTACAGCGCCCAATTGGGTCACCTGTCCGTGGCCTCCGGAGTATCTCCAGATTCTCGATTGGCAATGGAAGGAAGTTGTCGAGCCGTACTGGGTCAAACATGCGGCGTTTGCCGAGCAGCATGGAGTGAAGATCGCAATCGAGATGCATCCTGGGTTCGTTGTCTACAGCCCGGAGACGATGTTGCGGTTGCGCTCAATTGCCGGTCCTTCGATCGGATGCAACTATGACCCCAGCCACATGTTCTGGCAGTCGATCGATCCCATTGCGGCAATCCGTGTGCTCGGCGATGCCATCTTCCATGTCCACGCTAAAGATACGCAGATGTATTCGGCCAATCTGCCGAAGACGGGCGTGCTCGACACCAAGCCATACACGGACGAGCTGAACCGCGGATGGATCTTCCGTACCTGCGGCTTCGGCCATGGGGCGGAGTGGTGGAAGGAATTCGTCTCGACCCTCAGGATGTGCGGATACGACAATGTACTCTCGATCGAGCACGAGGACAGCCTGCTTTCGTCAGAAGAAGGACTCACCAAAGCTACACGCTTTCTGGATGAGATTGTGCTGAAGGAGAAGCCGACTGCTCCGTGGTGGGCATGATTCGCTGATTCACGTCGACGCGGCAAAAATAAAGCTCTGCCAAAGTGGGCAGAGCTTTATTTTTGGATACGATGTCGGCGACCTGCAAGAGCATTCGCTAAACGAAGCAGGATCAGAGTTCCAGGCGGGAGTCGTCGATGGCGAGCCTGACATTGCCGTCGGATTTGGTGAGTCGGCGTACAGCTTCCATCTTGTCGACGTTGGCTTTGAGCATGACGACCGCGATGGGAATGGATTTTCCCGCGGACTTGATGGTGCGGATTGCGGTGTCGCGGTCGATCTCGCAGACCTTCATCAACACACGGATGCCGCGCTCGACCAGCTTCGCATTCTTCATGTGCACGTTGACCATGAGATTGTCATAGACATACCCAAGACGAGTCATGGCGCCGGTGGTGATCATGTTGAGGACCATCTTCTGGGCGCTTGCGGACTTCATGCGAGTGCTGCCGGAGAGGACTTCAGGGCCTACCTCCGCGACGATGGTGGTGTCGGCGACATCGGAGAGCGGGGTATTGAGGTTGCAGGTGACGGCTGCGGTTTTAGCGCCACGGGCGCGGGCGTACTCCACCGCACCGACGACATAGGGAGTGCGGCCGCTGGCAGAGACGCCGATCACGATATCCTTGCGGGTCGGACGGCGGCGGGCGATATCGCGCTGGCCTATCTCGGGAGAGTCCTCGTTGACGTCGGAGGCAGAGGCAAGAGCCTTGGGGCCGCCAGCCATTATGTACTGGACTTGCGAAGGAGAAGTGGAGTAGGTTGGTGGACACTCCGAGGCATCGAGGGAGGCGATGCGCCCGCTGGAACCGGCCCCGACATAGATGAGGCGACCACCATCCCGGAGCGATCTGGCCACCGTATCAATGACAATCGCGATCTCGGGCAAAGCCTTTTTGACGGCTGCGGCGATCTTTGCGTCTTCGTGATTGATGATGCGCGCTATCTCGAGCGCGGATTTTGTATCCAAGCCTTCAGACGCTGCATTTGCTGTCTCCGTCGTGAGGTCATGAAAGTCCACGGGAGCGCGATTTCCGGGTTTTGGTGTAGGGGGCTGCTCGAGCATGGTAAGGGTGGCCATAAATGTGTCACTGCGCTTCTTAGATTCAATTCTAGTCCCATCGCCCTCCGATGCGACAGAAAGGTTGTGTGGGCTGCCGTTGAAAGATTTTGTGATCAACTAGATAGGATGCAAGATACGGCAATTTGTTTGCCTTGTGCGGTGGGAGACGTGCTCCGTGGTATGGCTCGGCTTGGGACGGGTGCCAGCAGGATATTTGAAGCGTCTAAATAGTTCAGGAGTAGATATAAAGTGCAGAGTGACGAACGAGAGCCTGAGCGGCCTGAAGACAGTAACCGTTTAAAACCAGCCTACAAAGGCGAATTGCGGTCATGGATGCGAGACTTGGTAGTCTCCGTTGCTGTGTCGGCGTTCATCATTATCTTTCTCTACCAGCCCGTGCGGGTCGAGGGAACCAGCATGCTGCCCATGCTGAAGGATCAGGACCGTCTCTTCATCAACAAGATGGTCTACCGCGTGGAAGATATTCAGCGCGGGGATGTCGTGGTATTTCTCTATCCCCACGACCACTCGAAGAGCTATATCAAACGTGTCATCGCCCTGCCGGGAGACGATCTTCGCATCGATCACGGCGAAGTCTATGTGAACAATAAGCGCGTTGTGGAGAAATATGTGCCCGTGGGGTTTGAAGACGAACGCTCGCTGCCGGAGACTGTCATCCCGCCGCATGATTATTTCGTGATGGGGGACCATCGCTCGATTTCAAGCGATAGCAGAGACTTTGGACCAGTGGAGCGGAATTTGATCTATGGTAAGGCGGCGTTTGTGTACTGGCCGATGGATCAGGCTGGAGTGGTGCGGTAAGGCAAGCAAACAGTTAGGACAAAGATGCCGCGTTGACGGCGACGTTAGCGCGGCATCTTTGTGGTGCTCAAGGAACTAAAGGGACGAGTTGGCGACGATCTGAGCGAAGCTGGTGGGATCGAGGCTGGCCCCGCCGACCAACGCGCCGTCAATATTTGCAAGACAGCAGAGGCTGGCCGCATTGTCCGGCTTGACCGAGCCGCCGTAGAGAATGCGGGTGCTGGCTGCGATAGCGGGGCTGAGAATCTCTGCGATCTGGGAACGGATGAACTGGTGCGCGTCCTCCGCAATCTGCGGGGTCGCGGTGAGACCAGTGCCGATGGCCCAGACGGGTTCGTAGGCAATGACCAGCGGTGCGGCGGCCGCGGGATCAATGCCCTGAAGCCCGACCGTCAGTTGCTGCTTGAGGACATCGTTGGTGTGGCCCGATTCGCGCTCTGCCTTGTGCTCTCCCACGCAGACGATGGGGACGAGCTTGTGCGCCAGGGCGGCTTTGAGCTTGTGATTGACGGTCTCGTCGGTCTCGTTGAAGTACTGGCGGCGCTCGCTGTGGCCGATCAGGACGTGGGTAGCGCCGATGGCATTCAGCATGACGGGCGAGGTCTCGCCGGTGTAGGCTCCGTTGTCGTGCCAGTCCATCGTCTGGGCTCCGATGTGCACTTGAGTTCCCTTTGTAGCTGCGATGCTTGCACCCAGGCAGATCATGGGAGGACAAAGTACGATCTCTGTCTTCTGTTGATTGGCTACGAGCGGGAGAAAGTCATCGATGAAGGCGATGGATTCCGCAGGGGTTTTGTACATCTTCCAGTTGGCGGCGATTAGTGGTTTACGCATGGTAAGAATCAGTTTCCCTTAGGTTGTGCGCCGGTTTTTGTCTCGGCGCGATTCTGGATGTCCTGAGCGGCGTGCGTGATCTTTTGCCTAGAACGACGGCGCTTCGCTGCTACTTGTCTGTAAGAGCCGCGACGCCGGGGAGGATCTTGCCTTCGAGAAACTCGAGGCTCGCGCCGCCGCCGGTGGAGATGTGGCTGATCTTTTGGGAGACGCCGGACTGCTTGACCGCCGCGACCGAATCTCCACCGCCGACGATGGTGGTGGCGTCATGGTTGCCGGAAACGCAGTGGGCGATGGCGTGAGTTCCCTTGGCAAAGGCCGGCATCTCGAAGACGCCCATGGGACCGTTCCAGATGATCGTGCGCGCATCGGAGATCTCGGCTTCAAAGAGGGCAATGGATTTGGGGCCGATGTCGAGGGCCATGAGATCGACGTGGAAAGGATGGCTTCCTTCGTGGATCGTCGTTTTGGCATCGTGGGCGAACTTGTCGGCGAGAACGTGGTCGATGGGAAGAAGGAAGCGGACGCCCTTGGCCTTGGCCTTGTCGAGCGCAGCTTTGGCCACGTCGATCTTGTCGGTTTCGACGAGCGATTTTCCGGTCGTCTGGCCCTGTGCGTTCAGGAAAGTGTAGGCCATGCCTCCGCCGATGATGATGGCGTCGGCCAGATCGAGGAGGTTGTCGATGACCTGGATCTTGTCGGAGACCTTGGCTCCGCCGATGATGGCGACGAAGGGCTTGTCCGGCTGGTCGAGCGCCTTGCCCAGATAGGTCAGCTCGCGCTCCATCAGCAGGCCAGCAGCGGACTGTTTGACGAAGTGGGTGATGCCTTCGGTCGAGGCGTGAGCGCGATGGGCGCTCCCGAAAGCGTCGTTGACATAGATGTCGCAGAGACTGGCGAGCTTCTTGGCGAAGGCCGGGTCGTTGGCCTCTTCTTCGGCGTGGAAGCGGAGGTTTTCGAGCAGGAGGGTCTGGCCGGACTCGAGTTGCGTGGCCATCTCGGTGGCGACTTCGCCGACGCAGTCGGGAGCGAAAGCTACGTTCTCGTTTTCGTCGATGATGGCGTCGAGGAGTTCGCGGAGCCGGTCGACGATGGGGCGCAGGCTCATGGTCGCGACCGGCTGGCCTTTTGGACGGCCGAGGTGAGAGCAGAGGATGACTTTGGCCTTGCGGCGCAGAGCGTATTCGATCGTGGGCAGCGTCTCGCGGATGCGGGTGTCGTCGGTGATGGTCCGGCCATCCTTGGAAAGCGGGACGTTGAAGTCGACACGGATGAGGACGCGCTTGTTCGTAAGATCTAGATCGCGGATGGACAGCTTGCTCATTTTTCTATTCTTCTCCGGAGGTATATGTGGGTACCTCCCCCCTGGGTGTTTTGTTGCAAAGTATTCAAAACAATAGAGATATGTTTGGACTAACTCTGCAAAGTCCTGATTTTAGAGAGTCAGGACTCGTAAAGTCTTGATTGTAAGCGGCTTCTCTTTCTGCGGAAGCCATGTTTTCGGGAGACCTCTGCTTGTTTCACACCCATGATACCGAATCAGAAGACCATGTTTGTCAAGTTCGTTAAGAAAATCGGGAGTGGCTCAGGCTTCGGGGATGTAGGCGTCGGCTTCGATCTCGACATGCCATTTGGGATTGAGCAGGGGGGCGACGACCATGGTGGCGGCGGGTAGGATCTCTCCGAAGACTTCGCCGTGGGCGCGACCGATCTCTTCCCAGTCTTCGACGCGGGCGAGGAACATGCGGGTGCGGTAGACGTGCTCAAAGCCGGCACCGGCTTTTTCGAGGGCATTTCTGATGATATTGAGTGCGACCCGCGTCTGTTCGGCGGGGGAGGCGTCTTCCGCGCCTACGGGGCCGGTGCCGGAGACGTAGACATGGTTGCCGATGCGGACGGCCCGGGAGAAGCCGATGATGGGCTCGTAGGGAGAGGTGCCAGGGATGTTCGTGCGGAGCATGGAACTAGCTTAAGCTTCTTTCCCTGGTGAGGGAGCGCACGAGTAGATATTTGCGATTTCTATGCCTTCTGTGGGCGAGTGAGGAACTTGCGAATGATATCGCGCAGGGGTTCCTCATAGAACAGAAAAATAAGACAGGACAAAGATATAAGGATGAAAGGAGAGAGCGCTGCGTCCAGACCGGGACGGAAATTGGCAAACAGGCGATGCGCGATGATCCGTACGGGGCCTTGAAGAATATAAAGTGCGAAGCTGGCGCCACCGAGCAGCAGGAAGACTTTACTTGAGAGCACGTTTGTAAGCCAGCCGCGCCCATCGGCGAGGCGATAGATGGCCCAGCCAAAGCAGACGACTGTTGTGAGCGAAATCAGGTAGTCGCCAGCACCGGCGGCAAGGATGGCGAAACACGGGAGGATCCCTGCGGCAGTGATCCAATCGTTGGTGGCAACGCGGGGTTCGATGGTTTGCCTGCGTAGAAAGATTGCGCCGAGCGCCAATCCGAAGACAAACTCAGGCAGGCACAGGACCGGCAGGATGACATGACGTGTGAGCCAGGTAGCCGGAAATCCCGGACGCAACATGGGAATCTGTAAAGCGACGATCAGAACGCCGCTGAGTGCGGCAAGCAACCAAAAGGTGAAAGCGGACCTGGTATGGCGGAAGGGAAGAAGTAACAGTGGAAAGCAGCAATAGAAAAAGGCTTCTACGGAGAGAGTCCAAGCCTGTGTGATCCACATGCCTCCGTTATTTGAGACCGGAGGAACCCAGGATTGCAGCAAGGGGAAGATGAGAAGCTCCTTCCCATGGGGCAATCGCATATAAAGAAAGGCGGCAATGACGATAGCAAGCAGGTAAACGGGATAGAGGCGGGCGAAGCGAGCTACGAAAAATTTATAAAGATCTCCAAGGCTCTGAAGATTGTCATGGTAGGTGTAGTACAGAATGAAGCCGGAAAGCATGAAGAAAAGTGCGACGCCAAGGTGGCCATTTTCCAAAAAGACGGTTACAGGACGAGGCAAATGGGCACGAGCTGTAAAACCGGCGCCGAAGTGATAGGCCATTACCCAGAAAGCCGCAAAGAAACGAATGCCGGTGAGTGCGTGCAAACCGCGGCGGCGTATGCGCTTACCGGGGCTTGGAACCAAGCCTTCATGAAGCACTTGCGCTGTATCCATAGACTATAACTCTATATCAAGCTGATGAATTAGAAGTACAGCATAGGCATTGGCGCTAAGCCTTCCGATGTTCTCAGGCGCTCAATGCGCTGGAATGAGACCGCTTACGATTGCGCGGCGCGCTCGAGTTCAGCGATGTCGAATTTCTTCATCCGCATCATGGCCTGCATCGCTTTGGGATGCTTGATGAGGTCAGGCAGCTGTGCAGGCACGATCTGCCAGAAGAGACCAAACTTGTCCTTGAGCCAGCCGCATTGGATCTCGCTTCCCCCGTCGGCGGTGAGCCTGGACCAGTATTCGTCTACCTCCTGCTGCGAGTCGCAGCGAACGGTGAATGAGATTGCCTCGGTGAATTTAAACATGGGACCACCGTTGAGCGCTGTAAATTTCTGGCCATCCAGTTCGAAGGTGATGGTGAGAATGCTGCCCGCCGGGCCTGGAGTGTCGTCGGTATTCTGCAGATCATCAAGGCGGCGCGAGTTTTTGAAGACGGTAAGGTAAAACTCGACCGCCTCTTCGGCGTTTGAATCGAACCAGAGGAATGGAGTGATGCGGGGAAAATTCTGAAGAGCACTCATTCGATATTCTTCTCGCTTTCTATGGAAGGTACCTTTTTCCAGCAGTCGACATATCCTGCAGCTCGCAGATAGGGCAGGTCGCCAGCTCGAGGTATTCGATCATAGATTACTTGCAAAACACAGGCTATATTTGTGCCCATCTGGGATAGAGCAGGTTGCCGGTGCAACCGGTCGGAGCCTGCCAATTCGTTCGGTACTGCCGTTTGCCACGCTCTTTGTGATCTGGATCATCGCGTTCTTC
>NZ_DATKQC010000271.1:0-5183 GCF_035532915.1 Edaphobacter sp.
AGGCCAAAGGAGGACGCGCGGATGCCGTTTCCGCCGACCTGTCGACTCCGGACGGGCCGGCAGCGCTCGCCAAACAGGTGCGCTCGATTGGCGGTGACCGGCTCGATGTGATGGTGCTGAACGCCGGCGTGAGCAAGGCGGCACGCATATCGGACTACACGACAGCGGATCTCGACAACCTCTTCGCGACCAACGTTCGAGGCCCGTTCCTGCTGGTACAGCAACTGCTGCCCCTCTTGGGCGAGGGCTCGAACATCACGGTCATCACTTCAATTGGTGCTCGTTCGGTGGTAGGCAAGCCTGGGTTCGACAATCCCTCGATCCTTGCCTACGCCTCGACGAAAGGAGCGCTCGAAACCCTTGTCAAGAACTGGGCTGCGATCCTTGGCCCGCAAGGCATCCGCGTAAACGCTGTAGCGCCCGGCGTCATCGACACTGATATGTCTAACTTCACAAAAACTGAAGCGGGACGTGAGACTGCGCTCGGAATGCAGGCGCTAAAACGACTAGGCAAACCGGACGACGTCGCGGACGTTGTCGTGTTTCTGGCGTCTGACGGAGCGCGCTGGATTACAGGTGCGAGTATTCCAGTCGACGGCGGCTCGAAACTTTAGTTGTCGACGCATTCATACCGAGAAACGCGCTTGTGTGTACCGAACTTCATGGATTTGCCAGAGGTTGCCTGTGGCGGTCGGGTTGCCTCAGGGCTGGCGTAGCGCAGTTGGCACGAAGTCCGTGCTGAGCATCTTGGGGCTGGCGGTGAGGTAGTAGGTGGGGATCTTGGGGAACTGCTCTTCGACCAGTTGCAGGGTGCGGAAGTCGAAGCTTTGTATCTCGGAGCGGCCCTCCATGTGGTTGCGCGTGATGATGCCGCACAGCGTCGTGACGAAGGTCTGCGGATCGACGGTGTGGTTGGTGGTCGGCTCTGCGCCTTCTTTGGGTACGGGCAGGTTCGCTACGGAGCGGCCGGGAGGGTCGTTGGGCAGCGGCAGGATTTTTGTCTCGATGTTGAAGCGGACCTTGGCTGCGTTGGCGGCGCGGGCAGCGGCATCGGGGTTCGATCTGCCGGGGCCGGTGGTGTAGTACTTCACGTAGAAGGCGACGAAGTGGAAGAGCTGCTCGACGTTGGTGGGGACGTAGGGGCTGATGAGGTGCTCGTGTTTGGCGAAGGCGACCGCGACGGGAGATAGGGCAAGGTCGTTGGTCTGCTGGGGGAACTGGGTGTGGAGCTTGTCGCAGATGAAGGTGCGCTGCGCCTCTTTGGAAGAGATGTCGCGGGTGTAGACGCGGTTTTCGAGCGTGTAGGGGGTGCCGTCGGCGTGGCGGCAGGACTCTGGATTGAGGTACTGGTCGTGCCAGATCATGGAGACGTGGTCGGTGGTGACTCCGGTATCGGTCTCAAGCGTGGTGGCGAGATGGTCGAGGCCGTCTTCAAACGAGGGCAGCGTGTTTTCGGGGCGAAGGCCGCGGCCTCCGCGATGGGCGGCGATGTCGAAGCGGTTGAAGTAGGCGGCGTCTTCCGGGTGGGCGGCCTTCTCTTCTTTGAGGACGTCCTGCAGCATGTCGGGGTAATCCGTGATGATGCCGTCGACGCGGAGGTCGATCAGCGCACGCATCTTGTCGGGAGTGTCGGTCGTCCAGGGAACGACGCGGAAGCCCGCCTTGTGAAGCTCGGCGACGTTGACCGGAGGATTGGCTCCCAGCAGCGTGGCATCGACAGGCGACAGGACAGGGACGGGTGCGCCGTGGGCTTCCGCATGGGCGCGGGCTGCGGTCATAAGGCCGAGAAAGGGATTGATGGGCATGGTGGGGGCCTGCTGGGCGGTGAGAGCGGTGGCTGCGAGGACGAGAGAGGCGACGGCAGGAGGCTGAAATCTCATGGGGGCTGATGATAGCCCAATAAGATTATTTTTTAGCGAAGATGCTATCGCAACGCCTCGGTCAGATCTCCCCTGGCCGCTTCGAGCTTTGCTTCGGCGGCGGCGCGGTCGAGCGAGAGCTTCTGCATCACGATCGCGTTCTTTACCGTTCCGGCCTCGGCGAGCAGCTTCGCTGCGGTGGCCTGATCGAGGCCCGTCGCCGCGCCGATAATTCGCTGGGCGCGGTCGACTAATTTGGCATTCGTAGTCTGCACGTTGACCATCAGGTTGCCGTAGACGGCACCGTGGCGGATCATGACTCCGGTGCTCAGCATGTTGAGCACTAATTTCGTGGCCGTCCCGGCCTTGAGCCGAGTGCTGCCGGTAAGCACCTCGGGGCCGGTGACGGGAGCGATAGCGATGTCGGCGATGGCTGCTATCTGTGAGTCGGCGACGCAGGTGAGCGATATCGTCAGCGCTCCCAGTTCGCGGGCGTAGGCCAGCGCGCCCAGCACATAAGGAGTGCGTCCGCTGGCGGCGATGCCGATCAGGGCGTCTCGCCCGGTGAAGGCGTGAAAGACGAGGTCGGCCGCGCCCTGCTCGGGGGAGTCTTCGGAGGCTTCGCTCGAGTTGCGCAGCGCGCTGTCGCCCCCCGCGATGATTCCCTGAAAGAGGGTGGCCGGGACGGAGAAGGTCGGCGGGCACTCGGAGGCGTCGAGCACGCCGAGCCGCCCGCTGGTGCCTGCTCCTATATAGAAGAGGCGGCCTCCCTGCTCGAAGCGGGCGGCGATGGCGTCGACCGCATTGGCGATGTGAGCCAGCTCGGCGGCGACGGCGGCGGCGACCCTGGCGTCCTCCTCGTTAATGACGCGCAGCATCTCGAGCGTGGAGAGCTGGTCGATGTGCTCGCTGGCTGGGTTTCGGGCTTCGGTGGGCAGCGTGGAGAGATTCATGGTGCTTCCATCATGGGGCTGCACGGGGAATGAGGCAATCATTGCGTTTCGAGGTTGTAGGATGGGTGGTGACGATTTTGTCTGGAACCTTCAGGTGAACTCGCTAACAATCTGCCTGTCCCATATAATCAAGGCTTCGCTGTCATGTGCTGGCGGAGCGTTATTTCTAGAGCAGTGAGGGTGTGCGTATCTTTACCGTGAATCGAGAGAGCGGAAGCTCCCTGAAAAGCAAGACCAAGCCTGTGTGCACGCGCTCCAGCCGCTCCCGTATTGCCCAAGCCGTGCTCTTTTTCTCCTTTGCCTCCTTCGGTGTACCGGCGATGATGGCGCAGAACAATGCCGCCACCACTCCTACCGCCGAGCAGGGCGTGCAGACGCTGTGCCAGCCCGAGGTCATCGGCAACCGGCGCATCCCCAAGGAGTCGGTGCTGGCGCGTTTGTTCAGCCACCAGAACGACTTGTACGATCCGGCGGTCGTGGAGCGGGACTTCAACTCCCTGTGGAACACGGGCTACTTTGACAACATCCGCATCGAGCGGGTGGATACGCCGAAGTGCGTGCAGCTTGTCATCTACGTCAAGGAAAAGCCGACCATCAAGGAGCTGCTCTACAAGGGCATGAGCTCGATCTCGCAGTCGGACGTGCTCGAGGCCTTCAAGAAGGCCAAGGTCGGTCTCTCGGTCGAGAGCCAGTACGACCCCACCAAGATCAAGCGCGCCGAGACCGTCATCAAAGAGATGCTCGCCGCGCATGGCCATCAGTTCGCCACCGTCACCGAGACCATCAAGACCATTCCACCGGCAGGCGTCTCCGTCACCTTCAACGTGAAGGAAGGACCGACGGTAAAGGTCGGCAAGATCGAGTTCACCGGCAACAGCGCCCTGAGCGATCGCACCCTGCGCCGGGCGATGAAGAACCTCAAGCCGATCGGGATTCCGCACTCGATCATTCTTGAAAACCTCTTTGCCCGTACCTTCGACGCGACCAAGCTCGACGAGGACACCGAGCGCGTCCGCCAGGCCTACCGCGACCGCGGCTACTTCAAGGCATTGACCTCGCAGCCCACCACCCATATCCGCAACGCGGGCGGTCTGAACCCCTTCACCCTGCGGCCCTCCAAGGGCAAGCGCGTCGATATCCTGATGCCGGTCGAAGAGGGCGAGCGCTACCGCCTGGGCGGCATTACCTTCTCCGGCAACAAGGCTGTGACCAACACACGCGTTCTGCGCGGTCAGTTCGCGCAGAAGGACGGCGAGTGGTTTGACGCCACCAAGTTCCAGAAGGGCCTCGACCAGTTGCGCAAGTCCTACGGCGAGCTGGGCTACATCAACTTCGTCGGATCGCCGACCCCGCGCATCGACGAAGCCAAGAAGCTGATCTACCTGAACATCGACATCGACGAGGGCAAGCCCTTCTACGTGTCGCGCATCGAGTTCACCGGCAACACCATCACCCGCGACAAGGTCATTCGCCGCGAGCTTCTGCTCGAAGAGGGCCAGGTCTATAACAGCCGCCTCTGGGACCTCTCCATCCTGCGCCTGAACCAGTTGAACTACTTCGAAACGTTGAAAGCCGATCAGGACTCCGAGAGCCGCCAGAACGCGGACGACGGGACCGTCGACCTGCTGCTCAAGTTGAAGGAGAAAGGCAAGAACTCCATCGGCCTGAACGGCGGTATCAGCGGCCTGTCGGGAACCTTTATCGGGCTGAACTATTCAACCAACAACTTCCTTGGACTGGGCGAGACGCTCTCCGTGGCGGCGAACATCGGCGACCTGTCGCGCAACCTGAGCCTGGGGTTCACCGAGCCCTACCTGCACAACAAGCCGATCTCGCTGGGCATGCAGGTCTTCACCAACAAGTCTGACTACAACCCGGCCAAGAGCTACGGCATTGCCAAGGGACAGTCCGACAACCTGACGAACGCGCAGCAGTCCCTCTTGACCAACTACAACACGGCGACCACCGGCTTGACGGTGACGACGAGCGAGCCGCTGCGGCACCTGTGGTCGCGCACCGGCGTTACCCGAATCGGTTTGTCGTATTCGCTGTCGCGCGCTTCGGTTTCGACGTTCAACGACAACACCCGAAACGTCTTCCAGTCGCTGGCCTTTCGTTCCGGCGTCCAGGGCCCCAACCAGTTGAACGGTATCGTCACCTCGGTGCTGACACCGAGCTTCACCTTCTCCAGCCTCGACCGCTCGGTCGGGCCGCATAGCGGCAAGGACTTCAACGTCGATGTCCAGGTCGCGGGTATCGGCGGCAACGTCAAGTACTACGCCCCGGCGATAAGCTATCGTCAGTTCTTCCCGATGAAGGGCCTGAAGGTCAACCGCGAAGGCCACAACGTGCTCGGCTACCGTATCCAGGT
>NZ_DATKQC010000272.1:0-6799 GCF_035532915.1 Edaphobacter sp.
CCGCCATCCTTCACCAAAAGATGCCAAGAATATGACTCAACCCCTCGCAACCTCTTTCCCCCGCTGATAGACTTAAAGTTCTGCGTCGACCATTCACGCAACCAGTTCTCTCAAGGCGGATCGACCGCCGCGAGCAAAAAGGAAGACTCAACCAAGTGGATCAGCAGACCAAGCAAGCGCTCAAGCACGACCAGTTCATCGACACCACACAACACGGCATCGAGTGGGCCAGCGAAAACCGTCACGCGGTCATCGTCGCCGGCTCTATCCTGATCGCGCTACTCATCATCGTGGTTGGCAGCTTCGTCATCTACAACAACCGCAGCAATGAGGCCTCGGTGGCCTACGGCGCCGCCATGCAGGAGTACCAGACCCCGCTCGCCGAGCCCGGCCAGCAGGTTCCTCCCGGCATCAAGACCTACGCCTCCGTGGCCGAGCGCGCCAAGGCTGCCAATCAACTTTTCATGGCCGCTGCCGATAAGTACAACATGGAGCCCGACGGAAAGACGGCCCGCTACTTCGGCGGCCTCACCTATATCGAAGCCGGCAACAACTCTGCCGCCGAAGCCACGCTGAAGCAGGTAGCCGGTGGATGGAACAGCGAACTGGCCTCGCTCGCCAAGCTCTCCCTCGCCAACCTCTACCGCCAGACCGGACAGGATGCGCAGGCCGTCAATCTCTACAACGAGCTGACCGCCAAGCCCACCACCTCGGTTCCCGCCGGCCTCGCCCAGCTTCAGTTAGCGGAGATGTACGAGTCGCAGGGTAAGTCCGAAGACGCCAAAAAAATCTACGCCAAGCTCAAGGATAAGGACGGTAAGAGCGCCGTCGGCATGTTGGCCGCGCAGAAGCTGAACCCCTCAGCCGAGCCCGCCGCCCTTCAGCGGTAACTCTCCTCTAAACTCGCAGCTTCCACCAGAGGCCGCCCGGCCTCTGCTTATTCTCTATAGAAAATATCAGTATATTCATGGACAACTGCCCCTTTTCCGGCCTAAGGTGGAGGCAGAATCATGCATCAGGAAGCAAGTCAAAGGGAGCTCACCATGAAACGAATTCTCGTCGTTGACGATGATCGTCTGGTCGCAGATACCCTTGCGCTCATCTTCGTCAAGAGCGGCTTCGAAGCCAGGACCGCCTACTCGGCAGATCAGGCGCTCGAGTCCGCCCGCATCTTCCACCCCAACCTTCTTCTCTGTGATGTCACTATGCCCGGAAGAGATGGCCTCGCTCTGGTCTGCGATGTGACCCGCGAGCTTCCCTCCTGCCGCATCATCGTGCTGACGGGCTTCTACTCCAATCTCAAAAGTGTGCGCGAGCAATCCAGCAAGCTCGCCCGCCCCGTTGGCATCCTCACCAAACCCTGTCAGCCCGCTGACCTGCTGCGCGAAGCCACCTCGATGCTGGCCGCTGCAAGCTAGTCAGTCCGAATGTCCGACCTTGGCCGTATCCTTATCTTCCTGGGCCTCCTCCTCGTCGTGGCGGGGCTGGTCGTGCTCGGCCTCAACCGCCTCAAATTCCGCTGGGCCGCCTCCCCGGCGACTTCAACTGGCGCGGGCGTGGTTGGTCGGTCTCCTTCCCCCTCGTCACCTGCCTCCTGCTCAGCGCGCTTGTCAGCCTCATACTCTGGGCCATAAACCACCTCCGCCGATAGCTTCAACTGCGCCCACCCGCGATGCTAGACTCGGCCAATGGGCGAAAAAGAAGAGAAGCCGCCGACCTTGGCAAGCCTGCGAGCGGGCCGGGGAAGGACACGCCTCGCAAAGCGCGCACCCGTCCAAGCCAATCTCCTCTTCACCTCCGAGACAGACAAGCAGGAAGCTCCCCAACCTGCCCTGAAATTGTCCAAAATACCTGCCCCTGAAGACATGGGCAGCGGTGCCACAATCGCAAAAAAGGGCGAGCCAAATCCCGTCCTCCCCACCCAGCGCCGCATCTGGACCGTCCGCGATCTCGTCATCGACATCCGCCAGCAGGTCGAAGGCGGCTATCCCGACCTCTGGGTCGAGGGCGAGATCTCCAACTACCGTGCCGCCCCTTCCGGCCACGTCTACTTCACGCTCAAAGACGGCGAAGCCCAGCTTCCGGTAGTCCTCTTCCGCCGCCAGGCCACGCTGCTCCGCTTCCGCCCCGCCGACGGCCTGGCCGTCCTCGTCCGTGGCCGCATCTCCATCTACGAGAGCCGCGGCCAGCTCCAACTCATCGCCGAGACCCTCGAGCCTCGCGGAGCCGGAGCCCTCCAACTCGCCTTCGAGCAGCTCAAGGCCCGCCTCCTCGCCGAAGGACTCTTCGACGCCGACCGCAAGCGTCCCCTCCCCGCCTTCCCGCGCTGCGTGGGCATCATTACCTCGCCCACCGGAGCCGTCATCCGCGACATCGTCAACGTCGCTCGCCGCCGCCACGCCCGCCTCAATCTCCTCGTCTACCCAGCGACCATGCAAGGCACAACCTGCTGCTCGACGGTGGCCGCCGGAATCCGTTACTTCAACCAGAATCCCGGACTCGTCGACGTCATCATCCTCGCTCGCGGCGGCGGCTCCATCGAAGACCTCTCCGGCTTCAACGACGAGTCCCTCGCCCGCGCCATCGCCGCTTCTGAGATCCCCATCGTCTCCGCCATCGGCCACGAGACCGACTTCACCATCGCCGACTTCGTAGCCGACCTCCGCGCCCCCACGCCGTCCGCCGCTGCCGAGCTCGTCACCGCCGCCCAGCACCGCATCGAAGAGCGCATCGAAGCCCTCACCGCACGCGTCCACCGCGCCGGGCGCTTCCATCTCCTCTCCGCCCGCCAGCGCTACGCCCGCCTCTCCTCCGAATCCGTCCTCAACCGCCTTCGCGACACCATCAGCCGCCGCGACCAGCGCATCGACGAGCTGGGCCTTCGCCTTGAAGCCGCAGCCTCGCGCCGTCTCCACCTTAATACTCAGCGCTTAGCCACGCTCACCGACCGCCTCCGCCGCCAGAACATCTCCGTCCGCATCGCCACGACCCAGCGCCGCCTGCAGGCCGCCACCGAGCGCCTGCTCCGCACTGCAACCCGAACCGTCTCTGCCAATCAAACCCGCCTCGACCGCTCCACCACTCGCCTCGAAGCACTCTCACCGCTGGCCGTCCTCTCCCGTGGCTACGCGCTCGTCTATGCTGAAAACGGCATCTTATTAAGATCGGCCGCAGACACCTCCCCCGGAGAAACCATCCGCGCCCGTCTGGCCGAAGGCACACTGACCGCAAAAGTATCGGACAATAAGTAAGCGAAGAACAGCAGGAAAAGTAACGGAGATCAGCAACTCATGAAGAAGCTCTTTGGAACCGACGGCATCCGTGGCGTTGCCGGTCAGCCACCCCTCGACGGCACCACCGTCTACGCCATCGGCCTCGCCCTCGCGCACACGTTGAAGGCGACAACGCCCTCTCCTCGCGTCCTGCTCGGCATGGACACCCGCGAATCCAGCGACTCCATCGCAGCCATCCTCACCGCCGGGCTAACGGCCGGAGGAGCCACCGTCGAAAGTGCCGGCGTCATCACCACCCCAGCCATCGCCTTCCTCACCCACACCCATCGCTTCGCCACCGGCATCGTCATCTCCGCCTCACACAATCCCTGGCAGGACAACGGCATCAAACTCTTCGGCCCCGACGGCTTCAAACTGCCCGACGCCACCGAGCTCGCCATCGAAGACGAGATCTTCCGCCACCTCGAAACCGCCAACAAACCGAATGTGAGTTCAACCACAGAACTGGGTGCCCCACATCTCGATTCTGAGATGTGGGATGGAACCCCCTCGAATCCCTCCCCGCAAGCTCCCCCCGTCAACGAAGCCGACCGCGCCGAATACGTTCGCTTCCTCCTCGCCGCCGTTCCCGGCCTTTCGCTCGACGGCAAGCGCATCGTCGTCGACTGCGCCAACGGCGCGGCCTCTTCCGTCGCTCCGCAGCTCTTTGCCGGACTCGGAGGCGAAGTCGTCATCACCCACGCCAGCCCCGACGGCTTCAACATCAACGAGTTCTGCGGAGCCCTGCACCCCGACGTCGTGGCCGCCGAAGTCGTCACTCAAAAAGCCTCGATGGGCATCACCTTCGACGGGGACGCCGACCGCGCCCTCTTCGCCGACGAGAACGGCCGTGTCGTCAACGGAGACGCCGTCCTTCTGCTCGCCGCCCGCGACCTCCAGCTCCGCGGCCTGCTCACCAACGACACCGTCGTCGCCACCACCATGTCCAACATGGGCCTCGAAGCCGCGCTCAAGCGCAGCGGCATCGCCATGCTCCGCGCCAACGTCGGCGACAAGTACGTCCTCGAGCAGATGCTCTCCACCGGTGCCGCGCTCGGCGGCGAACAGTCCGGCCACATCATCTTCAACGGCCGCAGCACCACCGGCGACGGCCTGCTCACCGCCCTGCTCGTGCTCGACACCGTCCACCGCAGCGGCAAAACCCTCAGCGAGCTGGTCGCCGACCTCAAGGTCTTCCCCCAGGTCATCGTCAACGTCAAGGTCCGCGAAAAAAAGCCCCTCGAAGCCATCCCCACGGTAGCGGACGCCATCCGCGCCGCCGAGCACGAGCTCGCCGACTCCGGCCGCGTCGTCATCCGCTACAGCGGCACCGAAGCCCTCTGCCGCGTCATGATCGAAGCCGAATCCGAGCCGCTCATGCGCCACCACGCCAACACCATCGCGGACGCCATCCGCGCCGAGCTAGGCGTCTGAAGCCCTCACACAGTCCCTCGAAGTCGAAAGCTATCTCCTCTCAGGCGTAGCTTCCTTCATTTGTCATTCCCGAAGGGAATCTGCGTTTTGCTCGAGTCACCAAAACTACATCTGAAGGAGAACCCTCTAGAGCTTTAAAACCGTGCCTGACCGCCGAGGATCGAGACAGTTGCGAAAACTCTACGCTCGAATCCAGATCATCGCTGCTCCAGACCGCGAGTCGCCGATAAGCCACAATCAGACCCACGGCAAATTCACACAAGCGCGATTCACAGGACTACTATCCCGATGTCGGCTCAAATCCTTGCTCGATGAGTGCATTGGCCGTTCTCGTCAATCGAGATTTGGTAAAGTTTCCGCAAATAACAGCTCTGGACGTATCTCAGCGTAGAGCGCAGTGCATTCTTGCCTGGTTATTTTCAGCCGACTGCTTACTTCACTGAGGGGCTGTCGTCCGCTTTCAGGTCGCCAAGCGCGTATTGAATCCCTGCTCGAATGTGTTCCAGCATCGGCGTCATGGCATACACCCGATCACTGTGGCCGTGTCCTTCGTAGAAAACCCGCCCCTTGCCCTCGCGGCGAATATAACTCAAGGCATAATCGGCATCGGTTCGCGGATTCACTTCTTTTGCTTTATCTGCAGCGCTCATCTTGCCGTAGTCAATACTCGTCAGTACATGCACGTTTTTCCGCGAGAAGGAATCCTGCTCGAAGGTATAGGTCTCGTCATGGATCTCGAACTCCTTGCCATGGAACATGGCCGTCAAAGGGCTGTTCGGGTCATCGATCTTGACCGTAATCAGTTGCGGATCGGGCCAGTGAAATTTGAAGTAGCCGCCAATGAGCTTATTGAACTCCGGCCATTGCAGTACAGGCTTCGATTCCAGACCGAGACGACGCATTTCCGGCGGGGGTAACAATGAATTGAAATGCGTCACGAAATCGGCGCGAGTGACCTTACCCGTATCGCCGGTATCCAACTTCTGGAACCAATCATCGGCAAGTGCGTCCCACTCCTGCCGGCTGACGGTTTCGTCGTTATCCTTGTCGGCTGCTGTGACGAGCCGGGAAGCCAAAACCAGCGCCCCTGGATTCCGTCCGGGACTGCCGTTCTTTGCGGCAGCCTCGCTTGCCAGGCAATCGGTGTGGTACGAGTCTGTCGCCGCGTGTATTGCGGCAACGCCCTTTCCACCTCTCACGAAATCCAGGAATGCCGCTCGCCGCGCGGCCGTCACGGCGGGATTCGGATCGTCAAGAAAACACGCAGTGGTGCTGTCCAGGAAAACGGCGTCGTATTTCTTGAGATTATCGGTATTGATATCCGCTGCGTCGTAACTCACGGTTGTGGTCCATAAACCGCCCTGGTTCCCCAGTGCTTCCACCGCCTTCGCAGCCAACGGGATGGAGGCATGCACGAACCCTCCCGCGCCCGTATGGGCCAGCACCAGCACTCTGCGTTTGTGTATCGGCTTGATACCCGGGGTAGTCGGTAAGGCTGCCATCATAGCGTCCACAGCAGCTTGCGATACTGGGATCGGCGTCGAGTTACCGGCCGGATTGAAAGTGTTGGCTTGCCCGGGCTTCACGGCGGGCGGCGCTGGCAGCAACTTGCTGATCCCGGTCACAATCTGAGACTGGGTGAGAGTTCCGCTATTTGTGTTGTCCCAAGCCGCAAACCAGGAGTTGAAGCCAGACTCCAGTTCGGGCCGTGTCAGCGTTCCATCCTTATGGGTGTCGAGGGCAGCAAATAGCGCCTGAGCTGTTTGGCCACCGCGCGGGCCCTGCGCTCGTAAGCCCGCGATACCGAATGCGAGCAGCAGAGCAGCGCCAGTCGAGATACAAGTCGTTGCGATTAATCTGGTATGTCTCATAAAATTCGTCGGAATGAGTCTATATCGAATGCGATCTTCGAGTCAGATCAAAAATGTTTGGACGGTTTTGGCGATTTGGAGAAGATCTCCGTCCAACACGAGGCAGGAGGTATTTCGGTGACGATGATGAGTGATAAATCGCCGATGCACTCACCGACACTGGATTAGTAAGGATATGTCGGCTTGTCGGAAGCAATCCGCAATTCCCTCAAATCCTCACCC
>NZ_DATKQC010000273.1:0-4840 GCF_035532915.1 Edaphobacter sp.
TCATTGGAGTCCTCCAGCGCGAGAAGGCCGAGATCGGCGTCTACATCTCCTTTGAAGAGCCCACTAAACCCATGCAGAAGGAAGCAGCAGAAGCCGGCTTTTACAACTCACCGGCGGGCGGCCAATACCCGCGACTCCAACTCCTGACAATCAAGGATCTGCTCGAAGGTAAGAAGGCTGTGCAATACCCCCGACTGCTCGACGCCACCTTCAAGAAGGCTCCGCGGCATCGGCCAGCTGCCGCGATAAATCTATCTCTAAACCTAAGTGACGCAGAAGGCGATTCCTGAATGCGCGTCAAATTAAACCGGGAGCTTGCCTACGCCGCGAGCTTCGACGCGGGCAACCAAGCCATGAGAGCCAACGGACGCAAGACGTGGTCGAAAGAAGACCAGCTTGTCGCCTCTAACGAATTCGATCGCCTCTGGCCTACCTGCATTCACGGCTGTGAACCGGAGACTTGTAGTGACAGAGAGACCGTTAAAGACCTTCTCGAAGGCAATAAAACCGTCCAGCGCCCGCTGCACGTTCGCGAAGCCACCTTCAAAAAAGCGCCTCGCTCCCGCCCTGAAGCCGCGCAGAATCTTTCCCTCAACCTTGGCGACGATTGATTCCGGAACATCGTCTTCCACCCTGCTGCCGCGCAAAAAAATGCTCCCGCAAATCCCTTAAAACACGGCAACAGGTAAACTAGACGCTACATGAACCTCCGTAAAGCACTTCTCCTCCTGGCCGTCGCCACCTTCGTCACCGCCACTGCCCACGCCCAGTTAGGCGTCTATGGGACCTTCACCGCGAACCGCCTCAGCGGTCTCAAGACCTCGCCCGAGGCCACCACCCCCGGAGCCATCAATAACGATGTCGCCCCCCTTGGCGGCACCGGCGGCATCTACTACGACTTCTACAAGGTCGGCCACCTGGTCAAGCTGGGTGTGGACGCGCGCGGCAGCATCACCACCACCAAGCGCGGAGCCTATATCAACGCCAACGGCGGCGGCGCCCGCGTCGACTCCGGTCTGTTCGGCATCCGCGCCGTCTTCAACGCGCCCGTCCTGCACACCATCCTTCGCCCGTACATCCAGGGCTCGGTCGGAATCGGACGCAGCAATTACGGCATCCTCTACGGAAACAACGGCATCGTGATGAAAAATAACTTCGAGTACATGGGCTTTGCCGGCGTAGACATTCCGATCGCCCCTTTCCTGGATTTCCGCCTGGTCGAGATCGGTGCCGGTGCCCTCAGCAACAACCACACCTACCCCCTGCAATCGGTCAGCTCGGGCATCGTCTTCCATCTGCCTTTCTAAGGAGCCTCTGATTAAGCCGTTGTTTTGTTAAGGGCACGGCTTCAGCCGTGCCGCAAGTCCAATAAAATGAATGGGGCTTTAGCCGCTGAGGTAAGTCTCTGGGAGTAAATCAGAGCATCCCTAAAGAAAAATAAGCCGAAGCTGTTTTTAGAAAACAGTCCGAGGCTGGTTTAAAGGAGAGGGGCCAAGTCTTGCGCATCGCTCTGTTCGGCGGCACCTTCGACCCTCCCCACCTCGGCCACCTGGCCATCGCTACCGCCGCCGCCGACGCCGACGCCTTTCAGCTCGACTCCGTGCTCTTCGCCCCGGCGGGCCGTCAGCCGCTCAAGCTCAACGACACCCCCTCCTCCTTCGCCGACCGCCTGGCCATGACCACCCTTGCCTGCGCCGAGGACGAGCGTTTTCACGCCTCGACCATCGACGCACCCCGCCACGACGGCCTGCCCAACTACACCGCCGACACCCTCGCCGAACTCGCCCAGACCATGCCCGCGACCGTGCTCTACAACCTTGTCGGAGCCGACAGCTTCCTCAGCCTGCCCCACTGGCGCGACCCCGCACGCCTGCTCGCGCTGGCCGAATGGATCGTCGTCAGCCGCCCCGGCTTCTCGCTCGACGACCTCTCCGCGCTCGCGCTCACGCCCGCCCAGCGCGCCCGCGTCCACCTGCTCGAGACCGTCCACGAAGAGGTCTCCGCAACCCTCCTGCGCGAGCGCCTGCGCACCGGCGACCCCTGCGCCGACCTGCTTCCCGCAACAGTCGCAGGCTACATCAAGGCCCACCGCCTCTATCTCTAAGGAACCTCTGATTAAGTCCGGTTTTGTTAAGGGCACGTCTTCAGCCGTGCCGCAAATCGCCCATCTGTCACGGGGCTTTAGCCCCCGAGGGATTGCTCAGGAACTTGAATCAGACCTCCCCTAAAGCAGAACTCTGGCTTCTGCGGCCACAACCCGCTACCATTGAAGACAAGGAGCCTCATGCCATCCACGGAAAGCAACCAGCTACTGCTCGCAGCCGCCGCGGCCTGCGAAGACAAGAAGGCGGAAGATATTCGGGTTCTCGCACTGGACCCCGCGGAGAGCGGCCTCACCGACTACTTTTTGATCTGCAATGGAACCAACGAGCGCCAGAACGTCGCCATCACCGATGAGATCGAGATTCGCCTCAAGCGCGAGTTCGGCGTCTATCCCAACTCGGTCGAGGGACGGCGTCAGGCCGAGTGGATCCTGATGGACTACGTGGACTTCATCGTCCATGTCTTCTCGCCTGAAAAGCGCGCCTTCTACGGCCTGGAGCGGCTGCGCAAGACCGCAACGTCCTTGAGCGTGGCCGACCTGAACGCCGAGCTGAAGGCAAGGATCACTACCGTCCGCGCCAAAAAAGCCTCGAGCAAAGAAGCAGAGACCAAAGTGGCAGCAAAGCCCGCCATCAAGAAGACTGCCGCAAAGACGCCAGTCAAAGTGGCAGCGAAGAAGGTCGCGTCAAAGAAAGTGGCAGCGAAGACGACGGCCGTGAAAAAGGCACCGGCAAAGAAAGCGGTAACAAAGAAAGTGGCGGCAAAGAAAGTCGCAACAAAGAAAGTGGCAACCAAAAAAGTCGCAGCGAAGAAAGCAGCGCCAAAGAAGACCGGCAAAAAGTAGCCGCCGCAATCTCAGCCATCGCACAGAACTGAAAGACAAAAAGAGCGGCCCACTTGTAGATCAAGCGGCCCGCTCTTTTTTTGTTGTTCTATCAACCTGCTGAAGTTCAAGATACGTCATCTTGACCGCGGCGAAGCACAGTGGAGAAGCCGCTGTATTTCGTCTTTAGAAGATCAGCTTGATGGCACCCTGAATCTGGCGGGCGCCGGTCGTGCCGTCGTTCTGGCCAACCTGCGACGTCGCCACACCAAAGGTCGGCGAGCCCAGGGTCAGCGAGTTGTGGCTGACCGTATCCGGCGCGGACATATTGGGATGGTTGAAGACGTTGTAGCTCTCGGCGCGGAAGACGAGCTTGACCGACTCGCGCAGGGTCTGCGTCTTCTGCAGGACCATGTCCGTATCGACGAAGCCCGCACCGTAGAACTTGTTGCGGTGGATGGAGACGCTCTCGCCAAAAGGCGCATTGGCAAAGGCGGCCTCTGAAGGACCGACGATCTTACCTTTCGCGGTGATCTGACCGCGATTGGAAGGATACGGTGCTCCAATCAGCTCCGGACGGTTGATGACGCTGGTGTGAAGGTTATCGACTCTGCCGCGAAGGTCAAAGGGCAGGCCGCTCTGCACCTGTTGGATGCCGGAGATCTGGATGCCTTCAAGAACGTGGCCGAGCAGACCGCTGTTCATGTGCGCAGCGCCCACGCCGACGGGCAGATTGTAGCTGGCCGCCGCCGTGCCGCGGTTGCGTACGTCGGAGTCCGAGTTGCCATACTCCGGCCCAAGGTCGAAGCTGTTGCGCGGAAGGCCCGCGCCGCCCGCACCCGGAACGATAGGATCGCTTCCGTTATCGAGCGCGTGCGACCAGGTGTAGCTGCCTGTGAGCGTAAGCCCGCCAAGCTGGCCGTTCATGCTGACCTGCAAAGCGTTGTAGCTTCCGCTCACGATCGAGGTCTGATACAGCTCGTGATAGAAGGCGTTGTTATTCACCATTGGACCGAAGCTGTTCCCGTTCCTATCGGTGCCGCCGGTATACAGTGCCGTGCTCTGCAAGGCGGCTGGATCGATGCCCGCGGCCAGGGCCGCCTGCACCAGATTGGGCTGCGGCGGCGCGCCATCAATCTCGCGCAGCGCGTGCGTGGTGTGGCTGCCCACGTAGTTCACCTCGACCGTCAACTGTCGGCTGATCTGGTGCTGAATGCCGATGTTATAGCTCTGGCTGGTCGGCATCTTGAGGTTGGGGGCAATCACGACCGGCGTATTGAAATCGCCGTCGGTGATGCTGGCAGACGGGGTCAGTTGCCCAGGGAAGGGGAACGTGGACAGGGTCGGCGTGGTCGGCGTCCCGTCAAAGGGATACTCGTTGAGCGTCGCCTGATAGGGCGGGTTCGACTTCGCGTTGCCGAACAGGTTGTCGAAGATGCGGTCGTGGAAGATACCGAAGCCGCCGCGAATCGCCGTCTTGCCGTCGCCGTTGAGGTCATAGGCAAACCCGACGCGGGGCTCGATCAGCTTCCAACTGTTGGCATAGAGCTGCCGCCCGGTGCCGGGACCGACCGACGTAAACACAAAGCCGTTCGCGGGGGTAGCCGTCGACGCGTCTCCGTAGAAGTTCGCGAAGTTGCCGTCCTTCTCGTAAGGAACGCCGTTGAAGGCGTAGCGTATGCCGAGAATCGCGGTGAACTTTGAGTTGACCTTCCACGTGTCCTGCGCGAAGGCAGCCCACTCGTGCTGGCGGAAGCGGCTGAGGTCGTTCGCGCGTCGAACTCCGGCACGGGTGAAGAACTGGTTCTCCGCGTTATTTGAAACCGCACCCTGCGCGCCCCAGATCAGGTCTTCAAACTGCGAACCCACGGGCGATACGCTGGGATCGGTACCGTTGAAGTTGTAGGACTGCGC
>NZ_DATKQC010000274.1:0-4599 GCF_035532915.1 Edaphobacter sp.
TGTGAATGCCATTCATGCAGCGTTGGACGTTGGGCGGTACGTCGAGATTCGTGGGGATGCGGGTGTCGGCAAATCCGGTCTGCTGAAGCATTTCGCCGAGCAGACGGCAATGGAAGCGCCGGTCATCGTCCTCAGCCCAAATAGGACGACTCCGAGGGGATGGACGGCAATGCGCGCTGTGATCGGATTCGACGGCACCGCGTGTGAGCTGTTGACTGATCTCGCCGGCGACGGCGCCGCCATACTGTTTATCGATAACCTGGATTTCTTCAAGGAAGACGAGCGCCGGACAGTCGTCGACCTGGTGCGGGAAGTTTCGAACGTCCCCGGTTTTGCTGTCATCGCGACAGCACGCCGTAATTTTGGTGTCGACGAGTCAAGCTGGCTGCCGGCTGACGCACTACGTCGCATGGGACGCGCCGATCCGATCATAATCGGCGAGCCCAGCTCCGCGGAGGTCGAAGAGATCCGGCAAGCCGCGCCCGGGCTCGCATTTCTACTCGCGGACAGCCATCCAGCCCGGGACGTCGCGCGCAACCTTTTCCGTCTGAACCGCCTGGCAGCAGGTGCGGCTCAGGAATCGATGCCTCGCAGCGAAGTCGACATGGCGTTGCACTGGTGGCAGACGGCGGACGGTGCGCCGAGCGAGAACCAGCGGGAACGCGCAAGGGTCCTGAGGGCACTGGCAGAACAGGCGCTGGTTCGCGCTGAACCACTTGAGATCAAAGACCAACCCGTCGGTGCCGTCAACGCGCTGGTTGCGAGCGAAACACTGCGGGACTTGGGCGGCGATCGTGTTTCATTCAGACATGATGTCCTGCGCGAATGGGCGATCGCCAATCTTCTGCATGCTGAACCGGAGAGGATTGGTCAGCTGCCGCTCGCACGCCCCGCGTCAGCGGCTCATGCCCGAGGAGTTGAGCTGGCCGCGCGCACTGCGATTGAGCGATCTGGCGACAGTATGGCCTGGGAATCATTGCTCCAACGTCTGAGCAGCGCTCATATGCACGGTTCATGGCGCCGCGCGGCATTGCTTGCCCTGATCCGATCGGAGGTCAGCTCTGAATTGCTGACGCGGGCGGCTGACTATCTGCTTGCGAACCGCGGAGCGCTGCTTCGCGAGCTGATCCGCGTCGTGATCGCCGTTGAATCAGAACCGGCAGCGCGCCTATTCACCTCGATTGGCATAGACCCAGCCACAATTCCCACGAGCCTCAACGTGCCGAGCGGCCCATCGTGGTATCGCCTGATTGTCTGGATTCTGCATCTTGGAGACAAGCTGCCGCATGCGGCCATTCCCGACGTCGTCGACCTCTTCATCGCGTGGTCCAGCGGAGTGTTGGGTGTCAATGATCCACTCACCCCTATGGTCCAAGCCCAGTTCCTCGGGTGGCTAAACGAAATCGAAACGGTCCGTGACAATGCAGCGCTTAGAGATCTGCGCGAACCGTTCGGCGGCGAGATCGACTACGACCGCATGCGGTCTCTGGAATCTGACATCCGAAACGCCTTCCTATTTTTCGCGAGCCGAACTCCCCAGCTCGCTGCGAAATACCTCAGGAGTTTGGGAAGTCGGCAACGCGGCGAAGATGCCATTCATAGCATCCTGAAGTTCCGCGGGACGCTCGCTCAGGCGGCACCGGCTGAGCTCGCCGACCTCACTGTGAATGCTCTCATTCGGAAACCTGACCAACAGGGCCGGCGGCGTCATGGCGAAACAGAGGAACCTTTCGAGTATGTAGATCATGACTTTCTCCCGGCGTCGCCGTCACAGGGGCCGTTTCTCGATCTACTGACGCATTCGACCCAGCATGGACTTGTGCTTATCCGGAAGCTCGTGGACCACGCACTCTCGTTTTATAGCGGTGGCAGCGAGCCGGGCGCCGACGCGATCACAATCGCCTTTCACGAAGGTGAGCGTAGCTTTCCCTGGCGACGGTCCTACTACTGGTCGCGGGACGCGAATGGAAACTACAGCGTTACTTCCGCGCTGATGGCGCTCGAGGTCTGGGCGCATCGGCGGATCGAGGCCGGCGAGAACTTTGACAGCGTTCTTTCTGACGTGCTTGGCCCAGAGGGCAGTCCAGCCGCGTACTTGCTGATTGCGGTGGATCTCGTTCTGTCTCACTGGCCAAAGTCACGGGATTTTGCGATTCCCTTTCTCGCCTCCCCCGAGCTGCTAAGCCTCGATAGGGAGCGCCAGCTGCACGACGGATTCGAGTATCCGGATTTTTTTGGACTCAAGGCGCTGCAGCAAGAGCCGAGCGGCACTGCAAGCCTTGAGGACCTGAAGAAGCGTCCATCCCGTAAGGTACCGCTCGAGTATCCGCTCTGTGAGATTGCAGTTCGAGGACCAGCCGCGACGCGGGAACAGCTCGTGGGACTGCTGAGGCAAGTAGCAGAACGGCTTGGCCCGCCCGAGCCGAAGTCGACCATGAGAGACCCGCGCCTGATGGTCGTCTACGCGCTCAACCTTCTCGATCCTGCCAACTGGCAGGACGCCATCGTCACCCTGCGTGATGGTTCTACGGCATCGGTACGTCAGTATGTGTCGCCAGAAGCAGAGAGGAAGCATCTGGAGGGCCTGCAGGCGAAGTCGGCGCTAAAGAACGCCGATACCAACATACAGCTTGCGCTTAACGCTGCGCTCGATAATCCGTCCCGCTCGTCGCCTGAGTTCGCCGCCACTGTAGTGGAATGGGCGCAATCAACTGCCGAGACGCAAGTCAGCCTAGACGAAGCACGCATGCGCGATCAAGCCATCGTGGCCGCGGCGATGATTGCGATGAGAGACGGCGATGCGGAACTGCGAGCCACCAAATCTGAATGGGCGCATGGTATTTTCGCCACAGTTATAGAAGCTGAGACGGACCCTGCGCATCGATTTCGCGACGGACTGCGATTCAATTCCGTTGCAATGGCGTTTGTTGGTACCGTCCACATAGCCAGGGAGAGCCCTCGCCCGGAGCAGATTCGAGGCATTCTGGAAATCGCTGTTCATGGCGACCCGGCTGCAGCCCATGGGCTCGGCCCAGCTGGCGATGTGCTCACTTCCATCGACGAGCGGTTACCTCGTGCAGTGCTTCGATGCGCTCTTGCATCGTGTATCCAGCGCAGGCGCAATGGGCGTGCGATAAATGAGGCGCGCTCCACGGATGACGAGCACAGGCGTCAGAGACTTGGCGCTGTGGTCGATGCCGAGTTGGCATGGCTAAGTGGGTTTGGACCAGAACCCGGATGGTCCACCTTCCCGGCAGAGCAGCCTCGGCGACGGCGGCGCCTCCGTCTGCCAGGCGTGCCGGCTGAATTGCCGAAACCTGAGGACATGCCGTCCAAAGACTTCATAGACAATCAGGCCGCCGCATTGTGGTTGACCAAGTCCAGTAGCCTATATAACGTTTCGAAGAATCTGTCGCTGCGTGATATCGCAAGGGTTTATGGCCCTTGGACCATGGCTGCAAATGGTGCCGGCCTCGACCGAAACGAAGAAATTGACAATCCACCCACGGAATGGAACTGCGCGTACTTCGACCTCCTGGCGCGTGCGCTCGCTGGGCTATCGCTCCCTGAGATCGAGCAGCTAGCGCTGGAACCATTGGTATCGCTACCAGACGAGCCGTTCTTCAATGCAGTTGCCGACTTCGTGAGAAGTTTTGATGCCGTGTATTTCGGGGGGAACGGAATCACCGAAACAGTCGCGGTAGCACTCCGGGCCAAGTTGGCTGAACGGCTGATGGAGAGCAGCGGATGGAGGTGGACGGTGACCGGACGGTCACCATCCATCGAACGGCACATTGGGTCAGCCATCGCCACATTGTTTTTCAATCAGCATGGGTTCGTTCAGCCTACGAAGTGCTATCTGCTGCCGCCGGGTATCGACCGCCTCCCGCCGTTCTTGCCTGTACTGGAGGACCTTGCGCGAAGCGGGCCGTCTCTGTCCGTCGCGGTCTTTGTGATGAATCTCCTCGAAGTGTCTCCAAGACCGGTCCATCTTTCATTCATCGTCGCTGCCGTAAAGGCCTGGTTGCACAGTTATCCAGACGATACCCAGTTCTGGATTACCTACGGAATCGGCCGCCGCTTATGTCTCTGGATGGAGAATGTTTTTGGTCAAGACAGGACGCAGCTCGGAGAAGGGAAACCACAGCGAATCGAGGTGGAGCGAATCATAGCCGCGTTGGTCCGTGTAGGTGTTGTGGAGGCACGGCGTCTTGAGCAGTCGCTCGCACAGGAATAACCGTCATGAAAGACCGTAGAACGGTGTTATTTGCATCTAATCAGTGGATTGCGGCCATTTTGAACCACGCCGGCCCCCCCCTAATGGGCGCCATGCCGGATTCGAACTATCCGCCTAGGCCAACTGTTGGTCACAATCGCACAAGACCTCAAAAGTGGGTTCATTGAGGAAGGTGGCCAAACTATACTGGTTCAGAGCGGCCGAACTATGGTGATTCGCACATCCAAGGTTCGAGTTTTTATTGTGGTGGGCCCGCCAGGACTCGAACCTGGGACCAAGGGATTCACATGTTCCCGCCGTTTCCGGCGAGGGTGGACTATCTCATCACCCGCAGCAATTTGCTGGTTGGGTGCGGGACGCTT
>NZ_DATKQC010000275.1:0-7781 GCF_035532915.1 Edaphobacter sp.
AGAGTCGACACTTCATCTGGGAGAAGGATAGCGCAGTTAGGTTAAAGCAAGCTGAAGTCGTGATGGGTTGCATTGCGGTGTGTTGAATCAACATGGGTTGCGCTCCTTTCTTATGGAAGAGAGTTAAAGCAAAGACCCCAGCTTCAAAAGCCGGGGGTCTTTGACTGCTGGTTGAGATGCGTATTAGCCGAGCTCTTCCATGCTCTTGGCGCCGAATTTCAGGTACCAGGGGCTGGCAGTCTTGAGGGCTTTGTTGACGTTGCTGATGTTCTCGACACCGACGGTCTCGAGCCACTGTCGGAAGGCATCGGCACCCTGCTTGGCGTAGATGGCGATGCCATCTTTCCAGGTAGCGCGACCGCAGAGGACTCCGTTGTACTTGGTGCCTGACTCGCCGGCGAGCTCGAGGGTCTCGATGAAGACCGGGTTGGAGACGCCGGCCGAGAGGTAGATGTAAGGCTTGTGGGTCATGGTCTCGGCATCGCGGAAGTGCTGCAGTGCCTCGGCGCGGGTGTAAGCCTTTTCGCCCTTGAAGGCCTTGGTGCCTTCGACGAACTCCATGACGATGGGGACTTCGACCTTGAGGACGTCGACGTTGTAGCGGGCCTTGCCGAACTCGGCCATGCCTCCGGAGACGACGTCGGGCTTCTTCCTGGCATAGGCGAGGGACTTCTCGTCGCCGCCATCGGCGTCATAACCAACCAGCTCCAGGAAGAAGGGGATGTCGTGGGCGAGGCACTCGTCGCCGATGCGCTCCGTCCATGCGTGCTTGTGGTCGTTGACGTGCGACTTCTCGTAGGGAGTGTAGTAGAGCAGGATCTTGATGCAGTCGGCTCCAGCCTCTTTGAGGCGGCGAACGCTCCATACGTCGAGCAGGTCGGGCAGGCGGCCAGGCGTCTGCGCGTCGTAGCCGGTCTTCTCGTAGGCGAGCAGGAGGCCCTTGCCGTTGCGCTGCTTGGAGGCGGGCAGGCCAAACTCGGGGTCGAGCAGGATGGCGGAGGCGTGCCTGGTGAGGACCTCGGTGACGAGGGTCTTGAAGACTTCGAGATCGTGGGCGTCGGCTGCTGCGCCGCGCTCTTTGGCGAGGGACTTCTGGAGGGAGCCGCGCTGGTCCATCGCCGCTGCGGCGATGACGCCGCGGGAATCGGAGACGGATTTGAGTCCGGCGAGCTTACCTGGGGTCAACTTCGACATTGCTGTGGTTCTCCTGTGCAGTTTTGCGGTTTATTTGTACGAGGCCATTTTACACAGTGCAGACGTGAGCGATTTTTCAGGCCCGTTGTCGGCGCGATGCGATCTTCATGGCGTGGCGTGAGGGTATCAAGGCTCCCTTTTATGGGTACCCCTCCCCCGTACTTCTTTTGTAAAGTCTTGCAAACAAAGAGCTTGTTTTCTAAAGTCTTGATTGCAAAGGAGTTCGCTGGTTTACCTGAATTTCTGTCTCTATTTCAATTATAGGGAGAGAAGGGAAACTCTTTTGCAATCGGGATGTTCTTTGGTTTCAGTGAGTTAAGCCAATATGGGGCTTGACATGCGATTTTTGGGCGGAAAACGGCAAAATAAATTTGGGCGCTACAGCGGCAGTTAGCGCGATCGTGCGTTGGCTGGGGCGCGTGATTAGGAGTGAGTCTTTATCTGGCGCGGTGGGCTGCTCCGAAGTTGGCACCGTTGGTGGCGGCGATCGCTTGAGTTCAATTAGTTCGAGGAGCGCATTGGTCGTTAGCTTCTCTGCAAATTTCGCCATGGGCTCACTCGCCGGGAGAGAATGTCAGTGGCTCTCCGCAGGAGCCACCGTGCCGTCCGACCATTTAGCTACCGGAATCAGAAATAACGTTAGTCGGTCCTGAGCGTCTTTAAGAGCAAAAATCGGCGAGTCCGGCAGATTTGCACCCCAGGCTTTCTCGTCGGTTTGCGGAATGAAAAACATCAGGTGGGGATGCCAGTGTCCGTCGCGATCGCTCAGGTACCCTTGCCTTGACAGCATGTAACACATCGCGCCAGGTTCGAGGGTAGGCAGGTCCTTCTTGTCGAAGGCGGTATTGATGTTGTCGACCATTTGAGTTTTCGATAGTCCAGCCAAAAGCAGTTCGGTTTTCTTAATCGTGAGTGGGACATTGAATCGCGCGGCTGGCGCGTTGAAGCAAATCGGAGCCCGCACCTTGGGATTCCAAAATTCGGGATCGCTAATCTCAGTGGTCCATGATCGTTCGACGATGCATACGAAACCGTTTTTTCCTTTGACTGCGATTTCGTATCCGTGTCGTCCGAGAACCAGGACCTCGGCATCGCGTGAGATGGATTCCGGGGCCGCGCTCCGCGCCAGGGCGATCTCAGCATCCCGATCCGCAATCAGGTATTGATCAAGAGGAGCCATATTCGGATACGGGGCTTTGGCGACCTGGGCTCGCGCTTGCCGCCCGACCCCCAACCCGAGAACCAGCACGAAACCTCCTAAGACCATCGTCCTGAATGCCGTTCGTTTCATTGATTGCTCCTTGGATATCGAGTCTGAATCTGGCGTATCGCAGATCGGCAGATTTTCATCTCAAATTGGTGCCTAATCGCCAATGCACTCATCGAGGAGGCGATTAGGTTGGCACCCTCATATTTGTGGTGCGACACACTGTGATGCGGCTAACTGTGTTGTGCGGTCTCGAAACTGAACATCCAGTTGATGCCAAACTTGTCGGTGATCATGCCGAAGTAAGCCCCCCAGAACATGTCTTGCGCGGGCATGACTGGTTTGCCCTTTTCGCCGAGCGAGGCGAAGAGTTTGTCGACTTCTTCCCGGCTTTCGCAGTGGATGCAGATGGAAAAGTTGTTGCCTTCGGTAAGAGGTGTGCCGGGAGGGCAGTCGGAGGCCATGATGACCTGGTCGCCTTTGGATAGGCGAGCGTGAAGGACCATGTCCTTCGTCTCGGGTGTTACTTCCATGGGGCCTTGCGAGAACGGCATGACCTGCAGATCGGCGTCGAGGCATTTGGCGTAGAACTCCATAGCCTGACGACAGGTTCCGGCGAAGTTGAGATAAGTGTTGAATGCTTTCATGACTGCTCCTTTTTGCGTGGTGAGAATTTGGCTTACTGGTAGAGACTAAACAGGGGCTGCTGACAGCATCCTGTCAGTAGACTTCTGCAAATTTCATCCGCCGGCGATGGCTCCGATGATGAGCAGCGGCTCGCGGGCGGTGGCAATGGCTTCGGGCAGGGGCGTGTCCGGAGACTGATGAGAGATGTCTTCCTCGCAGGCGAAGAAGCGCAGGAAGGCGCGGCGCTGCTGGGTGCCATGATCGCGGATGGTTCCGGCGAGCATGGGGTAGCGGGCTTCGAGAGCATCGAGGACGGTGCGCAGTGTGAGGGGCGCGGCCACTTCGAGCGTGACCTCGCCATGCACCTGCGCGAGGTTGCGCAGATGCGCGGGCAGTTCGACACGGATACGGTGTGTCGTCATGGGATGGTCTGGACCTCGACAGAAAGGACGGCGGGGAGATCGCGGACGATGGGGGACCAGGTGTCTCCGGCATCGGGCGACACGTAGACCTGTCCGCCGGTGGTGCCGAAGTAGACGCCGCAGGAGTCGAGCTGATCGACGGCCATGGCGTCGCGGAGGACGTTGACGTAGCAGTCGGACTGAGGGAGCCCCTTGGTGAGCGGTTCCCACTCGTTGCCGCCGGTGCGGCTGCGATAGACGCGGAGCTGGCCGTCGAGAGGGAAGTGCTCGGAGTCGGACTTGATGGGAACGACATAGATAGTCTCGGGCTCGTGGGCGTGGACGTCGATGGCGAAGCCGAAGTCGGTGGGAAGGTTGCCGCTGATCTCGTGCCAGTGGTCGCCTGCGTTGTCAGAGCGCATGACGTCCCAGTGTTTTTGCATGAAGAGCGTGGTGGGGCGCGAGGGGTGCATGGCGATGTGGTGGACGCAGTGGCCGACGTCGGCCTTGGGGTCGGGGATGTACTGCGAGTGGAGGCCCTGGTTGATGGGCTGCCAGGTCTTGCCGCCGTCGTCGGTGCGGAAGGCCCCGGCGGCGGAGATGGCGATGTACATGCGCTGGGGATCGCTGGGGTCGAGGAGGATGGTGTGCAGGCACATGCCGCCCGCGCCGGGCTGCCAGCGCGGGCCGGAGCCGTGCTCGCGCAGGCCGGGAAGCTCGCTCCAGTTCTGGCCTCCGTCGGTGGAGCGGAAGATGGCGGCGTCCTCGATGCCGGCGTAGACGGTGTCGGGATCGGTGAGCGAGGGCTCGAGGTGCCAGACGCGCTTGAACTCCCACGGATGCGCGGTGCCGTCGTACCACTGGTGCGTGCCGGGGACGCCTTCGTAGGCGAACTTGTTGCCGACCGGCGACCACGTTTGGCCGCCGTCGTCGGAGCGCTGGACGACCTGGCCGAACCAGCCGCTGCTCTGCGAGGCGTAGATGCGGTTGGGGTCTACGGGCGAGCCTTTGAGGTGGTACATCTCCCATCCGGCGAAGTGGGGGCCGCTGACATCCCACTTGTCGCGCTTGCCGTCTGAGGTGAGGACAAAGGCACCTTTGCGGGTGCCAACCAATACTCTAACTTTGCTCATGAGTTGCTCCTTTGGGGGTTTTCGGCTTTGTATCGACGAACGGGGGCAGGATGGGGTTGGGGTCGCGGTCTTTCCAGCGGCGATGGGTCTCGGCGAGGACGGCTTCGCGGTTCGTAGCCATCTGCGCCATGAGTTCGCAGGGTGCGCCGGTCTGCTCGTGTTTGGCGCTCCACAGAAGCAGCTCCAGAAGTACCGGTGCCAGATCGATACCCTTTTCGGTCAGGCGATAGTTGATCTTTCTTCCATCGCTCTCCTCCGGCTCGCGGGTGATGATTTCGCCTGCTTCGAGCTTTTGCAGGCGGTCGGCGAGGATGTTGGTGGAGATGCCTTCGCCGGACTCCTGAAACTGCTTGAAGGTCTTGTACCCCCGCACCATCAGGTCGCGGATGATCAGCAGGGACCAGCGGTCCCCGAACTTTTCAAGCGCAACACTGACCGGGCAGCCGGAGCGGGGCTTCGATTTTTGGTTTTCTGGCACGCTTGAGACGATAGCCAATTCACTTGCTGTATGCAAGTGAATTGGCTTGCAAAATGCGCTATTTTTTTAGAAACCTTTTTTGAGTGCCGGGGTTTAGGTGGAGAGAGGCGGAAATCCGCTTTCAGCGAATTCCGCGTCATCTGCAATTCTTCTCGGACAACGAAGCTGCGTTTTCGTAGCTTCGTTGCTTTTTTACTCGCGCGGGCCCTTCGACCGCAGCCATCCCCGCAAAATCCAGAGAACATAGCTGCCCTGAACGATAAAGACTGTGGCGTAGGCGGCGAGAAGGTGCCTGTGTTCGAGGGTGCTCAGGTTGAAGAAGGTGTGCCAGGTCATTGGGCGGTCTCCAGGGAGTCTTCGATGGCGCTGAGGGCGGCCTCCTGCTCGGCTAGCTGGCGGCGGCGCTCAAGGGCGAAGCGGAAGCACAAGATGAAGATGCCCCACATGGCCCAGCCAATGATATTCCAGACGAAGGCGGGCATCATCGATGGATCGAGGCCGGAGTCAGGACCGCCGCCGAAGACCGGGGCGGGGTGCTGGGTGCGCCACCAGCGGATCGACATATAGACGATAGGGACATCCACGGCGGCGAAGACGGAGAGGACTGCGGCGAGAGTTTGACTTTGGCCGGAGGAGGAGAAGCGCCGCAGCATCAGGTAGCTGACATAGAGCAGCCAGAGCAGTAACATGCTGGTCAGGCGCGGGTCCCACGTCCACCAGATGCCCCAGGTAGCGCGGCCCCAGATGCTGCCGGTGACCAGGCAGATGGTGGCGTAGACCACTGTGACTTCGGCAGCGGTGAGGGCGAGGGCGTCCGAGGTGAGAGCCTTCAGGGGATCGCGGCGACGCCAATAGAGATAGGCGAGCGAGGCTAGGAAGTTGATGTAGGGAAAGATCAGGCTCAGCATCGCGCTGGGGACGTGATAGTAGAAGATGCGTCCAGTGTCGCCTTGAGCCGCGTCGGTGGGCACAAGGAAGATGGCCTCGCGGAAACCGACGATAAGGACGGCGATGCTGGCAAGGAACCAGAGCCAGGCGACAGTGCGAAAGATGGAGGGTCGGGACACTATGCGGATAATTTTACCGCGAATAGGCTATTCAGCGTTGAGGACGGTCTCGAAGAGCAGGACGCAGACGATGGTGTAGACGAGATCGTATCCGGCAAGCTGGGTGATCCAGGTATTGATTTCGAGAGGATCGAGCTGGGCGGTGAGGACTCCGGTCGTCGCTTCAACCATGCCGAGAAGCGCAGGAAGTGAGATGGGCAGGAGCAACAATGGCAGGAGGAGTTCGCGGTTGCGGGTGCGCAGGCCGAGCACGGCGAAGAAGGTTCCGTTGACCACCAGCGCCCAGGTGCCGAGGGGAAGAATCAGTGCGAGCAGCCACGCGTTGCCGAGGACGTGCAGGTTATAGAAGACGATGAAGACCGGGGCCAGTACCGCTTCAACGACGAGGACGAAGAGCATGTTGGCGATGGCTTTGCCGAGGAAGAGGGCCGATGCAGGAGCGGGGGCCATGCGTTGGGCTTCGAGTACCTGATGGTTCTGCTCGCGGGTCCAGGCCTGGTTGAGCGCGGTGACGGTGGCGAACAGGAGCGCTACCCAGAGGATGCCGCCGGAGATCTGGCGGGAGACGGCGGCGGTGGGATCGAAGGCCAGCGAGAAGACGACGACGACCAGAAGCGCGAAGAAGAGCATCCCGTTGATGGAGTCGCGGGAGCGCCACTCGATGCGGAGGTCTTTGCGGAGATGGGCGAGGATGTGGCCGATGTATTTCATTTGGTGAGGTCGGCCAGGGTGGCGTTGGCGGCGCGGAGATAGTCGGCGGGAGAGAGCAGGATTTGTAGGCCGCGCTGTCCGGCGGAGATGGAGATGAGGTCGTGCAACTCGATGGTCTCGTCGGCGTAGGCGGGGAAGGGCTTGCGGGCGGCCATGACGGTGACTCCGCCGCGGATGTAGCCGGTGAGCGGCTCGACTTCTTTGAGGGAGGCCAGCTCGGCTTTCTTTGCGTTGGCGGCGTGCGCCAGCTTTTTCAGATCGAGTTCGGCGTCTCCGGGGATGACGGCGAAGAGGTGCTCACCATCGTTCGTATGGGCGAGGAGGGTTTTGAACACCTGCTCGGGAGGGAGGCCGATCTTGCGGGCGACCGAGAGGGCGGTGAGGTCTTCGGGGTCGACCTCATAGGTGCGCAGCTCGTAGGTGATGTTGAGGCTGTCGAGGAGACGGGCGGCGTTGGTCTTGGTTTTAAGCTGGGCAGGGGGCTTCACTGGGCGGCTGCTCCCTGTTTTGCCGTCGTGACGATCTGGCCGTTGCGCATGGTGAGGGTGGTGTCGGCGATGGGCTCGGCGAGGTGGGCCTGATGGGTGGTGAGCAGGATGGTGCGTTTGCCATCGCCCCCGTCTTTTTTGTAGACGGGCCAGGTGCGGAAGTCGGCGAGCAGCTCGACCATGTGGTGGGCGGAGGCAACGTCGAGGTTCGAGAAAGGCTCGTCGAGTAGGAGGATTTCAGGGTCGGTCTGGAGGACGCGTGCGAGCGAGGCACGCTGGCGCATGCCCTGCGAGTATTGGCCGACGGGGCGAGTGAGATTGGGGTCGAGGCCGACGGCGCGGAGAGCCATCTCGGGACTGCCGACGCAGGCGCAGCCGCCATCGCGGTAGAGCGAGGCGAAGTAGTTGAGGTTCTCCATGGCGGTCAGCTCGTCGTAGAGCATGGTGGAGTGACTCATGTAGGCCATGCGGCGGC
>NZ_DATKQC010000276.1:0-8098 GCF_035532915.1 Edaphobacter sp.
CGGCGCGGAACGATCTTGCCGCGCTCTGCCACGAAGCCCTGCAACAGACGAACGTCGCGGTAGGAGATGGCGTCGATCTTCTCGGTGCAGAACTTGCAAACCTTCTTGCGGCGGAAGAACTTGCGGCCGCCGGGGCCGCCCGATCCGCCGGGACGGGGTGTGCGCGGAGCGCCTGCTCCGGGACCGGAGTGTCCCCCAGCGTGTGCGGGACGTGAGGATGGTGCCTGCTGCTCAGATGCTTGCGGTGTGCTGGTTTCGTCAGCCATGTGTGTTTCCTCTCAGGTACGTTGTGCCTTCACCCGCTCCAGACCCGCGATGGAGTCTCTGAACATCCGGCCCGGAAGGCCGAACGGAAGTGGGATCGAGCGATTCGTAGTACGTTGCGCGATGCGGCGACAAGCAGCATCGCAGAGCTTGTGGCGCTGAAGCTAAACGGCAGCGTTCTCGGAAGACGCCTCGGCGGCGACCGTCTCGGGGGCGGCTGCGGGAACTTCCGCGGCTACCGTCTCGGGAGCGGCTGCAGGAGCTTCCGGTGCGGCAACGGCATCCGATATGGCGGCAGGCGCCTGCGGTGCCTGAGCAACCGGCTGTGCGCTGCGCTTGACCTTGGAGTCGCGCAGGGCCTTGACCTTGGCGAGGCGCTTCTCTTCTTCGTCCATGCGCACGGTGATGAACTTGATCACCTGCTCGGAGACGCGGAGGCGACGCTCGATCTCTGCGATCAGCGAGCCTTCAGCGGCGATGTTCAGCAGGATGTAGAAGCCGTCGTTGAACTTGCGAACGGTGTAGGCCAGCCGGCGACGACCCATCTTCTCGACGCTCTTGACCTCGCCGCCACCACCGGTGACGTTGGCCGAGAAACCTTCGATGAGCTTGTCGATCTCTGCTTCTTCAACGTCCGGACGGACGATGAACATAATTTCGTAAGTACGATTCATTCGTTTACTTCTTTCTGCGAAGTTCTGCTTCGCACCGTGCCGGCGTGTCGTCTGCCGGAGCGGTTTGGAAAATCAACTGGTACTACTTCCCGTTCGGCCCTTCCGTCCCCTTCTCGGGTTCGTCTGGCCGGCGGTTGAACTCGTTCATCGCAGCGCCGACCCCTTTGGTCAGCACCACCTCGACAGCGCTGCGTGCGCGGTCGAGCACTTCATCCAGCACCGCAAGCTCCTGCTTGCGGAACGGCGACAGCAAATATTCCTTGCCGCCTGCCTTGATCTCTCTGCCATCCTCGAGCGCCGGTTTCCCAACGCCGATGCGAATGCGCAGCCACTCTTCCGTTCCAAGCACACCGGAGATCGACTTCACTCCGTTATGCCCATTTGCCGATCCACGCTCGCGGATGCGAATCGTGCCCAGCGGAATCGCCAGCTCGTCATACAGAACAATCAGGTCCGACGACGGAACAGCAATGTCCAGCTCTCGAACCAGCGCGGCCACCGAAAGCCCGCTCAGATTCATAAAGGTCTCAGGCTTCGCCAGCAGAACCTCTTCGCCTGCCAGCCTTGCCTTCGCGGTAAGCGCCCGTCCTCGCCGGTTGGTGAGCAACACGCCGCAATCGTCCGCGATGCGGTCTACCGCAAGAAACCCGGCGTTGTGCGGCGTGAACTGATACTCAATCCCGGGGTTGCCGAGTCCGACAATCAGCTTCACGCGAACGCTTCCCTTCCAAACCTTGCGATGGCGGCCTTGAAGCTGACTATCCGCTTCAAGGCCACCGTCACACTACTTCTTTTTAGCATCGGCAGCCGGAGCAGCTTCCGCATCCGTCTTGCCCTTCTTGGCCACTTCCGGCTCGGTCGGCGAAGCGGCAACAACTTCAGCCGCGGCCTCTTCCTTGACTGCCGTTACGTGGGCAACGGTTGCATTCTCATCGCCGAGGAACTTGATGCTGCCCGAGTGGGGCAGGTCGGAGACGCGAATCACGCCATGCAACTCCAGCCCGGAGACATCGACATCGAGGTGGCTCGGGATATCGCCCGGAAGGCACTCGATCTCGACCTCGCGCAGAACGTGGTCCAGAATGCCGCCCTGGTTCTTCACGCCGGCCGAGGTGCCGGTCAACTGGATGGGCACGGAGACGCGCATCAGCTTGTCCATCGCGATCCGCTTGAGGTCGATGTGCAGCAGCTTGCCCTTGATGGGCTCACGCTGCCAGTCGACGATCATGGCCTTGACCAGGGTCGCGCCTTCGACATTCAGGTCGAAGATGGTGTTGTGGCCGGAATCCGAGTGCAGGATCTTGGTAATGGCCCTGGGATCGACGGTCACGGCCACGGCATCCTGGCCTGCGCCATAGACAACCGCAGGAATCTTGCCGGCTACGCGAACGCGGCGGGCCGCATTCTTGTTGAACTTGCCTTCACGAGGCGTTGCGACTACTGTGTCTGCTGTCTCTACTGCCATAACGAAACTTCTTCCTTTCGGGCACGAGGTTGAGCCTCGCTCCCTTTACCGCTCGTTGAAATAAACCGCTAGTTGAACAGCGTACTGACGCTGGTCTCCATATGGATGCTCTCGATGGCGCGTCCCAACAACCCGGCAATCGAAAGCACCTTAATCTTCGGCACCCGCAGCGCATCTTCGCGCAGCGGAATGGTATTCGTCACGATCAGTTCTTCCAATCGTGAATTTGCGATGCGCTCAACTGCCGGTCCGGACAGCACCGCATGGGTCGCGCACGCATAAACTTTTTCCGCGCCCTGTTCGAGCAGCGCATCCACCGTCTTCACCATAGTTCCGGCGGTGTCGATAATGTCGTCGAGGATCAGGCACGTGCGGCCCTTTACATCGCCGATCACGTTCATCACCTCGGTAACATTAATGTCGGTCCGCCGCTTGTCGACGATGGCCAACGGTACATCCAGCTTCTTGGCGAAGAATCTCGCCCTCTCCACGCCGCCCGCATCGGGCGATACCACGGTCAGGTTGGGCAACTCCAGGTCCCGGAAGTAACTCACCAACACCGGGCTGGCGAACAGATGGTCCACCGGGATATTGAAGAAGCCCTGAATCTGCGCTGCGTGAAGATCGACCAGCAACGCCCGGTTTGCACCAGCCGTCGTGAGTAGATCGGCAACCAGCTTCGACGTGATCGCTACGCGGGGCCGGTCCTTGCGGTCCTGTCTCGCATAGCCGTAGTACGGCATGACAACCGTGATTCGCCCGGCCGATGCGCGCTTGAGCGCGTCCATCATGATCAGCAGCTCGACAAGATGCTGATCGACGGGGAAGCAGGTGGGCTGCACCAGAAAGACGTCCGCGCCGCGAACGTTTTCGAGCAGCTGAAAGTGAACCTCGCCGTCGGAGAATCTCTGCAACCGGGTCTCGCCCAGCGGCACACCGACGAACTTGCAGATCTCCTCGCACAATGCGGGGTTTGCCGATCCGCAAAAAATCTTGATGCGCTTGCTTTCGCTTAGCTTGCCGGAGCGCTTTTTTTCCGGGGCCGTCCTGCTCTGTCCGCTATGGGCGGCTTGCGTCGGTGCAGACTGGGAGTCAAGCTCCTCAGTCTGCCCTGAAATAGGGGAAAGAACTGCAGTCGTGTCTTGTTCGTTCACGTTGAAACCCTCCAGGCTGGTTGACCTTGGTAGTTCCTGCTGCCTTGTCTCGCGAAGCCTTGTTGCGGCCCCGTAGGTCTCTCGAAAAATCCTTGTTGCGAATACTGCGAAAGCTAAAGACGATGTTCCTTCAAAACTTCACTTCTTCGTCCGCTATGTTGCTGCGAACCAAAAAACCGTTTTACTCCTGCGGCACATTGCTGCCGCAAAAACCCTAATTGTCGCATCCGGCGTCGACATTCTGGTTGGGCGACTAGGATTCGAACCTAGACAAAGAGATTCAAAGTCTCTTGACCTACCGTTAGTCGATCGCCCAGTATGCCGCCGGCCTGCTATTGCCGGCGAAGCTACCCTGCGAACATTCTCTCCCAGTAAGCCGCCCTGGGCAAAGTTTCCGTCAGGAAAGTCCTAACCCCAGCTTGCGTTGCAGCCGACTGGATACGCTGTTGAGCTGCTCGCGCCTCTGCGTCGGACCGGTAAAGTCCAAACAGAGCCGAACCCGAGCCAGAGAGCGCCGCATACAAAGCAGGAGCTTCTGAGTCAGTACCCATCAATAGACGCTTGGTTTCACGCAGGGAGGGATAAGCAGGAAAGACGACCTGTTCAAAGTCGTTTTCGACCCCGGTGCGGACAAGCGAGAGAAGGGTATTCTCCGCGAGACCGTTCGGCACACCACTCTGAACATCCTTATCAGAAGCAGAGTTCCCCTGTTTTTTCTCAGGATTCAGGTTGCGAACGATACCGGAAGTGCCAGGCTCTGCATACAAGGACGCATAAGCGAGACTCAACTCCATAAGTCTATCGTGTTCCACAGATGCCGTCAATGACGCTCCGGCAGCCAGCGCATCCCAGTCTCGAAAGGCCTGCGGAGTGGAGACCCCGATGTTCGGCACCGCGATCAGGCAGGCCATTCGCGGGAGATCGGGCAGCGAAACTACCTGCTCCCCCCGCCCCAGGCCCAAAACCGCGCCACCTAATAGAAAAAGCGGCACATCCGACCCGACCCCTGCCGCCAACTCCAGCCGCCTCGCACCCGGTAGCGCTAATCCAAGCTCCCGTTCCAGCGCAATCAGCGCGGCAGCGGCATTCGCGCTTCCCGCTCCCATGCCGCCCTGTACCGGCAGGTTCTTCTCAATCGAGATCTCGACTTCGGCCGTCACCCCAAGCCGCTCCAGACACCGCTCGACGATCTTCCAGGCGGTGTTTCGCCCATCCGTCGGGACACGGGAATGGTTGGTGGTCAGCACAAGTTGCGTCTTATCGGCTCGGCGCGCCCCAACTGTAACCAGATCATGCAGATCGAGCGTCTGATAGAGCGTGGTCAGGCCATGGAACCCATCAGGCCGCGCTGGCCCGATGGCCAACCCCAGATTGATCTTCGAGTAAGAACGAATGCGCGTAGCCATCGTCTCCGATTCTAACTGCCCTCGCATCCAACCCTGGCTTGCGGGCGGCAGCGAGAGAATTCTCGCAACAATAAGTAGTATGGAGACTATGGCGACAAAGCTCGATGAGATTCTTGCGGACACCCGGCTGCAGGTGGACGCACGCAAGACCACCGCAGACTATGCAGCGCTGGAGCGCAAGGCCGCTGCGCACACGCCGCGCGGCTTTGCGGCCGGGCTGCGTGCCGCCGCCGCGAACGGACCCGCGATCATCTCCGAGATCAAGAAGGCGTCTCCGTCTAAAGGTTTGATTCGAAGTGACTTTCATCCTGAGAGCCTGGCCAGAATGTTTGAAGGTGCAGGGGCGGCAGCGCTCTCGGTGCTGACCAATGAAGCGTTTTTTCAGGGCTCGCTGGAGCATCTCGAAGCGGCATCGGCAGCGGTGAAGATTCCCTGCCTGCGCAAGGACTTCATGGTCGACGGCTTCCAAGTGCTGGAGGCACGCGCCTCCGGGGCAGACGCCATTTTGCTGATCGTAGCCGCACACGCCGACCAGACGCTGAGCTATTTGCGGGACGAGGCGGCGCGAATGGGCCTCGATGTCTTATGTGAGGTACATGACAGAAACGAATTGGAACGTGCAGTACAGTTGGGCTTCAAATTAATTGGAGTCAACAGCCGCGATCTGCGGACCTTTACCGTCTATCCCGAGCTGGTGACGGAGCTGGGCCAGTGGAAGCCAGCCGACGCCATGATGGTGGCAGAGAGCGGCATCAACTCGGCTGCGGATATTGCAAGGTACAGCGCGGCCGGATACGAGGCGTTTCTGGTGGGCGAAGCCTTGATGAGACAGCCGGACCCGGCAGCAGCGCTGACCGCTCTGCTGCAACGCGAATATTCGGCGGAGATTTAGTCATGTGGATCAAGATCTGCGCCAACACCAACCTGGACGATGCAGAGATGGCGGCGGAGTTGGGAGCCGATGCGGTCGGCTTCGTCTTTGCGCCCAGCCGTCGCCGCGTCACCGCAAAAGAGGTCGCACAGATTACGCCGCACCTGCCTGCGAACGTGGAACGAATCGGCGTCTTCGATTCGCTCTATGCCGAAGAGATCGCCGCAATCGTGCGTGAGGCAGGGTTGACCGCGGTACAGCTTCATGGCGGGGGAGAGCTCGTCCTGGCAAAGCGTCTGAACGAGTTGTTCGAAGGAAAAGTAAAAATCATCCAGACCGTCCATTGGGCTGTCGAAGCAGGTGGCGAAAGCGCCAAGGCAGTGCGGCAGCGTCTCAGCGCGATTGAAGCCAGTAGCACGGTCGAGCGGGTGCTGATCGATTCCAAGGTAGGCCAGGCAACCGGTGGAACCGGCGTGTCGTTTGACTGGGCTGCGGCAAGAGAGGTCCTGACGGGTGGCGGCAGCCGCTTGAAGACGATCGTCGCAGGCGGCCTGCGTCCGGAGAATGTGGCAGAAGCTATCTCTGAGTTGAATCCGTGGGGTGTGGATGTGGCGAGCGGCGTGGAAAAAAGCCCTGGTCGGAAGGATCCCGAGAAATTGGGCGCGTTTATCCGAAACGCTCGCGCGGCGAAAGACATCAAACGCTGAGACATTCGTTCGAGCAAAAGCTGTGATGAGATTTTCGACGCAGCGTATTGAACCGATCGTCTGCTTGCACTGCCTTATCGACTGCAAAGCATTCGAAGAAAAATTCCTTGAAGATGGCGACTCGAAAAGATTCGACGATCAAAGACAGACAGGGCATGATTGATGGCTGTCGCGCTTCTTCCTTGAGCGACAATCCCATTCAGGGGCTTCCTGACGTCCTGGCAAAAGACTTGAGCGTAGTCTTCTGTGGAATCAATCCCGGGATGAGCTCAGCGGCAGTCGGCTACCATTTCGCCAGTCGCAGCAACCGTTTTTGGCGTGCCCTTCACCTCTCCGGATTTACGCCGAAACAGATATTGCCGCAAAATGCCGGCTCGCTGCTCGACTACCGCTGCGGGCTAACTTCCGCGGTAGAAAGGCCAACCGTCGGTGCCAACGATCTTAAGAGACATGATTTTATCAGCGCGCGCCCGGAACTCGAGCAGAAGATCAGGCGATATGGCCCGCGCTATATCGCCTTCCTGGGCAAGCCTGCGTGTTCTGCGATCTTCGATCAGAGAGAGGTCTGTTGGGGTAAGCAGACGATGCGCTTCGGCGGAGCGGATGTGTGGGTGTTGCCTAATCCCAGCGGCCTCAATCGAGCGTTCACCCTTGAAGGGCTGACTACCGCTTACCGGGAACTGTCCGAAGTGGTGGAATTGCAGGGAGAGTATGCGGAGCGTGACCTAAGTATCAGCGTGGTTCGAAATTAATCTCGAACCACGCTCCGTGCTTTTATCGCTCTCTCAGACGAGTTCAAGCTGGCACAGCGGCGCAGCGCCTTCCAACTCGAGTAAAAATCTTTTTCGATCAAGGCCGCCCGCATAGCCTGTCAGGCTGCCGTCGCTTCCAATGACGCGGTGGCACGGAACCACGATGCTGAGGGGATTACGCCCGTTCGCCAGGCCGACGGCGCGAATTGCCGCACGGTTGCCGATCGCATCGGCAAGCTGGGCGTAGGTTCGTGTCTCGCCGAAGGGGATGTTGCGAAGCTGCTTCCAGACTCTCTGTTGAAAGTCCGTTCCTTCAGGCGCGAGTGCAAGCGTGAACACCGTACGCTTCTGGTCGAAGTACTCCTGCAACTGGGATACGGCCCGCTCGAAGCCGGAGCGTACTCGCGTACCAAGAGCCTCCGGTCGGGGGCCGCGTTTATGTTCCGGCATGTAGAGGCCGCTTAGAGCTCCGTCGGTATTGACCAGCGTTAACGTCCCCAACGGCGACTCCATCAGAAAATGCTCTTTCATGGACATTGGAAATCTCCTTTTACCTCTTCGATACACAGCTTAACTCTGCTCAGTTGCCGCACACACTCCGTAAATGAACTTCAAATTCGAGCCTCAATCCGAGGGGTTCTTATCTGATTGCCGTCTCGTGGGCATTAGAACCGGATCGACCGCCCAGAGATGTTGCGCCGCGTAGGCTCTCCACGGCCTCCATGACTCCGCCTGACTGAGCAGACTCATGGCGTTCGGTCGATTTCCCTCTCCGAGCGCAGCAGCGCCGCGAAGCAAGCCGATA
>NZ_DATKQC010000277.1:0-5653 GCF_035532915.1 Edaphobacter sp.
TGTTCTTCGGGTTGTGCTTCGACAGCACCTTCGTGATCGCCGCCGTCAGCGTCGTCTTGCCGTGATCGATATGCCCAATCGTTCCAATGTTTACGTGCGGCTTTGACCGGTCAAACTTTTCCTTGCCCATGACTACTCTCCGTGTTTCCTTGCTTCTAAAGTGATATTGCTAAATTCGTTGTACTACGCGGCAGAAGCTTACTTGCTATCCTTGCCCTGCACCTTGGCAATGATCTCTTCCGAGACCGACCGTGGCGCTTCTTCATATTGCTTGAACTGCATCGAGTAGTTTGCACGGCCCTGTGTGGACGACCGCATGTGCGTCGCATAACCAAACATGGTGCTCAGCGGAACTGTCGCCTTGATCGCCTGCGTACCGCCAACCATCTCCATGCCTTCGATGCGGCCACGGCGGCTGTTCAAGTCACCGATGATTGTCCCCATGAACTCTTCGGGAACCGTTACTTCGACATCCATCATCGGCTCGAGCAGAACCGGCTTGGCCTTCTTCGCGGCCTCCTTGAAAGCCATGGAACCGGCGATCTTGAATGCCATTTCGTTCGAGTCAACATCGTGATAGCTGCCGTCGTAGAGCGAGACCTTGATATCGACCATCTCGTAGCCAGCCAGAATGCCGCGCAGCATGGCGTCCTGAATGCCCTGATCGATCGGCTTGACGTACTCCTTGGGAATCGCACCACCCTTGGTGTCGTTTGAAAACTCGTAGCCCTTGCCCGGCTCGTTGGGGCTGATACGGATCTTGCAGTGGCCGTAGTTACCCGAACCGCCGGTCTGACGAATGTACTTGCCTTCCGCATCCGAGTTGGAGCGAATGGTCTCGCGGTAAGCAACCTGCGGCTTGCCGACGTTGGCCTCGACCTTGTACTCGCGCATCATGCGGTCGACGATGATCTCAAGATGAAGCTCGCCCATACCGGCGATGATGGTCTGACCCGAATCAATGTCAGTATGAACGTTAAAGGTTGGATCTTCCTGCGCCAGCTTGGCGAGCGCCATGCCCATCTTTTCCTGGTCGGCCTTCGTCTTGGGCTCAACCGCAACTTCAATCACGGTCTTCGGGAAGTCAATAGACTCGAGCGCAATAGGATACCTTTCATTGCAGATCGTGTCACCCGTAACCAGATTCTTGAGGCCGACAGCAGCGCAGATATCGCCAGCGAGGATCTCTGTAATCTCTTCACGCTTATTGGCATGCATCTTCAACAGACGGCCAATGCGTTCCGTCTTGCCGGTACGCGGATTGAGCACCGAATCACCCGTCTTCAACTGGCCCGAGTAGGCGCGGATAAAGATAAGCTGACCGACAAATGGATCAGTCATGATTTTGAAGCCGAGAGCTGCGAAAGGCTCGCTATCGTCCGCGTGACGAAGAACCTCTTCTTCCATATTGTCGGGGTTGTGTCCAACGATAGCGGGAATATCCAATGGGCTGGGGAGATAGTCGACCACTGCATCAAGCAGCGTCTGTACGCCCTTATTTTTGAAGGCCGAACCGCAGAGCACCGGGAAGATCTTCATGGCGATGGTCGCCTTGCGAATACCAGCCTTGAGCTGTGCCTCGGTAGGCTCCTGCCCCTCAAGATAGAGGTGCATCAGCTCATCGTCATTCTCCGCGACGGCTTCGATCAGAGTGTGGCGCGCCTCTTTAGCAGTCTCCAGCAAGCCAGCAGGAATCTCTTCCACCGAATACTCGGCGCCCATCGTCTCATCGTGCCAGAGAATAGCCTTCATCGTGACCAGATCAATGACACCGGCAAATTTCGCCTCAGCGCCAACGGCAATATTCAAAGCCACTGCACGTGCACCCAGACGATCAACAATCGTCTTGGTCGCATAAACGGCATCGGCTCCTGCGCGGTCCATTTTATTGATGAAGCAGATACGGGGAACCTTGTACTTGTCGGCCTGCCGCCATACCGTCTCCGACTGCGGCTGAACACCGGCCACAGCGTCAAAGCAGGCCACGGCACCGTCGAGCACGCGTAGCGAACGCTCCACCTCGGCCGTAAAGTCTACGTGGCCAGGCGTATCGATGATATTGATGCGGATGTTTTTCCAGGTGCAGGTCGTCGCAGCCGACGTAATCGTGATGCCGCGCTCCTGCTCCTGCTCCATCCAGTCCATGGTCGCAGTGCCCTCATGCACCTCGCCGATACGGTGCGTGATGCCCGTATAGAAGAGGATGCGCTCGGTCGTCGTCGTCTTGCCGGCGTCAATGTGCGCCATGATCCCGATATTTCGGCAACGATTCAGAGGTGTAGTGCGTGCCACGGTCAATCTCTCATCTGCAAGCTTTCGCTCGCGGTAAAAAAGCGTTAAGGCAAGATCTGAAGACAAAAAAACTCTTCTACTGAGAAACTCTTGCTTTACCAGCGATAGTGAGCAAACGCCTTGTTTGCCTCAGCCATGCGGTGAACATCTTCCTTCTTCTTCATCGCGGCGCCACGGCCATTGGCGGCATCGAGCAACTCGGCGGTCAACTTCTCCACCATACCCTTCTCTCCGCGTGCGCGGCCATATGTCACCAGCCAGCGAATCGCCAGTGAAGTGCGACGCTCCGGCAGAACTTCGATCGGAACCTGGTAGTTCGCACCGCCAACGCGACGGCTCTTGACTTCGAGCAAAGGCTTGCAGTTCTCGATGGCCTTCTTGAAAAGCTTGAGGGCCTCGTCGCCACCCTTCTGCTCAAGGTTGGTCATGGCGGTATAAAAAATACCTTGCGCGGTCGACTTCTTGCCACCCCACATCATGGAGTTGACGAACTTCGTAACCAGGGTCGAGTTGTACACCGGATCCGGTGCAACTTCACGCTTCGCGATATAGCCTTTTCTGGGCATTGTTCTTCTCGTCTTCCTTCAGGGCTTTCACCCCGGTTCAGGACTGTCGACTTCTCAAGACCTGAACTGTTAAGTGTCAAATCTAAAATTCATGCGGCGAACCGCAGGGTTTACTTGGCAGCAGCCTTCGGACGCTTCGCGCCATACTTCGAGCGGCTCTGCTTGCGGTTGGCAACACCTACCGAGTCCAGCGTTCCGCGAACCACGTGGTAGCGAACACCCGGCAGGTCCTTCACACGGCCGCCGCGAATCAGCACAATCGAGTGCTCCTGCAGGTTGTGGCCGATACCCGGAATGTAGGTCGTGACCTCGATCCCGTTGGTGAGGCGAACACGCGCAACCTTACGGAGGGCCGAGTTCGGCTTCTTGGGGGTCTGGGTGTAAACGCGGGTGCAGACACCACGGCGCTGAGGCGAACCCTGCAGAGCAGGGCTGGCGGTCTTATAACGTGTGGGCGTGCGGCCCTGCTTGACGAGCTGATGAAACGTAGGCACTAGAACTCCTTGCGATTGCGCGCGATACCTTGAGTCGAAATCTTGTCAGGCGCGCAGAAGGTCAGGTGACTTCGCAATTTGTGTCGTACACACAAAAAGAATGAGGACGCTGAAGCGCCTCTTGCGAAGATCTGCCCTGCTTCGCGTCTGTAAAACCATTACCAGACGAAAACAGTCGACGGTGGCCGAGCGCATTTCCTCATTCAACAAGGAAGAGCCGACTCCGTTTCGCTGTCCCGGCCCGCATAGCCCATCCAGGGTGGAGGGTGTCGCAGGCACGATTGCGATAGGCCGCAGACTACGACACTCCAAAATCAAACCTGAGGAATGTCCTGCGGTGAAATCTCTTGTATCCAGTGTAACCCAAGCGGATATTCTCTGCCTGCGCGGGGTATGTCTCCACCCCATTTGCACGCCAGCGTTAGCTGACAGCGCAATCCGGATACTCGCGGAACCTTCTAACAATAGCAATTCCCTTAGATTTCGTCAACAAATTTTGCGCCCGCAAGCACCAAATAGAGGAAGAAGTCATAAGAATCGTAGCGGACAATTGCCCGTCCTCAAATCTGACCACAAATTGATCTCGCGAGCACTCAGCCGCAACGATCGATTTTTGTGCAAATAAGCTCTACGTCGAGACCGGGAAAGGAGTCTGCTGGCGAGCGTCCCATGCTAGCCTTTTCGCATGAATCGCGCCCGCATTCCGCTGCGTCTCTCGGCATCGTCCCTGATCCTCGCTCTCTCTGCCATCTGCCCGCTCCCCGCCCAGACGACCAATACAGTGTCTCGTAAAGACGAGCACATCGGCGCACTTATCCAGATGCTCAGCCAGACGAAAGATCCCACCGAGGCCGCGATCTCTCCTGACGGAAAGACCGTGGCATGGTCGGTCGAGACATCCGACGGAACCCAGATTCATCTGACCGACGTAGCCAATCCGGCAAGGGACAACATCCTCAGGACCGAGGCAGAGGCAACCGACTGCTCCAACGAAGCCCCCATCTGGTCGCCCGACGGCCAATGGCTCGCCTTCGATTCAACCTGCGCGGCGAAAGAAGACAAGCCCGATCAGGAGCAGATCTTCGTCTGGTCGAAGAAGACCGGCCAGTGCCGACAGGTCACCCACGTCACCGGCGAGATCGACATGCCCGTGTGGTCGCCCGATGGCCGCTCCATCGGCTTCCTATTCGTTGAAAACGCCACCCGCAACGCCGGAGCGCTCGCCGCCATGAAGCCGTGGAGCGGCGTCATCGGCGAGGACGGCATCGAAATCCAGCGTGTAGCTGTGGTAAATGTGGCCGACGGTACCGTCACGCAGCTCACCCCGGCCAACCTGCATGTCTACGAGTTCGACTGGTCGCCCGATTCGAAGCGCCTTGCCTACGTCGCCGCCAATCCTCCCGGCGAAAACAACTGGTGGGTCGCCCAGCTTTATGTGCAGACAGCAGAGAAGGACGCAACCCCGCAATCGATCCTGAGGCCGACCGAAGTCTCAGGCTCCCTCCACAACCTCCAGATCGCCGTCCCCCGCTGGTCGACCGACGGCAGGCAGATCGCCTTCATCGGCGGCCTGATGAGCGACCAGGGCTCCACCGGCGGCGACATATATTTAATCCCCGCCACAGGTGGCGAGTCACGGAACCTTACTCCCGAACGACCCGCGTCGGTAGCCTTCATCCACTGGCTCTCGCCCAAAGTCATCGGCCTCGCCGAGCACGTCGGCGGCAGCACCCGCATCACCTCCATCAATACGGAGACGGGCAGCGACCCCAAGGCAGTCGATATCACCTTCCCAGAAACCATCTGGGCCAACGAGCTGGTCATGAGCGTCTCCACCTCCAAAACGCAAGACGTCGCGCTCGTCCAAACCTCCTTTGAGAAAGGCCCCGAGGTCTGGGCTGGCCCTATCAACCATCTCAAGCAGATCACCCATCTCAACGACGTCCGGAAGCCTCTCTGGGGCAAGGCGGAAGACGTCCACTGGAGCAATGAAGGCTTCAAGGTCCAGGGCTGGCTCCTCTACCCGGCAAATTACGATCCCGCCAAAAAATATCCCCTTGTCGTCTATGTCCACGGAGGCCCCTCAGCAGCCGTCACGCCCCGCTGGCCCAACGCAGGCTATGGCGGCGTCCCCTTCTCCGCGCTCGGCTACTTCGTCTTCATGCCCAACCCGCGCGGCAGCTTCGGCCAGGGCGAAAAATACGTGCAGGCCAACCGCAAGGACTTCGGCTACGGCGACCTGCGCGACATCCTCGCCGGCGTCGACGCGGTGGAGAAGAAAGTACCGGTCGACGACAAGCG
>NZ_DATKQC010000278.1:0-2380 GCF_035532915.1 Edaphobacter sp.
AAATGTGACGTTCGATGGATGGGGGAAGTCGATGCCTTTGCCTTCGAGCAGTTCGGCGATGGTGAGGATTTGGAGTCGTGGGTGATTGCCCCACGGAGATTTGTAGAAGCCCGCGCTGGCGGCTTCGGTTTTCATCGGCTTGGTGGCGTCTTCCAAGGTAAGCAGGACTCCAATTTCTGCTTTTTCTCGTTCGATCACGCCGCGCAGGTCGCGGATGTCCTTGACGCTGACGTGGCCAGATTTTACGGAGAGGATGATCTGCTTGGTGCGGCCGGAGTCGCCTTCGTCGTGAAAATATAGGCGGCCGTCGATTCCTTGGTCGCTGCCCTTTTTCTGCTCGGTTCGTCGCGCGCCGACCAGCCCGAGCGCCCACCATTGAAACTGGTACGGGTCTTCCTTCGCGAGTCCCAGTGCATCCGGAACGGAGACTGGCTCGCCGATGACTTGGTACGTCTTTGAAATTTCGTCGCCAAAGGCGTCGCGGAGGCGGCTCTTGATCAAGCCGATGGCGAGGTGGGTGATGTCGATGCCGATCCAGTTCCGGTTGAGGCGCTGTGCGACGGCGATAGCGGTTCCGCAGCCGCAGAACGGATCGAGCACAATGTCGCCCTCGTTGCTGCTGGCCTTTATCATGCGTTCAAGTAAGATCTCAGGCTTTTGGGTCGGATATCCCAAGCGCTCCTGCGCGCGAGAATTGATCGGATCGATATCTGTCCAGACGTTTCCTGTCAGGACTCCTTCCATCTTGTCCAAATAGCGCTTGAGTTGCGGTCGTTTCGATTTCGAGTCCGGGTACCAAATTCGACCCTCTGCGTCCAACTTTGCCATCGTCTCCCTGGAATATCTCCATCCGAACGGTGGCGACGCGTGTCCCTTCCATTCGTACATCATGTTTGGGCGGGGTTTCGGGCTCGTCATGTTGTCTAGCCGATACCTACGCCCGTTGATGTCTGAGTACCTATATTTGCTCGCTAGATAGCTCTCGCTATGCGGTTCGTGGAGCGGGTGCCATGTTGTCTTGAATTCCTTTGCGTAGTGCAAGATGTGGTCGGCCACCGGGCTCCAGCGTTTTGCGTCACTGTGAGTGCCCGTTCGTCTCCACGTGATTTCAGCCAGAAAATGCTCCGGACGGAATATGGAGTCCATAAGAAGCTTAAGGTAATGGCTGGCGGTGGGGTCGCAATGGAGATAGATGCTGCCGGTTGGCTTGAGCACGCGGCGGAGTTCGACGAGGCGCGGGGCCATCATAGTCAGGTAGGCGAGCATATCGTTGGTGCCGAGGAAGCGGCGGAAAGCCTGCATCACATCCGAGACGCGACCGCCGGCCTCGACGACTTCCTGATATTGTCCGGCTGCGGCCTGGTTCCACTCCCAAGTGTCCTCGAAAGCCTTGAACTGGGACGCAGCTCCGGTACCGTCCTTCTCGGCGAACAGCACGTTGTAGTCTTGATTGGATTTGAAGGGCGGGTCGAGGTAAACGAGATCAACGCTCTCGTCCTTCACGTGGAGGCGAAGGACTTCCAGGTTGTCACCGTAATAGAGTGTGTTCACGCGATCGTAAGCTCCGCGCGAGTGTACTTGCTTTAGGGCGCGGCGATCAATGGCGTGGTGCGAGACAGTAAATCCGCACGAGCCGGCCTCCGAGGCAGTCGAAGGGCAAAAGCGGGTCGAGATTATTAGCCTGAGACAAACGTGGCAGTCCAGTAGCATGTCGTCTCGCGGTGTCTGGGGGGAATGTGCGAAGAATGGCAAAGCGTGTCGTCGGCGGACTGGCGATCTTGGTCACGTTGATCGACTGGGTCGGTCGTATACAGACGGTTGGATCGCTTGTGCCATTTCTCAAGGATCTCTCACTTAGGAGCTGGTGGCCGTGGCTTGACCCGGTTCTGATTCTTATCGGGTTTGCTTTTTTATGGTGGGCGAAGAAGCCAGATGCAGCGCCTCGCCTGGAGACCGGGGAACAGAGGATCAAGAGGCTCGCGCGCGAACTGAAGAAGTGTGTTTTAGCCGAACTAACAGGGATGGGATCAGCGACGGAATCTGGTTTGCGGGTCTGCTTGAAGAGGATCGAGGCTGCCGACAATGAGTTTGAGCCGGTCGTCTCTGAATTGGAAGATCAAGGCTTCTTGCAGCCTATGCCGCATCATGGAGGAGAGCGGTGGTGGTTGGTTAAGCCGCCCTCTCCCTGGTGAGTTGATCGGGCAGCGCCCGCCGTGCTAGCCATAACAAGCGAATTGCGAAAGCAGATCCCTCGTCGTCCCGGTAGCGCGCTGCGCGCACCGGGACTCGCTCGGGATGACAAATCGGAGTTGGCTGCGGCGAGTTGAGCCGGGGATTTGCCAGCGACGGCGGGCGGCAGGGCGAAGCGGATTTCGCATCA
>NZ_DATKQC010000279.1:0-5077 GCF_035532915.1 Edaphobacter sp.
GAAGATCTGCTTCATCGTGGCTGCCCCCATGCCGTGCCCACAGTCGGCCACTGTTATCCGGAAGCGTCGTCTACCATCGTCTGGATCAATGGAAGCGGAAGCACGCAGAACAATCCTGCCGCCCTGGTCAACCGAATCCAGGCTGTTTGCAAGCAGGTTCGCCAGTACCTGCCGCAGTTCTCCGGACACCCCCATCACCTGTAGCTGTTCAGCACACTGCTGCTCCACTATGGCTCCACTGGCCCGTATCTTCGCCTTTAGCAGGTCGACGACCGAGGCCATCAAAGCCGAGCCGGAGTTGCTCGTGGCTGCGGAAAACTCGCGATAAAATCCCAGCGTCTGTCGAACGATATGGGCGATACGCATCAGTTCCCCATCCGCGACATCCAGATACTCACGGGCCCCCTCAGGTAAGTCAGCGGTGGTGCGGACGAGATACAGAGTGTTAACCACAGCAGCGAGCGGATTGTTGATCTCGTGCGCGATGCTTGCCGCCATCCGTCCCGCACTCGCCAGCATTTCACTCCGCAGCAGCGCCTCTTCCGCCTGCTTGCGCGCGGTGTTGTCGGTGCCGATCAGCAGATAGCCGATGATGGCGTTCTGCGCGTCGCGCAGCGCCGTGACCGACACCACCGCCGAAAACCGGCTGCCATCCTTGCGGATGTAGGTCAACTCGTAGATGTCCTCGATCCCGCGCGAGGCCTTGAACACCAGCGCTTCAAAGCCTGGTTCAATCTGCGTTCCGAGTTCGAGACTCAATGCGGCGGCGCGGGCGATCACTTCCCGCGGATCGGAAATATCAGCCGGCGTGATCTGGTTCATCACTTCGGCGGCCGTGTAGCCCAGCATCCGCTCGGCACCCACGTTGAAGATTTGAATGACGCCATGCGCGTCCGTGGCGATACTTGAGAAATTGGTGCTGTTGAAGATCGCGTGCTGCAGGGCTCCCGCCTTGAGCAGCTCATCTTCCGCCCGCTTGCGCTCCGTCATCTCTGCTTGCAATTTTGTGTTGAGTTTCTCCGCCGCTTCCGTCAGCTCATGCTGGCGCACCGAGCCCAGCAGCAACGCCTGATTCATGGCGACCGCATCGTCATGAAACTGGGTCGCTTCGGTTATCTGGACCATAATGCCGAGATGGCTCTGGTTCGCCCCGAGCAACGGCCACATCGCGAACGACCAATAGAGCGGATGGATATGCTCCTGCCCGGTATGGCTATCGGCCAGTCCTGTCTTGGCGACCCGGTCAAGCAGTACCACGCATTCGTTCGCGCAGGGAGCAATGCCGGAGAAAGGCGTGCCGATCAATTCATCTTTCGATTTGCCGGTGAGCAGGCAAAAGGCCAGGTTGACGTAGCGCAGTGTGTGCACGGGACCGCCCAATCCAGCCATGGCCATGGGCGAAGCGTCGGCAACGGCGCGGCAGAGGTTCGGCAGGTCCATTTCCTGTTCGGTTGCCATCTGACCTCTGGGTCAAGCCTTTCGGTTGAGTAACAACTCTTCCGAGCGCAAGACCGACAGCGGTTGTGGGATTCCGGTGATGAGGTCTACGTAGTTCTTCAAGCGCTCCCCGATGACGATTCCGTCGGTGGTGATCTGATACTGCCGGATCTCCCGGCTGTGCGCACCCCTGCGCATCTTCACCACCATCATAATCTGGCTGAGTTGACCATCGATCTCTACATAACGCATCCGGACGATGTCGTCGGTGAGGAACGAGATGGAATAGCTGCTGAAGAGCAGTTCGGTGAACGTCTCCGGCATCTCCAGGGTGCTCAGGATAGTGATACCGATAGCGGTCAGGGCGAAGATCATGCGATAGAGCGATTCGCGAAAGTCGGCGCGGAAGGCGGGTGCTAATGCCATCTCGAAGCCGGCCAGGGAATCGATCACCAACCGCTTTGCTCCTGTCCTTTTCACGGCGTCGAGAATCTCCTGCATCATCTCGTCCACTGACAAATCCAGCGGTCGGAGGTAGATCACTTCCAGGCTTCCTTCGGCAAGCGGCGTCTGGAGATCGAGTCCGAATTCCGTGGCACGCGCAGTGTATTCATTGGGCCGCTCTTCAAAAACTGCCGCAATGCCTGCTTCGCCCGCCCGTATACCCGCAGCGAGGAATTGTGTCGCCATCAGTGATTTGCCAGTACCCGAGGAACCGGCGATCAGCAGGCTGTCCCCCTCAGGAACGCCTCCGCCCATCATCTCGTCCAACGCCGGAATCCCCATGGAAAGGCGCTTGACACTGGTAAATGTCTTCCTCTGGCCCAGCAGTCCGAGTGTGCGCGAGAAGGCCTGCAGACCGGCTTCGGTGATGCGGAAGGTGTGCAGGCCCGGCACGGAAGCCTGTCCGCGCAGCTTCATGACCTGCATCTTGCGCACGACGGAGTTCCGGTCCACTTGCTGAAAGAGCCAGAACAGACCGTCGGCAACGGTAAAGACGGGATTGTCGCGCACCTCCGACTCGGAATACTCGCCAATCAGGAACGTGGTCGCCTCCCAACTGGTGAGCAGCAGCGCCAACTGCTGCACGAACGTTTGGACAGCCATATCCTTGCCGTTGTGCATCTCGCTGCGTAGCACGGTGCGGAAGGAGTCCACCGCCACAATGCTCGGGTTGGCGGCTTCCACCTGTTTGGAAATCTCTTCCAGAACTCCCTGTAGCCCGCGCTCGATGAGATCCTGGCTCAGGTTGACGAAGCGCACGGCGTTGTTCAGCTTCGCCGCATCGAAGAAGGTGAATTGCTGCTGGTAGCGCAGCATCTTCAGCGCTGGTTCGCCCAGCACGGTGAAGTAAAGGGCAGGACGCTCCACCGTGGCATTGGCGAAGATGAACTGGTGCGCCAAGGTGGTCTTGCCACATCCGGGCGATCCAGCGATGATGTTGAACGAAAACTCGGGGAGACCGCCACCGAGTATCTCATCAAGTCCAGGTACTCCGGTCGGTAACTGGTTTATCTTGACCTTGCTCTGCTCGTTCATTTTGATTGATTCCTTCCAAACTTAATTTCGGAGCCGGGCAGATCTAGCCACACATCATGCAGGAGTCGGAGCGTGAGAGACTCGCCGATGAACGTGATCATCAGCCCGATTAAATGTGCAATGAGCACGGCACCCGACTGCGCCGCTTCGCCATTCACACCCTCCAGCGAGCCGTCCGACTTGACTTCCCATCCGCCGAGGACCGGAGACTCCTGCTTTGCCAAGCTCAATGCGCGCGCCAGGAGCGAGCGAAATCCCGCTACCCCAGCCAGCGCGGTTAAAGAACGGCGCAGCTTGTCGCACACGCGAGACACCGCATGCACATCAGCCATGGCAGGAGTTGTCTCAACCTCTTCGTAAGCAAGAAGTCGTTGGGCGAGCTCGCGTGTCGTCGGAGTGTCTGCGCTTCGCATCATTTGTTCGTGATCGTTTGTATTGACGTCTCGCAAATTTAGTCTACTCCGTCGCGAATTTGCTGATTGGTCAAAACACAACATCTTTCTTTTCTCTGAAGTGACTGATACATCCGTCATTCCGACCGCGGCGCAGCAGAGGGGCCGGCATCTCAGCGATAAGTCTGCCCAGTAAACGAGCGGAGATAGAGATGGTGTGCCGTCGGGAATAGGTTGTGCCCCCGATTTAGGTGGAAAACCTTCGACCAAGCATCCGCTGCACCATGCTAGGCCGTACACTTTAGCACCGGATTGCACTGACGGCGAGTTCGTATTGGTCAATTGTGCTCACCTTTCAGGAAGTATTTCAGGTAACTTGGTTTATGTGACGCCAAAATGGAGTGGGATGAAGCGCGTCGGTAATTTCGTTAGCCAAGCAACCGTCAAGGACGTATCAGCGCGATTGAGTCCTCGCCTTCAATGCGAGGCGTAACGTGCAAGGAGAGAACCAATGCTTCCCCCATCAATGATTCGCGATTGGGCCAGCAGGCTCATTGCTTCCGAAGTTGATGCTGATCCGTCTTCCGCACAGACCGAGATTGCGACACTTCGCGTCTATGAGAAGCTCCGCCGGCAGCTCTGCGCCCCCGTAGGAGTTGACGGTTTTCAGGCGCTCGCTTCTCGTGCTTTGTCTTTGGCCAAGTCGCAGTCTCCAAGGCTCAGTGCGGTGCAGGTAACGGCGAATGGATGCTTGCGCGGTTTTGGCGAAAATGAATTCCGACTAGACACAGATGAGGATGGCGAGGTCGGAATCATTCTGATTGCGCAGCTGCTCGGACTGTTTCTTACCCTCCTTGGCGAGGCGGCAACGGTGCGTTTGATAGAAGGTGCACCCCTTCAGATTGAGGTCAAAGCGAAGTTGGACACGACAGGAAGGAGCAACTTCGCTACAGGTACGAGCTACTTCGGGCCTTTCGAGGATATTCTGTTGGAAGCGGACCAACTAAGGAACGTGAGCGAACGCCTTGAGACCCTGGTGGACAAACATGTCGGTATCGAAGAGGTTATGAGCGTTGCGGGGAACATCCGCAATATTGCTACGGTATTGGATGTTTTTACACTCATCCGAAGCAAGGCTGGCGGATCACAAAGATGACACACTTATCCCACCAACGAATGGCTATGTGAATTGAGTTCCGCCAGCGCGACATCCAGAGCGGCTGAGGACGTCGAACACCTCAACCCCGGGGATCGTTTAGGAAAAGGCGGAATCGTCGCGCTAATTGTCCCTCAAAGCGTGTAATGGGTTGTGGATTCAAGAGTCAGGGTCAATTCACAACGCTCTTTCGGCAGTTCACAGGCAACCCCAGAGAAATTTAGCGGTGCGTGAGTGGTTGCGCTGCGAAGAGCGATCTTGTTTCACCCATCGACGACCGGGCGATCACGGTCTCGCAGCCCACTTGGCTTCTCTGGAGAAATTGTCCCGGACGAAGACCGATCTGCAGATTCCAGCCCCGGTGCTCGCCGGGAGACGAAGTTAATTCGAGAACGATCTGGCATGGCGATAGCTCCCGGATGGTCGGCAATCCGGGAATTAAGCTTTTCGGTAAAGAGAAGCGCGTTTGAACGAAGCCGCTGGCGCGGCGGATGCTGCATTGTTGCGGGTTTCGGGCGGTAGTTCGGTTTTAGGGTGTGGGTCACAAGGAGGT
>NZ_DATKQC010000280.1:0-2710 GCF_035532915.1 Edaphobacter sp.
TCAGTTCTCTCAATCGAGATTTGTGATGATACTGCTGGGAGCTTTTGCAGGGTTGGCATTGATCCTGACAGTAGTGGGTCTCTATGGAGTCATGGCGTATTCGGTGTCGCGAAGAACGAGAGAGATCGGTGTACGGCTGGCACTGGGAGCGCAACGTAGCGCCGTGCTGATGATGGTGCTGCACGATGCCGCGATCTTGTTGCTGGCAGGAATTGGCATAGGGGCTATGGCTTCACTGGTATCTACGCCAATGCTCAGATCGATGCTCTACGGCGCCGCACCCCGCGATCCACTCGTGCTTGCTGTGGTTTGTATATCTGTAGCGTTCGCCGGCCTTCTGGCAGCATATATTCCAGCTTTTCGTGCAGCTTCCATCGACCCGGCTCAAGCACTCAGAAGCGAATAGCAGCACTTTTGGCACTCTGGAACCAAGGGCTAGTATCCGTTATTCAGCGCGAAGAGATTCTACTGGGTTGAGTGATGCGGCACGGCGGGCAGGAAGAAAGCTTGCCGCCATGGATGCCAGACCAAGTAAAACGGCCACGCAAAGCAAAGTTACTGGGTCCCACGCGTACACGCCGAACAGCAGACTGCGCATGAGGATCGATGTCGCCAGGGAGCAGAGCAGACCGATGGCCAATCCTGCCAGGGTCAGCCATACCGCCTGTCGAACGACGAGACGATACACAGCGCTGCGCGGTGCTCCAAGCGCCATGCGGACACCGATTTCGCGGGTCCTCCGGCCTACCGAATCGGCAATGACTCCATAGAGCCCGACCACTGCGAGCAGGAGGGCTGTGGTTGCGAATCCTCCTACCAGCCATGCTGACGAGCGGTGCAGCATGGCAGCCTGTGTCGCTCCGATTTTTTCGCTCAAGGTCGCTTCATTGGATACGCCCAGATCCGGATTGATCTGACGAAGCGTACTGACCAGCACCGGCAGCAGTGCGCTCGCATCCTGCGAAGAACGTGCGGCCAGAGTGAAAGAGATCTCGCCTATTTGGTTAAGAGGAAAATACTCTGTGGGCGCGATGTCGGCATCGAGCGGTCCTTCATGGATGTCATCGACAACGCCGACGATCTGCCACACGGATGGTTGTCCTCCTTCATCATCCGCGATACTTTGACCGATGGGATCGACGCCGGGGAAGTACTTTTGCGCGAGAGCCTGATTGATGATGGCCACTCCAGGGTGAGACGCGTCATCAGCTTCGGTGAACCATCGCCCGCGCATCAGGGTGGCTTTGAGCGCAGGCAGATAACTCGCGCTGACATGGCGCTCGTTCACCTCGTTGTGCTCGCCGTGATACGGCCTTCCCACAATCCGGATGCCGTCGGTGGGGCAATTGCACCCTACCGGCAACCGGGACGTAAGGCCCGCCGATTCAACCCCAGGCAACGCTGCGACACGCTGGGCGACTTCTCTGTAAAGGGCTACGGCCTGATCTTTCGTCTGGTAAATCGAGGAGGGCGCTTCGACCTCCACCGTTGCAATATGGTTCGGCGCAAATCCGAGCGGCACATGCAGGAGCCGATAAAGGCTCTTCCCGAACAGACCGGCGCTTGCAAGCAGCACGACTGCGATCGCAAGTTCGACGATGACGAGATGTGCTCCCAGCCTGCGCCAGAGACTGTTGGCTGCACCGCGATCTCCATCCGTCAATCCATCGCGTAACCGTTGAAGGGAAAGCCGCAGCACCGGCGTTGTCGTCAGCAGCAATGCAGCCAGTAGAGAGGTTGTGCCAGCGAATATGGCAGTGTGCGCGTTCCACCCAACGCGGTCGAGAAACGGCATGCCCGAAGCCATGCCCTTAGGAACGAGGCGCGCAAGGAGCCTCATGAGTGCGGCTGAAACGACAATGCCCGCACCGCTGCCAAGGCCCGCAAGCAGGAGTCCTTCGGCTGCGAATTGCCTTACCAGCCGCGCGGGGGTTGCTCCCAAGGCTCCGCGCACGGCAATCTCCCGCCTCCGGCTCTCCGACCGCACCAGAATAAGGCTGCTCACGTTGACGCAGGCAATGAGCAGAAGCAGGCTGGCCCCACCGAGCAGCATCAATAGAATGGGTCGAACGTTGCCCACGACGACTTCGGAGTAAGGGATGACACTGGCGTTCAGATCGTGCCCTGTGATGGCATATTGCCGCTGGAGTTGTTTTGAGATCGTCCTCATCTCGGCCTGCGCCGACGGTACGGTGATTCCGTCGCGCAGTCTTCCGATTCCAAAGAAGGCATAGAAAGCGCGTGAATGCTCGTGCGGGCTGAGGCTGTTGATGGGAACCCAGAACTCCGCGCCGCCGCTCAATGCGAATGAGAACGACCGAGGCAACACTCCGATGACCGTGTAGGGCTGAGTGTCGAGGTCTACGGTCTGCCCGACCACGTTAGGCCGTGCGCCAAAGCGATGGGTCCACGCCTCGTAACTCAGGAGCATTACATTGGGGCCGCCCGGCTGATTCTCGCCGGGGTTGAAGTCGCGCCCGAGGATGGGACGCACGCCAAGGGTTTGAAAGAAGCTGCCGCTTACCCGTTCGCCCTTCACCGCCTCCGTACCGGAGCTGGTGCGCAGCAGATAGCCGCTGCTGTTGTAGATCGCGAGCGAGCGGAACGACTTGTTCTGCGCCTGCCAATCCAGGAAATCGGGATACGAGAGCGGCCAGCCCGGTAACGCACCGGCATTTTCATTCACAGACATTATCCGGTCAGGATTCGC
>NZ_DATKQC010000281.1:0-5131 GCF_035532915.1 Edaphobacter sp.
CGCGCGATGACGCAAAACAGCTCTCAGCTTAAGGTGTTTCAATCCACGCGCCCCGCGTGGGGCGCGACAAAGGGTGACAAAACGTGCACCCCATCTATAACGTTTCAATCCACGCGCCCCGCGTGGGGCGCGACGGCTCTACTGTAACAGCTTTGATTTCTACCTCCTAGCCAGGGAATTGCGCGGACTCACTAAAAGCCCATAGCACGGAATGCCCAGAAAATGAGCATCTGTGTGCAAGATGCTTGGAATGAAATAGAAGGGATATGCGCGAACCTGCTGGGCGTAGACTGTGTGCTTAAGGTTCGCGCTATAGGATAAGGGGGCCTTCAGGGTTGTAGGCAGGCTTGGCGCCAGCGTGTTCCACGCGCCTCTGCCAGTTGGCTCCCAGGAAGTAGAAACGAAGGCTATCGGTCGACGGGTCGATGAGGGCGAGGAGCTTGGCGCGAAATTCAACCCAAAGAGCAGGTTCCAGCAGGCATTCAAAAACTGAAAACTGCACCCGCTGACCATGATTCTGACACAGTTTGGCGATTTGCCGGAGGCGGCGTTTCCCATCGTCGGACTGAGTTCCCATATCATACGTCACAAGCACCATCATGCTTTGTCATCTCCAGATGAAGGAAGGGTAGGCGTCGAGATCGCCGCGCAGGTGACGCGCCAGCAGAAGAGCCTGTGCGTAGGGAACCAGGCCAAAGGGGATACGTTCGTTCAGAAATGGATGGAGGACCTCTTCCTGCTTGCGCAACTGCCACGCGACCAGAACTTCTTTGCGCGTGGCATCGTTCATGGTCACCCCGCCGGATTCGGCGCGGGAAAAGCCATTTCCGGCTACCTGGCGGCGGTTGATGAGGGTAAGTACGAGCCTGTCGGCTAACACCGGACGCAACTCCTCCATGAGGTCCAGAGCAAGGCCGGCACGACCGGGACGGTCGCGGTGCAAAAACCCAACGGCAGGGTCTAGGCCGGTCGTCTCCAATGCAGAAGCGATGTCGTGCGCCAACAGGACATAGAGGAACGAGAGCAACGCGTTGACATTGTCGAGTGGAGGCCGGCGGCTACGCGTGTGAAAGAAGAACTCCTCCTTCTGGTGCAAGATGAGTTCGTTAAAGACGCTGAAATACGTCTGTGCGGCGTCTCCCTCGACGCCGCGCAAACCATCGAGAGAGGTTGCGGACGCGAGCAGGCGTAGCGATTGGCCAAGCTGTGTAGCAGCACGATCAATGGTATCTGAGGTGTGCTCACGACCAGCACGCAAGAGCGAAGTCCGGCTGTTAGCGATCTTCGCCAACAGAATCGACTTTGCGATGGCTGCGGAATCAGCATCCTGGTCGGCACGGCGATACTGCTCCCGGCGCAGCAGGACGTTTCCGTGGATCGGTCCCTGGATGCGGGCGAGAAAGCGGCCGTGCTCGCTAAGGAAACTCACGCCGACGTTGCGCTCGGCGCAGAACCCCATCAGCGGAGGGCTCATTGAGACTATGCCGATGCAGACAATACCCTCCAGCGTATGTATAGGGACGCGAAGCCTCGTTTCATGTTCGACGCGAACGAGGACTGTTTCACCATCCTTGCTGAGATAGGCATCGGGAATCGTGACGTAAAGTGTGTTGAGGAGCTTTCTCATCGGGGTTGTTCCTCTTCATTGCTGGCGCGTTCGCCAGGAACCTTCCTGAGATTGGCTTCCACGGCGCGGGTCAGATAACTGGAAGCGCTGACCGACTCGCCAACCGACGGCAGGCAGACGGGCTTCATGGAGCAGCCTTCGCATTTCTTCGCATAGATGGCCCGCGGCGTTTTCCCGGATTGAAGAATCTGGTGCATGCGGGCCGCGAGGTGCTCAACCTCTTGACGGAGCGGTTCGTCGAAGTTCACCACTTCGCGACGCTTTGCCTTGCCGTCAAAGACTGCCCCCGCAGGAACAGGGACTTGGAGCATCTCTTCAAGACAAAGCGCCTGTGCGCAAAGCTGAATTCGATAGGCCACGCTGCCGTGTTTGTCGCGGGTCCGCTTGTACTCCACCGGATACGGCTTCCAGAGTCCTTTACGGCGCGGCATGGGAACACCCGGCTCTGAGGCTTCACAAGGCAGGAACTCGACAATGTCGGCTTGCCCGGAGATGCCAAGGCGAAAGGACCGCAGCGGAAGAGTTCGCCGAACCAGGGCCTCGGGGCGGGATTCAATTCCGGCGGAGTGTGCCTTCTCGTGAAGAATTTTGCCTTCAGCGGTGAAGAGGTTCTCCTCCCACTGCTGCTCCAGATGAATCAGCGCCCAGCGCCGTTCGCAAAAGGCGAGATGCTGGAGACCGGAGAGCGGGAGAAGATCCTCTTCTGTATACATACTGTTCCGCCTTGGATGGAACAGGCTTATGCGAGACCCCCGATGAGGGTGATGCCTTCCGGCAGTGAGCCTGGATCGGGAGGCACGACGGTGTAATCCGTGAAGGCGCGCGGGCTCTCAATATCCGGCCTCTTCTTCACCTGGATGGACTCAAAGAGCCTCTGTGCTTGCGCATTGCCGAGCTTGCTCTCGTGCTTGAAAATGTAAAGGCCGCGCGCAGCCATTGTGCCCCGCGCAGCGGAGCGGTCCAACTCAAACAAATTGGCGAGAGCCTTCCACAAGAGCGTGAGATCGTCTTCGCTGAAGCCGGTCTTTGCGGCAAAGACCGGGTTGATGTAGCCATGCGCGAGATACAGACCGTAGGGGATGGTGTGTTTGCGCCCCAGAGTTCCGGTTCCAGACTTGATGTCCTTCTCGCCCGTAAATGCCTGGCGTGAGATGGTGTGTTCGGTAGGGAGAATCCGGTCGATTGAACGCGCAAACGTGATCTGCACGGGGCCGCGCACCTGTCCGCAGTTGAACTCGGTTGTGCTCATGACAGCACCGAAGGCGCGGACATCGAAGAAGTTCTTGCACATCCACTGACGGGCCTTTTCGATGTCTGTCGGCTTGGTGTCCTTTCCTTTGGCTTCGATCTTGTCGTCGCCAGTGAGTTTCTCGAAGGGCTGCCGCTGGTTGCTTTCAAGCGTGTTGCCGCTCAGCACAAAGATGCCGTATCCCGATTCTGCAACATCATTCGTTGTCTTGGCATAGCGCACATAATCCCGAATCTTGCGCTTGAGGCACACGTCGGAGACGAGCCCTTGAAACGTCTCAGGATCAAAGCGCGGACTGTTGTCAGAATCCGGATCCCCGTTCGGGTTACCGTCCTGGCAATCAAACAGAAAGACAAAGTCGTAGCGGTTCTCAATCGTACTCATCGGTTGTTCTCCTGATCGGTGGATTCATTTGTAGATTCTTTTTCAGCATCGTTGGCTTGTTTGCGATCCTGCGCCTTAGAACGGGACCTGGCCTTCTGGTGGTAGTAGCCGAGGGCAAAGAGTCCCTGGCCTTCGAGCCCGAGTTTGCCTGGATAGGCGCCGCTCGCTGAGGGTTGCAGGAGATTGTGCAACTCCTGTAGCCGCGCATCAATGGCATACGCGGCGGGTGGGTTGTCCCTGCGAAGCTTACGAAGATGCTTTTGGCCGAGGTTCTCAATCTTCGGGAACGCGACGGCAGGATACGTGGATGCCAATGCGAAGTAACGATCCAGAATCGACGAGTTTACTTCATTTTCACTGGATGAGCGTTGCAGGTTTTCAAACTCCGCCATCAACCGCCCACAGATATAGGCTGGGATGGTGCAGCCTGGGTCCAGTCCCTCACTCATTTTTCTTGCTCCTTCCTGTTGTAGAAACAGATCGTTGATGCACATGCGAATCAGCCCCATAGGCACGCGCAGTCTAGCCAGTGACATGGGATCGCTCTTCTTCTCTCCCGTCTTTTCCTTTGAGTCGCTTCCGCCTGGATGTCGGAGCCGCGTGAGCGCCGTCGAGAGTACCGAGTAGCCAAGCGGAACGCCCTCAATGCCCCGGCGCAGCAACGCCAACACTGTGTGGTCATCGGGCTTGCCTTCACGGTCCAGGGCATACAGCAATTGCCATAGCCGCACGGGAGCGGGTTCGTCCCAAGGAAACTCAACGCGCAGTTGTTCGTGCCAGTTCTTAAGGTTCTCTTTTACCTGCGTGAGTGCAAGATCCGCCCAGTGATGCACGCGCAGCCGTCCGCCATTGCCGGAGACGGCGACCATATAAAAGCGGTTTGCGTCAGGCTCACTCCGCGCATCGAAGCCGAGGAGTTTTTTCACTTGGCTTGGGTCGGCCCGGTCCATCAGGTCAAGCGCATCCAAGTCTGCTGGGTTCTTGAGCCAGTACAAGAAGCCGATGCCCGCAATATCCTTGCGCCGGCCCTTGTCCTGCTTCAGCAGATCGTTGAACGCAAGCACGTAGGCCAGCGCGCGATCCGGAGAGACCGGGCTGTTCCGGTTCTGCTCCCATCCGTAGGAGCGGAAGGCGTCTTTATCGAAGGACATTAGCGCAACGCCAGCAGCCTGCCCTCCAAGACTCGATACGCCTTTGATTTTCTCGTGTGTGGGCGCAATGGGGCCGAACTTGCCGGAGATCATGCACTCTCCGTCGCTGCCTTCCATGCGCCCGGCAAACGCAGCCTCGTAATGCTTGCGCCAGAACTGCTGGACAGACTCGCGTTCCACCAGCGGTTCGCCGACAGAAAGAGCAACGAGCGTGCCGGGCTTCGCCTCCTTCAAGGCGTTGCGCGCCCTTTCCAGATCTTCCGCATTAGCATAGAAGCGAGTGCAAGCTCCCAGTGCACCGTCCCCGGTTTCCGCAGCCGCTTTGGCGATGAGAGCCACAAATGCCTCGTGATGCTTTTCGGCTTTCTCTTTGTCGGCGGATTTGTCGGGTGTCCACGGACCAATGCCGAGGACGTAGGCAATATCATCCGTTCCCAGCAATGGATGCTCCCCGCTATTACGGTTCACCGGCGAACGAGGCATGCTAATCGGCATGGGAACCCGCACCTGCTTCTTGCCGCGCGTCTCCGTCGTCATCCGTTGCGTCGCATTCAAAAACGTTCCTCGCTGGGAAATTTCAAGCAACCACGGCACGGGCTTCATCTCCCACGCCGCATCGTTCAACTCATCGGCCAGATAGTTGTCCGCATATTCAGCTAGCGCCTGTACGAGCATTCGAGCACCTCCCGGCGCCGTCCTTCGTCGGCCAACGCCGACTCC
>NZ_DATKQC010000282.1:0-14872 GCF_035532915.1 Edaphobacter sp.
GCCGCCGATCCCACAATGCCCTTGGCCCCGGCGGTCGCACCGCTGGAGGAGCAGCAAGATGCGGAACGCCTGTTGGCCAACCTGCACCGGCTCTCGGATGAGCAAGTGAGTTCATTGCTCAGCAATATGTTGGCGGAGGAGGAGATCGATTCCATACCCCCTTAGGCTCACGTCGGCGGGATTTGAACCGGGCGAGAATGGCGGCATCGAGCACGTTGAGTGCCGTGAACAAAGTGATGGTCCCGTGCTATTTGCCGCTGTGACACACGTGCTTGATGCAGCTGAAACCGAGCAAGTCGTGCAACGTCTTCACGAAGAAAAGATCGCTGGACGGCTTGAAATCGTGCGTACGGGAGATCTGAAAACCTAAGGTATCGAAGAAGCATAAGGACTGCGTCCTGGACAGACCCGCTGTGCCAACCTTAGCGCACAGCAACAAATGACGAGAAGAGAACCATGGCGCCAAACACTCGTGGCAACTCGGCCACCGTTCGAGGATCGTTGGCAATGCTCGCTACTGCATGGGTCAAAAGCATAGGTGCCGTTTCTGGACGAGCTACAGAGGGCGTGACGCTAACCACGCCCATTTTGATGACGCCGCCTTTTTGTGGCTCCGGCTTTTCCAATCCTCCGCAGAAGACCCGTTGCTTTATAGGACGGCAAAGAAGATGGCTCGCGATCTGCGCCGGGCTGGTATGGTTGGGCTCGGGGCAGGCGGCTCAACCTGCGGATAATCGACAGGCGCGGGAAATCGTAGGCCGAGTGACTCGGCTGTTTACCGGCCAATCCACCATCGCCACCGTAGAAATGGAGATCACCAAGCCAGGCTTGCATCGCAAGATATTGATGCAGTTCTGGTCAGTCGGCCAGTCGAAGGTTCTCGTCCGCATTCGCCAGCCGCGCGAGGATGCGGGCACGGCCATCCTCAAAGTTGGCAACAAAGCATGGATGTATCTGCCGAAGGCGAACCGCACGATTGCAATGTCGGGTTCGATGATGATGACTCCGTGGATGGGCAGTGACTTCACCCTCGATGACCTGACCAGCCAGACTCGCCTCACCAACGACTATACGATTATGACTTCTTTCGTAGGATATCGCGGTGGGGTCGCGATATCGGATTATACACTCTCACCGAAGCCGGCGGCGGCGGTAGTGTGGGGGAAAGTTGTGTTGGAAATCCGCCGAGCCGACCTGATGCCAGTATGGCAGCGCTACTATGACGAGAGTGGGAAGCTTGTCCGCGAACTGTTGTTTTCCGACTACGCGCATGTGGGCGGGAGGCTCATTCCTACGCATCTGGTCATGCGGCCGCTGGACCATCCGGGTCAACAGACAACAGTCACATACGATAACATCGTCTTCGACGCGCCAATCAGCGACACGACGTTTTCCCTGAAGAATCTGAAGCCATGACTGGACCGCTGTTGCGGCTCGCGTGGCGCAATCTCTGGTATAATCCCGCTCGGACGCTGATCGCCATGGCGGCTATCGGCCTGGGCTATGCCATGCTGCTGTTCGTTGCGTGCCTGATGGCTGGGCTGAGGCAGCAGATGATTGAGACCGGAACCGATCTCGGCCTGTCCGATATCCAGGTGCATGCGCCAGGCTACTACCCAGACCGTTCCATTCAGCAGACCTTGGGAGGAGCAACCGGAACAGATGTCAGCGCCCTGCTTGCCTCCATCACCGCCGACCCTCGCGTTGAGGCCGCGAGTCCTCGAGTGTACGCCTACGGCTTGGTTAGCGGGACCCATCAATCAGCTGGGGTGCAGCTTCTCGGCGTCGTTCCCGAACAGGAGCAGAAGATTACGGTGCTGCAAACTCGGATGGTAGGAGGGCACTATTTGACCGGACAAATGCCTAAAGGTGTCGTGATGGGAGACAAGCTCGCCTCGGCGATTGGCGCCAAGGTTGGGTCGAAAATCGTCCTGTTGACCTCGGCGGTCGATGGTTCAATGGGAAATGACCTTTACACGGTAACGGGAGTCTTTCACACGGGGCTTGCCGCAATGGACCAGAGTCTGGTGGTCATGCCTCTTGCTTCTCTGCAGAAGCTGTTGCGCTTGCCGCCGGGAAGAATCCACGAAATCGCGATTAAACTGCGCAACGTCACCATGGCAACGACCACGGCAGCGACACTTGATGTACTGCTGAGCAAATCCCTTCCGGTTCAAGTAATGCCTTGGCAGGAGCTGGCACCGGAGCTGGCTGACTATGTCCAGTTCAATCGTCGTGTGACATTCATTCTCTTCTTCATTTTTTTCCTGTTGGCAGCCATGGGCATCGTAAACACCATGCTCATGGCGATCATCGAGCGGACGCGTGAGTTTGGCATGCTGATGGCCGTGGGAATGCGACCGGCGCAGGTAGTTGGTCTCGTTCTGGCAGAGGCCGCAAGTCTCGCAGGAGCCAGTTTGGTTTTGGGAGGAGCGCTCGGGTCTCCGCTCCTCTGGTATTTGCAGGAGCATGGCCTGAACCTGGATGGCAATGGAGGCTCGGTCTCTCTTGCCGGAGTCGTTGTCGGCCCCCTCTGGTACGGTCGGCAGGACTTCACTGCGTACGCGCAGGCCGCCCTGGGACTTGCCTTCGCGACTCTGGCGTCTGCGCTTTACCCTGCATTGCGAGCAGCTCGTTTTCGCCCCGCGGAGGCGCTCCGAAAGGTTTAGCAATGGTGGGAATGCTTCTGCTAGCGAAAATAGGATGGCGTAACCTCTGGCGCAGTCCTCGCGGGACCCTGCTGACGGCGTCGGCTTTGGGTTTGGGCCTGGCCTTGCTGCTAGTTTCTTTGGGCTTGCTCGACGGCGGCCACGCCCAAATGATCGATAATGCAGTGAGGCTTGGCCCCGGACACGTTGTCGTCCAGGCACACGGGTACCAGCAGACGGACTCCCAGGACTTGTTGCTGTCGGCCTCCGCCGTGTCTGCGACCGAGGCCTTCTTGCAAACTGAGACTATGAGACGTGTTGTGCGTGGTCTGAGTCCCAGACTGCTGGCCTCCGGATTGCTGAGTTCGGCAGCCAACGCTGACGGGGTGAGAATCATGGGGGTCATCCCCAAAGACGAGCGTTCCGTATCCCTGATTCCCCAACGGATGGTTGAGGGGACCTATCTCGGTAACGACCAACAATCAGGTATCGTCATTGGGACCGAGTTGGCCCGCAGGCTCGCGATAACGATCGGAGCCCGGGTCGTGCTCATGACTCAGGCGCTACAGCCATCCAACGCGGCGGCGTCCAACGCGAGTGGCGGAGAGATGCAGAGCACTCTGCTGCGGGTGAATGGGATCTTTCGCACGGGTGTCCAAGCGATCGACGCCCACGTCATCCAGTTGCCGTTGCCTGCGGCCCAAACTCTCCTCAGAGTGCCTGACCGGGTCACTCTGGTCGCGGTCCTGCTGGAACAGGAGCGGGACTCGCCGATAGTGGCCCGGAAGTTGCGGGAGAAGTTAGCCGGGTTTCCCGTTGAAATTCTTTCTTGGCGGCAATCCATGCCGACTCTGGCTCGGCTCTTCCGACTAGACGATGCCTTTAACTACATCATGAACGCTGTGGTACTCTCAGTCGTCGGATTGGGGATACTGAACACCGTCCTTATGCGAGTACTCGAACGCCGCTATGAATTCGGGCTCTTTTCGGCTTTGGGTCTAAGACCTGCGCAGCTAGCCATCATGGTCATCGTCGAGTCATTGACGCTCACAGCGATCAGCCTAACACTAGGGCTCGTCCTGGGATTGAGCATCGAGCATTATTTCGCCACTTATGGGTTGGATCTGCGCTGGTTCTTCGCAAGCAGCCTCCCCGCTGCCCTCGTTTTTGACCCGATTATCTACTCGCGCCTGAGCCTAACGCGTATCGCTTGGTCTGTTGGCATTGTATTCCTGACTGCGACCGTCATCTCCATTTATCCGGCGCTCAGGGCCGCACGAACCAAACTGCCTACCGCCTTGAGGGTGTTTTAGCTTGATGGGGGAAAGATATGATTGAATGGGCGGTCGAGCTGAGGGACGTGAAGAAAAGCTACCACGTAGGGGCAATCGAGGTCCTGGCACTGCGCGGGATCAGTCTCCAGGTCGCTCCGGGAGAATTCGTTGCAATAGCGGGTCCGTCTGGATGCGGCAAAACTTCATTGCTCAACGTCATCGGTGGACTCGATCGCGCCGATACTGGCGAGGTGTTGGTGGACGGAAGGAACCTTCAACTGCTATCTGCAGGAGAACTGGCCCGTCTGCGGCTGCAGCGTCTCGGCTTCGTCTTCCAAGCTTACAACCTGCTCCCGGTCCTGACGGCCCAGGAAAACGCCGAGTTCCCCCTGCTCCTGCAAGGGGTACCCACAAAGCAACGAAAAGAAAGAGTGCAAAAGCTCTTCGCCGAAATCGGTCTTTCCGGCCTTGAAAGTCGACGCCCCGGGGAGTTATCCGGCGGGCAACAACAACGAGTCGCGGTGGCGCGCGCCATGATCAGTGAACCGGCGCTTATTCTAGCGGACGAGCCTACGGCGAATCTGGACTCGGTGATGGCAACCGCTCTCCTCGAAGTGATGGAGCAACTGAATCGCGCTCACGGGACGACTTTTGTGTATGCCACCCATGATCCTCAGGTTATGGACCGGGCGCACCGACTGCTTCACTTGCGTGATGGGCAGATCGCCAGTGATGTGGCACATGCCAGACCCGAGCCGTGAGATATGAGCAGGCCCACCCTCAAACAACGAGTCGGAGAGACCTGGAAAAAGCTGTTGCACCTCAATGCTCGGCCGGATCAAATCGCGGCCGGCTTCTCTATCGGCATCATCGCCAGTTTCCTGCCGCTGAATCCATCGCCAATAGCCGTAGCAACCGTGGTGGCATGGCTGCTGAAAATGAGCGTTATCGCGGCGATCGCCGGGGCAACGACGGCGATTCTTTATTCCCCGCTGTTGCCTTTGATCTGGCTCGCGGAATATCGACTGGGAAAGTTGATTCTCCCAGTGCAGCGTCCTCTGGCGCTGGATCACGCACGGCTGTGGGAGGTTTTGCAAAAAGGCTGGGATGCGTACGCTGCCATGCTCATTGGCTCGATTATCATCGCTGCACCCGTGACATTGGTCACTTTCTTGATCGTAAATCAAGTTGCCACGAGATGGGCGCGGAAAAGAAACTCGTTGTACAAATCAGACTAGTTACCGACCTGGGTCCGGCCATTGTAAGCAGGCAAGACGCCAGCCGTGTCCTTCCACGGCAAGAGCGGCCACATAGTCCGTTGCGGCGGGAAGTTCCCGAAGGGACCAACGGGAGGCTTCGAATGGGTCCCGTTGAATCCCGAGCGCTATCTCCGATTCCCCGGAAACCAGCGACACGTCAAACTGGTCCAATGGCAGGGAAAGCCCTTCGCCCCGGGCCTTGATGTAGGCCTCCTTGCGCGTCCAACAGCGAAAGAACGCCTGACGCTGCATTCCGGGTGGGAGTGTCTGGAGCATCGCAACTTCCCGTCTTGAGAAGAACCGCTCAGCGATCTCCATCACTTTCAGATCGAAGCATATGCGTTCGAGGTCGATACCCACCTCCCGGCCACGCGTGACCACATAGAGGGCGACTCCGTGAGAGTGGGATACGTTGAAGCGGATCGTATCCAAGTCGGCATCACCGGCAAGGGCAGGCTTTCCATGAGCACCGTAGCAAAACGTCAGGCATTCGGGCGCTCGATTCAGATAGCAGCCGAGGATGGCCCGGAGCACGCCGCGAGCGACAATAAAGCGCTCGCGATGTGTCTCGAAATAAAACTGCTCCGCCCTCGTCCGTTCATCCGCTGCAAGGGTTGGGAGAAAGCTCTCACTCTGAGATTTAGGCTGATCCAACGTCGCTCGCCAGACATGAACCTCATCGCGGCCTAATACAAAGGCTTCCGGTGGAGAGCGCCACAGAGGATCAGCCGGAATGATGAAGACTGCTTTCATATGGCAGTTCTCACTCGTCTCTGTGCAGTTCCTGTGAGAGCACCTGAAGAAGCAGCGGCTGAACTGCGTTCAAGAAGAAGTGGCCTCCGGGAAACATCCGCAGCGACAAGGATGCGGTCGTCTGTTCACGCCAGGCGCCAAGATCATCGCAACTCACCCTACGATCCTGCAAGCCGCCAAAGCTGGAGATGCAGCAAGTGAGAGGAAGCTCGGGCGAGTACGCATATGTTTCGTAAACGGCGAAATCCGCCCGCAACGCAGGAAGCATGATCTCCATGAGTTCTGGATGCTCCAACACCTCGCCGGGAGTGCCATTCAGGCGGCGCAGTTCTTCCAGGAATTCCTCGTCGGGCAGCGCATGGATCGGGCGATGTCTAGGCGGGATCTGCGGCGCGCGAGCCGCAGAGGCAAACAGCCTAACCGGCTGAGCGCCCGACTGTCTTCGGAGCTGGCGGGCGAGTTCAAAGCCAACCAATGCGCCCAGGCTGTGACCGAAGAAGGCAAACGGCTTGTCCAGAAGCGGACCGAGCGCTTGGGCAAGGGTCTCGACGAGCGGCGAAAGCTGAGTGAACGGTGTCTCCATCAGCCGAGTTCCCCGACCGGGGAACTGAACCGGGCAGACTTCGACATAAGCTGGCAAATCGCTCCACCAAGTGCGAAAAAGCGCGGCACCGGTTCCCGCGTACGGGAAACAGAACAGGCGCAGGCGGGCCTGCGGGTTCGGTTTGCGGAAGGCAATCCAGGAGTCAAAAGTCGGCGCGGCAGTCATTGAGCGACCTGAGCGGCTGTGTCATTTTGTTCCGTCACCGCGGATTGCGCACGGTTGAGGCACGCCGTCAGCTCCTTTGCCAGGACTTCAACGTGAGGCGCGTACATCATGTTGGCGTGATTGCCCGGAACGACATGGACCTCCACGCCGTCGCTGGCCCACTCGCTCCAGCCCATTGTCTGGTCCGCGGGCGCGCCGTCCAGCGTTTCACACGCTTTGAAGAAGGTTATTCGACCTGGGTGGCGATGCAGTTCGTAGGCCTGCGCCGCACGTAGATCGTTCCTGAGGAGCATGACAAACCGGCGAGCTCGGGAAACATCGAGCTCCGCGGGCACCAGGCCGGCGCTCTTTGCCTGTTCCAGCATAACGGCCAACTGTTCGCCTTCGGGAAGCTCCGTCAGCGACTCCATCGGGCCGAACGAAATGCCGAAATAACGTTCTACCAACGAAATCGCGTCGGCATCTTGTTCGGGAAACGTGGCATCGGGCGTGGGAATCCGACCATCCAGCATGGCAAGCAGCGCCACACGCTGGCCTTGCGCGTGAAGTTGCTGCGCCATCTCGAAGGCAACCATGCCTCCCATGGACCATCCTCCAAGCAGGTACGGTCCCGTCGGCTGCACGGTCTGCAGGGCTTGGATGTAGGTAGCCGCCATGTCTTCGATCCGCGCGTGCGGATCCTGTTCATCTTCCACGCCCCTGGCCTGCAGCCCATAGCAGGGCTGATCAGGGCCCAGAAACCGCGCCAGATGAATGTAGGGAAAAACATGTCCGCCAGCCGGATGTACCAGGAAGAGCGGCCGCTTTCTGCCTTCAGGTTGAATGGCCACCAACGCTGACTGTGGACCAGGCATGGCCTGCTGACGTAAAGCAGCCGCGAGGTCCTCAATCGTTGCCTCCTGAAAGATAGTTGTTAGCAGAAGTTTCTTGCCCAGCCGGGTTTCTATCAAGCCAAACAGGCGCACTGCCAACAGAGAGTGCCCTCCCAGCTCAAAAAAATTGTCCGTCACCCCGACCGGCAGAACGCCTAAAACCTCCTCCCAGATCTGCACGAGTTGGCGCTCCAGATCATCGCGGGGCGCGACGAATGCCTTCTCCAACGCCGGTCTGGATCGATCCGGCGCTGGCAGCGCCTGGCGGTCGATCTTCCCGTTAGGCATCAATGGCAAGGCATCTAGCAGCACGACCGTCGCCGGTACCATGAACGCCGGCAGCTTGTCTTTGGCAAAGCGACGCAGCTCATCGGTCGTGCAGTCCCCAACCACATAGGCCACCAAACGCTTGTCGCTTGATGCGTCTTCTCGCGCCAGCACCACGGCCTCGCGCACGGCCGGGTGTTCGCCAAGGGCGGCCTCGATTTCCCCCAGTTCGATGCGAAACCCTCGTATCTTTACCTGCTGGTCGGTCCGACCGAGAAACTCGATGTTCCCATCGAGCCGATAGCGGGCCAGGTCGCCGGTTTTGTACATTCGCGCGTTTGGCTCAGCACTGAAGGGATCTGGAACAAACGTCGAGTTGGTCAAATCCGGCCGATTCAAATACCCTCGTGCCAAACCGGCTCCGCCGACATGAAGATGACCTTGCATGCCGATCGGGACGGGGTTGCTATGCTCGTCCAGAATGTAGATCGCTCGGCCAGAGAGGGGACGACCAATGGACACGCGCTGATACCCCATGGTCTCACCACGATGGGGCACGATTTCGCAGGAAGTTGCCGTGATCGTCGCCTCCGTCGGGCCGTAAGCATTAATGAGCCGGACTGAATTCATCGGGGTTTGCTGCCAGAGCTTGAGCGCACCGGGCAACATCGTATCGCTGCCGATAATGAAGAGCCGCGGTTGAATGTTCGGGACCAGCTCCTCGAAGCAAGCCCATTCTCGCGTCAGTTCCTGCCAGTAGGCGGTCGGCAAATTGAGGACCGTGAGCCCGAACTCCGCAATCTTTCGATGAAATTCCGCCGGATGCCAGACGTTCGCCCCCATGACCACCAGTCGTGCCCCAATCATCAGTGTCGGCAGGATCTCCTCCAGAGACACATCAAAACTCGACGAACAGAACTGGAGCACGACATCGCGGGAGTCCAGTTCGTAGGTCGTTTGAACATTCTGACAGTGACCCGCAATAGCGCTATGCGAAACCTGAACGCCCTTGGGCGGCCCCGTCGATCCCGACGTATAGACGACATACGCCAGGTTTTCGGGGCGAACTGGATTGCCGGGGTTTTCATCGCTTTCACGGGCAATCATCTCCCAGCCTGAATCGAGGCAGATGATTTTGGCATTCTCCTCCGCCCACCCCAACGCTGACCGCTCCCAGGTCAACAGCACCGGCGCTTGTGCATCTCTCAACATAAAGGCCAGGCGCTCCTGCGGATAGGCAGGGTCCAAAGGCACGTACACCCCGCCCGCCTTGAGAACGCCGAGCAAGCCGATGACGAGCTCCAACGAGCGTTCCAGGCAGATGGCCACCATGACCTCGGGCCCGACCCCGAGCGCACGCAAATGTTGCGCCAGTTGATTGGCGCGGCGGTTCAGCTCCCCGTACGTCAACTGTTCCGTCTCGGACACGACGGCAATCGTGTCCGGCGTTCGCTTCGCCTGCGCCTCAAAAAGCTGATGAATGCACAAGTCCGGCGGATGATCGGCCCGGCTTCTGTTCCATCCCACCAGCACTTGCTGTCGCTCGGCCTCGGTCAACAGTGGCAGGTCCGCCAGGCGCTGCTCGGGGTCGGCGACCACGCCCTCCAACAGCGTCTGAAAATTCCCCAGCATCCGCGCAATCGTGGCCGCCTCGAACAGATCGGTATTGTACACAAATGCGGCTGTTAGCCCTTGGTCGGCGTCCGCTATCAGCAGGGTCAGATCAAAATGGGCCGCCTCGCTGTCCACTTCGACCGGGCTTAGAACCAGGCCCGGTTGCTCGACTGTCCGCAGCGAAGCATTCTGCAGCACGAACATCACCTGAAAGAGCGGATTGCGGTTCAGATCCCGCGTCACCTTCAATTCCTCGACCAGTCGGTCGAAGGGCAGATCCTGATGGCTATACGCTCCCAAACACACTTTTTGCACCCGCCGCAAGAGTTCCCGGAAACGGGGATTTCCGGAAAGGTCTGTCCGCAGGACCAGTGCGTTGACGAAGCACCCTATAAGTCCTTCGATCTCTCGCCTGTTACGGTTGGCGATCGGCGTGCCGACGATCATGTCGTCCTGGTTCGTGTAGCGATACAACAAGACCGTGAACACCGCCAACAACGTCATGAACTCGGTCGCCCGTTCCTCGCGGCATAGCGCTTTGAGCCCTTCATGCAGATGTCTGGACAGCACCAATGACTGGCGCGCACCTCGAAAAGTCTGCACTGCCGGTCTGGGGCGATCGGCCGGCAGGTCCACAACAGCCGGGGCGCCAGCCAGTTGCTCCTTCCAATAGGAAATCTGCGTTTGCAAGACTTCACCCTGCAGCCACCGCCGCTGCCAGTGTGCGAAATCCGCATATTGTATGGGCAGCGCAGGCAGCGGCGAGGACTCGCCTGCGCAGAAGGCGAGATAGAGCGTCTCCAGCTCTTGAATCAGTATTCCCGTCGACCAACCGTCGGAGACAATATGGTGCATCGTCAGCAGCCCCACGTGCTCCTCATCGCCCAATCGCAATACGGTACCCCGTAACAGCGGACCTCGGGACAAATCGAAGGGAAGTTGGGCTTCGGCGGTGACCAGTCGCCGGACCTCGGCCTCCCGCTCGCCCGTCGGCAGCTTTCGCACGTCAACGACCGACAGCTTGATTGTTAAGGCCGGAGCAATCAGTTGCGTAGGCCGTCCAGCCGCCTTCCCGAAAGTCGTACGCAACGATTCGTGACGCTTGATGATTTCATTGAGACTCCACTCCAGCGCCGCCAGGTTGAGCAGCCCCTTGAGACGAACGGCGGCTGGAATGTTGTAGGCTGAAAGCCCAGGCTCAAGCTGATCGAAAAACCACAGTCTCTGCTGGGCAAATGAAAGAACCAGGTCTTCGTTCCGTGGAACCGGCAGGATGGGCGGCAGCACCAGATTCTGCCCGGCCTCCCGAGCAGCCTCGATGCTTTCAGCCAGACCGGCCACGGTTGGTGCCTCGAACAGTCGGCGCAGCGGAATTTCGACCTCGAAGGCCTCGCGCATTCGGGAAGCAGCCTGAGTCGCCAAAAGCGAATGCCCACCAAGATCAAAGAAATTGTCGTGGATACCTATTAGTTTAATGCCAAGAAGCTGTGCCCATATCTCTGCAAGCAGCTCCTCTGTAGGAGTTCGGGGTGCCACGAAGGCCTTGGTCAATTCGGGTCGGGCTTTGTCCGGTGCCGGCAGTGCCCGGCGGTCGATCTTCCCGGTGTACAGCAACGGGAAGGCATCGAGCAGCACGAAGACTGCTGGCACCATATGGTCGGGCAGCTTGTCCTTGAGAGAGCGGCGCAACTCGTCAGCGGTGGATTCAGCGATCACATAAGCCACCAGCCGCTTCTCTCCTGGCGCATCTTCCCGAAGCAAAACAACGGCCTGCCGGACGGCTTGGTGTTGGCCAAGCGCGGCCTCGATTTCCCCCAGCTCGATGCGGAAACCGCGAATCTTGACCTGGTGATCGGCGCGGCCAAGGAACTCGATGTTCCCGTTTCGCAGATAGCGGGCAAAATCGCCCGTCTTGTACAGTCGTGCTCCAGGCTCTGTGCTGAATGGATCCGGAATGAATTTCTCGGCGGTCAACTCTGGCCGGTTCAGATACCCTCGCGCCACACCCACCCCGCCGATATGCATCTGGCCTGCGACCCCGATCGGCAGCAGATGTAGTTCATTGTCCAAGATGTATATGCGCGTGTTCGGTATCGGCCGTCCGATCGGAACCGAAGAAAAGTTGTTGGCCTCGTCGCATAAGCGATATGTCGAGTCGATGATCGTCTCGGTCGGGCCGTAAACGTTATAAAGCTTGGCCCTTGAGCGGCGCTGGAACCGAGCGACCACTTGGGTCGGCAAGGCCTCGCCGCCGCACATGATCGCACGCAAGGCGGGACAGTCATCGAATGCCGGCTCCTCGACGAGGAACTGCAGAAGAGATGGAACGCAGTGAAAAATGGAAATGCGCGCGCCACGGAGCGTCTCTGCCAAGTAACGACTATCGCGATGACCATCCGCTTCAGCAATGACAAGCCTGCCACCAGTTAGCAAGATCGGGTACAGTTCACGTCCGGCAGCATCGAACGTGATCGGAGTTTTCAGAAGACAGCGGTCTTCGACCGATAGCTCGAGCGTTTGGGTTATCCAAGTGATGACATTGCACAACCCACGGTGTTCGACCATGACTCCTTTGGGCTGTCCCGTTGTGCCGGAGGTGTAAAGAATGTAGGCAAGGTTCTCGGCGGTTGCCTTGGCTGCCGGGTTTTTTTCACTCATCGCGGCGATGGCTTCCCGCCCGGTGTCCATGCAAACAGCGTGGATCCCGCGCTCAGGCATGCTCGGCATCATGTGCCCTTGCGTCAGCAGCACCGCAGGATGGGCATCTTCCATCACAAAGGACAGGCGCTCCTTCGGATAGGCGGGATCTAGCGGCACATAAGCTCCGCCGGCTTTCAGAATGCCAAGAAGGCCGACGACCATCTCCGGGCAGCGCTGCATGCAAATTGCCACCGGTACCTCCGGCCCAACGCCTAAGGCTTGGAGGTGATGGGCCACCTGGTTGGCGCGGGCGTTTAGCTGAGCATATGTAAGTTGCTGTCCCTCAAACAGGATGGCGACGTTGTCCGGTGTCCGCTGGACTTGTTCCTCAAACAATTGGTGGAGGCACTTATCTTTTGGGTAATCTGCCCTCGTATTGTTGAGATCGACCAAAATCTGCTGACGCTCAGCATCTGTCAGAAGTTCCAGGTCACTGATCGCAGCAGCCGGATCACGGATGACACTTTCCAGCAGCGCACGAAAATGTTCCGCCATTCGGGTGATCGTGATTGCGTCGAACAGGTCGGCATTGAAGCGGATTGAGGTTGAAAGTGATCCGGTCGTCTCAATGACCAACATGACCAGATCCAGAGTTGCAGACCGGCGTTCCAGCGGGATCAACTCCATAGCAAGCTCGCCATGCCCCATCCGCAGCCCGGTCTCGCCGCCCACAAATGTCGATACCGCCTGATCGGTGGCCCGGTGAGGTTTATCCAGGACGAACATCGCTTGGCAGAGCGGCGGGCGGCTAAGATCCCGGGGCGGCCGGAGCCGTTGAACCAAGCGCAGAGTGGGGTAATCCTGATGCTCGAGCGCCTCCAACACCGTGCGACGCACCTGGCCCAGAAATGCCCGAAACGTTGGCTTCCCGGAGAAGTTTGCGCGCAAGACAACCGGATTGGCAAAAAGGCCTACGATTCCTTCAAACTCGGCCCGGCTCCGTCCGACCATGGGGGAGGCCACAAGGATGTCTTCCTCGCCACTGTGATAGTGGAGTAGCAGTTGGAACGCCGCCAACAGGACCATGAACAGCGTCGCTCCCTCGGCTTTGGCAAGCGTTCGGAGCCGTCGAGCCAAGTCATCGTTCAGAGTAAAATCGTGCTGCGCGCCGCGAAACATCTGAACCGGCGGTCGCGGCCGGTCAGTGGGCAGATTGAGCACGGGTAACTGGCCGGACAGTTGTTTTTTCCAGTAATCCCAGAGACGTCCTCCGGTCGGCCCCGCAAGCATTCCGTCCTGCCACCGAACGAAGTCCGTGTATTGCAAATCAAGGGCCGGGAGAGACAGTGGTCGACCGGCTTGTTCTGCCAGATACAGTATAGCGAATTCGTTCAGGATCACCGCGAGAGACCAGAAATCAACCACGATATGATGAATGACCAGCAACAGAATGTGTTCCCGCGCCGATCGCGTGAACAAATTCACCCGCGTGACCGGCCCTCGCTCGAGATCAAACGGACGCTGGGTTTCCTCGACCAGCCGCATTTGCAGGTCATCTCCGCACCAGTTCGAGGCATCAGCCTCCTCGAAGTGGACCTGCTGATGTTCGTGGATCTGTTGAACGGGCTTGCCGGCGTGCACCGCAAACGTGGTTCGCAGGGAAGGATGACGATCTAGCAGTGCCTGAAACGCGCGCCGGAAAGCGGGGACATCTACGTCGGAGTGGATGTGCCCTGCAAAACTGACATTGTAGACCGAGCTGTTCGGCGCGAACTGGGACAAAAACCAGATCCCCTGCTGGTTATCGGAGAGAGGATGGAATAGAGGGGACCCGCTCACCTTTCTCCGCAGGAGGCGGGCAAGCAGCGTCCGTCTTTCATTAGGTGAAAGATCAGCGATTGGCTGGATGGGCGGCAGTGCCCCAATTTGCTGCGAGTTCGTCTGTCCCGACATAGCCTGTATTGTAACAACCGAGTCAGGTTGGGGAAACCCAAATCACCTGTGGCGCTTCTGTTACAACGATTCGGCTATTGGAGACTGTCCACAGGTGTCGTCACGAGTTGTGTTGAAATTGCCAGAGCGGCGTCTCCGACGGGGTGAGCATGTGCCGTGTTGCCGGTTGGAAAGGTTCTGATACCAGATCCCGCGATGGCTGACTCTTCCAGCCGTCGCGGGATCTGGTATCGCGCGCCGGATTGGCCGGCGGCGGCGCGCAAAACCAAGACTCGATACCATGGGTCGCCATCAGCGAGCCTTGGTATGAGGCATATTCGGTGCTGCCGACGGGCATATGAAGACCTCGTCCACTATGATCCATTCCATCCCAATGCGTTCTCCGATAGGGAAGGCATGACTGAAGCCCATGATGTTAGAATGTCTTTCAAAACCTACCTTGCAATGCGCGCAGGCATATGAGGGAGCAAACGAGTGAGTCGTCCGTGAAGAATTTATAACTTATTGATAGATTGCGGGTTTTGTGGCTTGGCGAGTAAGTGGGTTTGCCAGGAATGTGCGTTTCTCGGTCGGCTTTCTTGCATATCGCTTCGGCACGGCGGAGGCTGTCAGAATAATTGTGTAAGCGGCGAATGGGTCCCCTTCTGAGGAAGGAATTCCACGATGACGAAGATCAAGCCTTAGTGTCTGACTGAGAAAGGGTTGAGTGATTTCAGCGGGTTGTGATTCCGTTGGTTTGCGAGACACGACGGAGCCACGGATGCCCTGGACTGAAATCACTCGCCCGCAGTATCGGCGGGAGGGTTTGCGCTATGCAAGCGAT